>NZ_JBVJVY010000019.1:0-154953 GCF_055603265.1 Streptomyces sp. NPDC037288
CCACCGTCGCCGCCGGCAACGGCTACGGCGACTGGAACCTGACCTGGAAGCAGTGGCTCGAGCACAGCACCACCGGACAGACCACGACCGCATGATCCCGCCGCACCGGCGGTACCTCACAGGCCCCGCGCCGTGAGAGGGAGCACGAGAAGGTGACCGAGGACGAGTTCGACCTCTTCTGCACGGGCCGCCGAGACCAGTGCGGCCGTCGGCACCGCCAAGGCCCGCCCGGCACGCGGCTGTTGGGCACTCGCAGCTCACCCGGTGAGCGAGGAACCCCACCCGACGGAGGAAGTCTGTGTCTGATCAGCCGCCACCGCGTCCGCTGACCGAGACGGAGCTGTCCGCCCGGCTTCGTGGCCTGGCCGCGCGCTGCGCGGCGCCGGCCCCGGCCACGGGGGCACAGGTGAGGAGCCGGGCGGCGCGCCGCCGCGGCGGCCGACGCGTTCTGCTCTGCACCGGCGCGCTGGCGGCGGCGGCCCTCACCGCCGTCACCTCCGGCGCCCTCGGCTCCTCCCCCGACGAGCCGGCCCCGATCAGGCCGGCCGTGGCCCCACCGGCCCGGTCCCCCTCGCCCGTCCAGCGGGTGACGGTCGACCTGGACGCCCACACACTGACCATCGGGGGCGAGCGGTTCCCCATCGCCGGGCCGGCGGACTTCTGCCCGCTCGGCGAGACGACGGTCGAGGTCACCGCCAAGTACCCCGTGGTGAAGGTCCACCCCGGCAAGATCGGCACCCACGCGGACTCCAGGCGGTGGGCGGTCACCTTCACCGACCGCGGTCACCACGAGCGGCTCCTGATGTTCGAGCTGGAACCGGCCGACCGCACCTCTCTCGGCAAGGACCAGATCCTGGGCTCGGTCGCCCTCGCCCCCAAAGCCGGGAAGCGGGTGTACGACGTCATCGAGCCCGGCGCACGTGTGGAGATCAGGGGCCGGCAGACCGCGAGCTCGGCCTCCGACTCGATATGCGTCGACCACCGGCCGGTCGTCGGCGACCGCTGACACCGGACCGGCGCCCGGACTCCCCGGCAGGGACGCGATCCCGCTCCTGAAGCGGGTGTCGGTCACGATCGCGGAAAGGACTCCACGACGGCCCCGGCACGACTGCGTCGGCGTTCACTGCACGCGTACCTCGGCCGGTGACGGCAGGGCTGCCGGCCTGGTGACCGGGGACGCGACGAGTGCGAAGGCCGCCTCCTCCCTCTCCTCGGGCAGCTGGATCCACGCCTGGTACGACTTGAAGAGCGCCGCGCTCCCCATCTCGTACAAGGGCGCGGCGGAGGTGCTGTTCCCGCCCTCCGGCAACCTCGCCGCCCGGGACGTGGTCAGGTTCGGGGACTTCCCCGGCACCGGGCCGCGCTCCGGATCACCCGGAGGCCGTCAACTCCCGTTCCAGAGCGCGCTCGTACGCGGTCAGGGGGACGTCGGGGCGCAGGCGTTCGGGATGGCGGGGCGGGGGGTCGGAGCGGCCGGGGTGCGGGTCCGCCGCCGGCACCCAGACGTACATGCGGCCGGCCGCCGTCAGGGTGCCGTAGATCGCCCTCAGGACGCGCAGCGCCCCCGTCGCCGTCATTCTCCCCATGAGGTCGCCGCGGCGAGTTGCGGGGCGGCGGTGGCGGTCTCGGCGCCGGTGCGCGGGTCGGCGCTCCACGTCCACAGGGCGGACAGCGCGACCGGGGAGGGGACGTGGCCCTCGGTCCACAGCCTGGCCGCCGCGGTGAGGACCGACTGGCGGTCGGCCTCCGCCGTACCGGGGCGGCCCGGGAGCAGCGGTACGGCGGCGCTGGCGCCCAGCCGTACCGCGCGGTGGCGGCGGGCGAAGGCGGTGAGGGTCTGCCGGGGGCCCGCCTCGACCAGCAGCATGTCGTCGGCGGCTAGCAGGGACTCCAGGGCCTGTTTGAAGTACACGGTGTCGGTGATCTGGCGGGCCCAGAAGCGGGGGCTCAGTGCCTCCTCGGGGCGCAGCAGCTCGCCCGTGTACCCGGAGTACAGCGGCAGCGTCGGCGGGCGCAGGGGGATGTCCCGGTAGGCGGCCTCCACGGCCTGTGACGCGGGGGCCATCGCCGGGGAGTGGAAGGGGCTGGTCGCCGGTACGGTGACCACGGTGAGGCCGTCCGCCCGCAGCGCCTGGGCGATCTCGGCCAGGGGTTCGGCGGAACCCGCCAGCATGGTCTGCTGGTTGGCGTTGACCGCGGCGATCGCCACGTCGTCGCGGAGGTAGGGGCGCAGGCGGTGTTCTTCCGCGGCGACCGCGAGCATGCCGCCCGCCGGGATCTTCACCGCCTCGCGGACGCGTTCCATGACCATGGCGACGGCGTCGGGGAGGGCGACGGCACCGGCGATGGTCGCGGCGACGAGTTCACCCGCGCTGTGGCCCAGCACCGCGGTGGGGCGCACCCCCCAGCCGATCACCATGCGGCCGAGCGCGTAGTCGACCGCGAACAGCAGCGGCTGGGCGCGGCGTACGTCGTCGACGGGGATCAGCGGGCGGCCGTCGGTGAGCCAGTCCGCGCGGACCCGCGGGCCCTCGTCGCCCATGTGGGACAGGGCCGCGTCGAAGGCGGCGGTGAACACCGGCTCCCGCCCGTACAGGCCGGCCGCCATGGCGGTGTGCTGGGAGCCCTGGCCCGGGAAGAGCAGGGCGACGGGCCGGGGCCTGCCCGCGGTGACCGCCTTCGCCTTGTGCACCGCGGCGGCGGACAGCGCGGCGACGGTGACGGCGGCGGCGCGCACCGGTCCGGGCTCGGTGCCGCACGGCACCACGGTGGGCAGCGCGGGGAACGCCTCGTGGTGCAGGCCCGAGAGCAGGGGCAGCAGTTCGCCGCGCACCCGCTGCTCGTCCCGCTCGTCCCGGCCCGACCACAGCAGCAGCCGGTGCCGACCGGGGTCGGTGGCCCGGTGCCCGTGGGTGAGGGTCGTCAGCTCCGGCGCGGAGTCGGGATCGGCGGTGTCGGTCGGGTCGAGGATGCCGAGGACGGTGTCGCCGTCCGCGACCGCCTCCGCGGCGCGCTTGACCGCGTAGACCGTGATGGTCCCGGCCTCGGGCTCGTCGAACCCGGCGACGAGCGCGAAGTCCGCGGTGCCGTCGTGGAGTTCCTGATGGGCGAGGCGCAGGGCCCGGCCGGGCGCCGAGGCGGTCCGGACCGCGAAGCCCTCGTGTTCGGGGGTGAGGGCGGGGTCCGGTGCGTGCGCACCGACGTAGACGACGGTGCGTACGGGCAGGTCGCGCGGGGAGCGTCCGAAGGCCCGCAGCACCGCGGAGACCGCGGCGGCCGACGCCGGCACGGGCGCCCTGTCCTCTGCCGCGGGGCCCGGACGGACCGTGAGCCTCCGGATCACCGCGCTGTCAGCCGTCAGCGGCATGGGGTACCTCCTCGTGGGCCGCGCACCGCGGCCGGTGGGGCAAGGATCGACAGGAACCAGGGGCGTGGGGGGCGGAGTCGGGCCGGGGGGAAGTCGGGTGGGGAAAGCAGTGCGGGCCGCCCCTTGCGGCGGGGGATCCGGAATCGGGACGGCCCGCACCGTCCGGCTCAGGCCTCGCTGCCCTGGCCGGAGTTGATGAGCTCGAGCAGAGCACGGGGCGTCTCGGCGTCGACGACCGCGTCGTCGGGAACGCTGATGCCGTAGGTGCGCTGGACCTCGCCTATGACCTGCAGCAGGGCGAGCGAGTCGTAGCCGAGTTCCAGGAAGGGGGTGTCGAGGACGTCGCCGTCCAGGTCGATGCCCTCCTCCTCGCCGGCGCTCTCGCGCAGCATCCGGGTCAGGTCGGCCAGGGTGACGGTGGTGCTCGTGGTGGTGGTCACGGTGGGTCCTCCGTTGGGTGATGGTTGTGGTGCCTGACTCAGGGTGGTGCGAGGGTTGGTCACGCCGCGCGGCGCACGACGAGGGCCGCGTTGAAGCCGCCGTGGCCGCGGGCGAGCACCAGTGCGTTGCGCAGGTCCGCCTCCCGGGGCGCCCCGGTGACGAGGTCGATCGGGTAGCCGGCGGCGGGGGCGTCGACGCCCGCGGTGTGCGGGATGACCCCGTCGCGCAGGGCGAGCAGGGCGGTGGCCGCGTCGAGGGCCGCGCCGCCGGCGAGCAGCCGCCCGGTCAGCGACTTGGGCGCGGTCACGGGTACGGCGTTCGGGCCGAACACCTGCGCCAGGGCATCGGCCTCGGCGCGGTCCAGCTCCGGTACACCGGCGGCGTCGGCGAAGACGACGTCGATGTCGGCGGGGGTGAGTCCGGCGTCGGTGAGGGCGGTGCGGGCGGCCCTGGCCAGGCCCGGCGGGCGCCCGGAGCCGGGGGCGGGGTCGAGCGTGGCGGCGTACCCGGCGATCTCGCCGTAGACGTGGGACGCGCCGCGCTCGCGGGCCGCCGCGAAGTCCTCGGCCACCAGGATGGCACCGCCCTCCCCCACCACGTATCCGCTCGCCTCGGCGGAGAAGGGCAGGAACGCGCGGGCCGGGTCCTGCTCGGTGCTCATCAGGCCGGTGGCCAGCTGCGGGACCCAGCCCCAGGGGCAGATGCCCGCGTCGACGCCGCCGGAGACGACCGCCTGGAATCCCTTGCGGACGTGGCGGCGGGCCTGGCCGATCGCGTCGATGCCGCCGGCCTGTTCGGTCAGCAGGACCCCGCTGGGGCCGCGCAGCTTGTGCCGGATGGAGATCTGGCCGGTGTTGACGGCGTAGAACCAGGCGAAGGACTGGTAGGCGCTGACGTGCTCCTTGCCCTTGCTCCACAGGTTCTGCAGCTCGCGCTGGCCGAACTCGACGGCGCCGCCGGACGCCGAGGTGACCGTGCCCATGCCGTACTCGGGCACCTCCCCGGTGTCGATACCGGCGTCCTCGAGGGCCCATTCCGCGGCGGCCAGGGCGAGGCGGGTCATGTGGTCGGTCTGCGGCATGAGCCGGCTCGGGATGTGCTCCTCGGCGACGAACCCCGGCACCTCGCCGGCCAGCCGGGACGGGTAGCGCGTGGCGTCGAACCGGGTGACCGGGCCGATGCCGGACTCGCCCGCCAGTGTCGCCTTCCAGTAGTCCTCGGTGCCCAGACCGTTGGGCGCGGCGATGCCGAGGCCGGTCACCACGGTCGTCGTGGTCATGCGATGCTCCTTTCCGGTCGCGCGAGGACCATCGCGCTCTGGAAGCCGCCGAAGCCGCTGCCCACGCTGAGAACGACGTCCGTCTGCTTCTCGCGGGCGGTCAACGGGATGTAGTCCAGGTCCAGTTCGGGGTCCGGCTCGTGCAGGTTCGCGGTGGGCGGCAGCACCCCGTGCTCCATGGCGAGGGCACAGGCGGCGATCTCCAGGGAGCCAATCGCGCCGAGCGAGTGCCCGATCATCGACTTGATGGAGCTGACCGGGGTCCGGTAGGCGTGGTCGCCCAGGCTGCGCTTGAACGCGCCCGTCTCGTGGCGGTCGTTCATCTTGGTGCCGGAGCCGTGCGCGTTGATGTAGTCGATCGCGGTCGGGTCGAGCCGGGCCTCGGTGAGGGCGGCGTCGATGGCCTCGGACATCTCGCGGCCGTCCGGCTTGAGACCGGTCATGTGGTACGCGTTGCAGCGCTGGGCGAAGCCCGCGATCTCGGCGTAGACGTGCGCACCGCGGGCGCGGGCGCTCTCCAGCTCCTCCAGGACCAGCACGGCCGCGCCCTCCCCGAGGACCAGGCCGCTGCGGGTCCGGTCGAAGGGGCGGCAGGCGCTCTCGGGGGTGTCGTTGCGCGGGGTGGTGGCGAGGATGGCGTCGAAGCACGCGGAGGTGATCGGGGAGATCGGGGCCTCGGTCGCGCCGGCGATCATGATGTCGCAGGTGCCCTCGCGGATCAGCTCCACCGCGTGGCCGAGCGAGTCCAGGCCCGAGGTGCAGCCGGTGGAGACCACGGCCGCCGGTCCCTCGGCGCCGGCCTCCCGGCCCACCTCGGCGGCCATCGAGCTGGGCACGAAGTGCCGGTAGAGCTGGGGAATCGCGTACTCGTGGTCGACGACCCACTCACGCCCGCCGTCACTGACCACCGCGTACTCGCGTTCCAGGCTGGTGGTGCAGCCGACCGCGCTGCCGAGCGAGGTGCCGATCCGGCCCGGGTCGAGGGCGGAGATGTCCAGGCCGCTGTCGGCGAGCGCCTCACGGGTGGAGACGACCGCGAACTGCGCGGCGCGGTCCAGCCGGCGGGCCTCCTGCTGGGAGAGGCCGGCGGCCAGCGGGTCGAAGTCGCACTCGGCGGCGACCCGGGAGCGGAACGGGGAGGGGTCGTAGAAGGAGATGGTGCGGGTGGCGGTACGGCCTGCGGTGAGCAGGTCCCAGTACTCCTTGACGCCGATCCCGCCAGGGGCCACGACGCCCAGTCCGGTGATGGCAACTCGACGCATCATCTACCTCGCCTTCGACGGGGCGGGGTGCTTCGCGCACTCCCTGCCGGATGGAACTGTGCGGGCCACTGTCGATCCCTTTCGTCCGGAGCACTGGCGGTGTCTCGGTGGCCGGGGCGCGCCATGGGTGGGTTCCCGCCCCGGCCGACCGGCCCGGACGGCCGCCCGCTCGTGGCGGGTCGCCGTATCCGGTAGACCCATGGAACGTGCAGGTCCTCGACAGCCGCTCGTGTCCGCGTGGACGCCGTGTTCGCCCAGGTCAGGTGGGGAGATTGCCATGCTTGCGCGCCGGCACTTCGGCCTTTTTGCCGCGCAGCATGGCCAGGGAGCGGATCAGCACGGAGCGGGTCTCGGCCGGGTCGATGACGTCGTCCACCAGGCCGCGTTCGGCGGCGTAGTAGGGGTGCATCAGCTCGGTCCTGTACTCCTTGATGCGCTGTGCGCGTACGGCGTCGGGGTCGTCGGAGGCGTTGATCTCCCGGCGGAAGATGACGTTCGCGGCGCCCTCGGCGCCCATCACGGCGATCTCGTTGGTCGGCCAGGCGAAGGACAGGTCGCAGCCGATGGAGCGGGAGTCCATGACGATGTAGGCGCCGCCGTAGGCCTTGCGCAGGACCACGGAGATGCGGGGCACGGTGGCGTTGCAGTAGGCGTACAGCAGTTTCGCGCCGTGCCGGATGATGCCGTTGTGCTCCTGGTCGACGCCCGGCAGGAAGCCCGGCACGTCGACCAGGGTGACCAGCGGGATGTTGAACGCGTCGCAGGTGGAGACGAAGCGGGCGGCCTTCTCGCTGGCGTGGATGTCGAGGACACCGGCGAGGACGGCGGGCTGGTTGGCGACGATGCCGACGGTGTGCCCGTCGAGGCGCGCGAGCGCGCACACCACGTTGCGCGCCCACGCCTCGTGGACCTCGAAGTACTCGCCGTCGTCGGCGATCTCCTCGATGACGGCGCGGATGTCGTACGAGCGTCCCGGCTCGGCCGGCACCAGGTCGCACAGGGTCTCCGTGCGCCGGTCCGCGGGGTCGTCGGCCGGTGCGGCGGGCGGCATCTCGCGGTTGTTGGACGGCAGCAGGGAGATGAGGAACCGTACGTCCTCCAGGCACTCGGTCTCGTCGTCGTGGGCGAAGTGGCACACGCCGGAGACGGTCGCGTGCGGCTCGGCGCCGCCCAGGCCGTTGTGGGTGATCCGCTCGCCGGTGACGGCCTGGACGACGTCGGGCCCGGTGATGAACATCTGGGCGGTCTCGCGCACCATGAACACGAAGTCGGTGAGTGCGGGCGAGTACGCGGCGCCGCCGGCGCACGGGCCGAGCATCACACTGATCTGCGGGATGACGCCGGAGGCCGCGACGTTGCGGCGGAAGATCCCGCCGTAGCCGGCGAGCGCGGTGACGCCTTCCTGGATGCGGGCGCCGGCCCCGTCGTTGAGGGACACCAGGGGTGCTCCGGCCGCCTCGGCCAGGTCCATCACCTTGTGCACCTTGGCGGCGTGGGCCTCGCCGAGCGCCCCGGCGAAGACCCGGAAGTCGTGGGCGTACGCGAAGACGGTGCGGCCGTGCACCAGGCCCCAGCCGATGACCACGCCGTCGCCGTGCGGCTTCCTGTCCTCCAGGCCGAATCCGGTGGCGCGGTGCCGGCGCAGCGGTTCGATCTCGGTGAAGGTGCCCTCGTCGAAGAGGACGGCCAGCCGCTCGTGGGCGGTGAGTTTGTTCTTCGCGTGCTGTCGCCGGGTGGCGTCGGGATCGGGGCCCCGACCCACTTCCTCTTTGATACGGCGCAGTTCGGCGGCGGCCCGACGCAGGTCGGGGGCGGTCGAGGTGACGGTGAGGTCGTCGAGGATCGTCATCGGCCGAACGTAGGCCGGGCACCTCGAACGCGGGTAGCGCTCCGCTGGGAGTGCCGCGACGGACGTGCCGCGCCGTGCCGTCGTGCGGCTGCGGGCCTCCCGGCCCCGCGCCCCTCGAAGGGGTGCTCAGCCGGCCGCGGAGAACGGCACCACGTCGAGTTCCGGGTCCGCGGAGAGGATCGACTGGTGCAGACGCTGCAGCGGGGGCGACGGCTCCAGGCCGAGCTCCTCGACGAGCGAACCGCGCAGCCGCTGGTAGGCCTCCAGGGCCCGCCAGGCGTTGTTCGAGCGGTGCAGCGCGGTCATCAGATGGGCGCAGAAGTTCTCGTGCATGGGGTGCTTGGCCACCAGGACACGCAGCTCGGGCACGATCTCGGCGTGCCGTCCGAGGTACAGGTCGGCCTCGACGCGCCGCTCCAGCGCCGCCATCCGGTCCTCTTCGAGCCGCAGGGTCTCCAGTTCGAGGACGCCGCCCACGCGTACGTCCACCAGGGCGGGTCCCTGCCACAGCGCCAGGGCCCTGCGCAGGAGTTCGGCGGCGGTCCGGTAGTCGCCGGCCTCGTGGGCGTCACGGCCGGAGGCGCACAGCTGCTCGAACTCCTGGACGTCGATCTGTCCCGGCTGCACTTCGAGCAGGTAGCCCCCGTGCTGGGTGACGAGGATGTCCTTGGGCTGCCGGGTCGGGTCGCCCTCCAGGGCGGCCGCGATCCTGCGCCTGATCTGGAGGATGTAGGTCTGCAGCGTGGTGGCGGCGCTGCGCGGTATGTGCTCGCCCCAGATCTCCTCCATCAGCGTCGGTACGGTCACCACGCGTCCGGTCTGGAGGGCGAGCAGGGCGAGAATCTGCCGTGGCTTGGCGGCTGTCGGCACCACCGAGACGCCGTTGAGCTCAGCCGTGAGTTGACCCAGTACCTTGATGTCCATGTGATCACTCTCCCGTGTCGCACGGGCGGTGCCCGCCCCCGTCTCGCGCGGGCAATGCCGTCGGCCGCGGGCCGCGGTCGTCGCCTCCCGAGCATGGCTAGAGCCTGGCAGCAGCCGGGGTCCAGCCACAGTGCGCGGGTCATGAACAGACCTATGAAAATGTCATACCGCGATGGTGACGCCGGCACTGTGCGCCCCCGAACCGGGCCCCCCAGAATTCGGTGGCACGGGATACGCCGAACGAATGTCCCGATTCGCAGCGCCTTCAACTACTCAGGACTCTGGGGGTTTCCATGAGCACGTTGACCATGCCCGTCCCGGCCCGTACGGGCGAAACGCCGTCGCAGAACCACGGCATCGCGCTTCTCACCGCCCGCGCCGGACTCGAACCGGAGCTGGCCGCCCGTTACCTGGCCGACCCGGTGTCGGTGCTCGCGGAGTTCGGGGTGGTGGCGGCGGAGCCGGTGTACCTGGCGGAGGGCGGCCGGGAGACGCTGGTGATCGAGGATCTGGACCCGGTGGGCACCTCCGTGACCCTCGGCAGCTGGTTCAGCCCCCTGTACCTGGGCGAGCACTGCGACACACGGTCGGAATGAGCGGCTCCCGCATGGTGCCTCCCGCGCCACGGCAGGTGGGGTTCAAGCCCCACCTGCGCGTCGAGGTCGTCGGCGGCGAGGCCGTGTATCTGCTGTCGGAGTGCGGCACGACCGCCCTGCACGGCCCGCACGTCGAAGCCCTCGCCCCGCTGCTCGACGGCACCCGGACCCTGGAGGCCGTCCTTCAGGAGGCCGCGGCCGTGGTGGACGCCGCGGCGGCGGGCCGGACGATCGCCGCGCTCGCCGAGGCCGAGCTCATCGGCTACCGCGCCCCGTCGGCCGACTCGGCCGCCGAGGCCTACTGGGAACTGGCGGGTCTGAGCAGCGCGGGCGCCCAAGCGGCGCTGCGCAGCACGCCGGTGCAGGTCCTCGTGCTGGGCCGCACGGACGCCGGTCCCATCCGCCGGGAGTGCCTGGCCTCCGGCCTCACCCTGGCCGACGACGAGGCGTCCGCCGCGTTCACGCTGGTCGTGTGCGACGACTATCTCGACCCGGCACTGGCCGACGTGGACGCGCGGCACCGCGCCGCGGGCCGGCCCTGGCTGCTCGCCAAACCGTGTGGCGTCGAGGCCTGGGTGGGCCCGGTGTTCGGGGTCCCCGACCGGGCCTGCTGGTCGTGCCTCGCCCACCGGCTGCGCGGGCATCGCGCCACCCAGGGGCCGGTGCAGCGGGTGCTCGGGCTGCCCGGCCCGGTGCCGCTTCCGCGGGCGTATCTGGCGTCCGTACGCGCGCTGGGGTGGCAGACCGTGGTCCTGGAGACGATGAAGTGGATCGCCGGGATGCGCCATGCGGAGCAGGCCGCCCTGTGCACCCTGGACACGCGCACCCTGCGTACCCGCCACCATGCGGTGGCCAGGCGCCCCCAGTGTCCCGCCTGCGGTGATCCCGGACTGGTCGCGGCGACCGTGCGGCGCCCGGTGGACTTCGCCCCGCGCCTGAAGTCGGCCACGGCCGGCGGCGGCCACCGGGCCCTGTCGCCGGAGTCCGTGCTCGCCCGCTACCGTCACCTCGTCGATCCGCTCACGGGTGTGGTCCCCGAGGTACGGCCCGCGCCCGGCACCCCCGACGGTCTGCACCGCTATGTGTCCGGGCGCAACCCCGCCCTGTGCGCCGACTCGCTCGCCGCGCTGCGCAGTGGGCTGCGCAGTCACAGCGGCGGGAAGGGCACCACACCCATCGAGGCCGAGGTCGGTGCCCTGTGCGAGGCGCTGGAGCGCTACAGCGCGACCCGCCACGGGGACGAGCCGGTCGTCGTCGACACCCTCGCCGGGCTCGGGGACAGCGCGCTGCACCCCAACTCGTGCCAGTTGTACGCCGACCGGCAGTTCGCGGAGCGGGACCGCTGGAACCGCTCGGCCACGGCGTTCCAGCAGGTTCCGCCGCCGTTCGATCCGCACGCACCCACGGAATGGACCCCGGTGTGGTCGGTGACCGCGGGCACCCGGCGGCTGCTGCCCACCTCGATGCTCTACTTCGGGGCCGCTCCCGGCAGGCGGCCGTCGGCGCCGTGGGCGGACTCCAACGGCAACGCGGCCGGCAGCAGCCTGGAGGACGCGACGCTCCAGGGCTTCCTCGAAGTGGTCGAGCGCGACGCGGTGGCCCTGTGGTGGTACAACCGCACCCGGCAGCCCGGCGTCGACCTGGACGCCTTCGACGACCCCTGGCTCGGTGACGTCCGTGCCGCCTACGGCAGGTTGCGCCGTGATCTGTGGGTGCTGGACCTGACCGCGGACTTCGGCGTCCCCGTCATGGCCGCCGTCTCCTGCCGCGACGACGGGACGGCCCAGCGGATCAGCTTCGGGTTCGGTGCCCATTTCGACCCGCGTACGGCACTGCGCCGCGCGGTGACCGAGATGGCGCAGTTGCTCCCGCCGCCGCACGTGGAAGCGGAAGCGGACGGCGGGTTCGCGTCCGTCCACCCCGAGCTGGCCTCCTGGTGGTCAGGGGCGACTACCCGGAATCAGCCATATCTCATGCCGGATCCGGCCGAGTCACCGCGTACACCCGCAAGTTACGTGTACGAACCACAAATTGACCTGCTCGCTGACCTCACAGCGGCTGAGCGCCTGGTGAGAGGCCATGGCATGGAGCTGCTCGTCCTTGATCAGACCCGGCCTGACGTGCGGCTTCCCGTAGTGAAGGTGATCGTTCCGGGGATGCGTCACTTCTGGGCCAGGTTCGCGCCGGGACGACTCCACGACGTCCCCGTGACGCTCGGCCGCATCGGGCGCGCGACGCGCTACGACGACCTCAACCCGGTTCCCCTGTTCGTGTGAATCCGGCGGATTAAGGCCATCGGAGGGCCCGAATCAGCCGTGACCCATACCATGCCTTGCACCATGTCCCCGGGCGAGGAGGTAGCGATGCCGGACGCTTTCCGGAGAGCGGAAACTCCCAAGGATGCCGAGAGTTCCGCGCCGGCATCGGCCCACCCGGCGATGGCTCCCCGCCTGGCCCGCGCGATCACGGTCGTCGTCCTGTCCTGCTACTGCTCCGTCGTCATCATCAACGTCCTGTCCTTCAGCAAGGCGAGCCCCGCCAGACTGGCGGCCTGCGTCGGCGTCGTCCTGCTGGAGTTCGGTGTGCAACTCACCCTCACCTCGGCGTCCGCACGGAGCTGGAGCCTGCGCCGACGCCTCGTCACGCTCGCGGCGCAGGTGGTCCTGACCTATCTGCCGGCGGCCTGGTTCGGCCTCAACTGGGGCAGCATGCAGGGACCCCTCGCCGGGACGATCCTGCTGCTGCTCCCCAACCGCGTCGCCTGGCCCGCGTTCGGCCTCGTCGTCGCCAGCTCCCCGGTGTATCCGCTGCTCAAGGGCGAAGCCGTTCTCTACGGCTGCTATGTCGTCATCTCCGTGATCCTCGCGGGCTTCGTCATCTACGGCCTCACCCGCCTCACCGACCTCGTCCAGCAACTGCACGAGACGCGCGAGCAGTTGGCCCGCATGGCCGTGGTCCAGGAACGCCTGCGCTTCGCCCGGGACCTGCACGACCTGCTCGGCTACAGCCTCTCCACGATCACGCTCAAGGGCGAGCTCGTCAGCCGGCTCATCACCGTCCGACCGGAGCAGGCCGCCGAGGAGACCACGTCCATGCTGCTCGTCGCACGCCAGGCCCTCGCCGACGTACGTCTCGTCTCGCGCGGGTACCGGGACATGTCGCTGTGCGAGGAGGCGGAGTCGGCGGCGAAGGTCCTCATGTCGGCCGAGGTCCGCGTGGAGGCCGACGTACGGGTCGAGCGGCTGCACCCGGTGGTCGACACGGTCCTCGCGACCACCCTGCGGGAGGGAGTCACCAACATCCTCCGCCACAGCAAGGCCGAGATATGTACCATCAAGGCCACCCGCGAGACGGAAACGGTTCTGCTGACGTTGGTTAACGACGGGGTCACGAACGGGGGGAATTCTGGCACCCTGTCCGGGGGCGGAAGCGGTCTGGGCAACCTTCGCACACGGCTCACCGAGATCGGCGGGGAGATGACGGCCGGCGTGGACCGGGACGGTCTGTTCCGGCTCGAGGCAAGGGCGCCGCTCCAGCCGCACCAGGGGGAAGCCGGCCCGGTCGCGACCGCCGCCGCGTCCGGCGCCGGGAGAGCCATGGCCTGATCGGGTCCTGAGGGGGGCCCGGGCAGACGAGAGACACCGCTACCTGGGGGAGGTAACAGGTGCTGTCCATCAACATCCTTCTCGCCGAGGATGTGCACATGATTCGCGGCGCTCTGATCGCACTGCTGCAGCTCGAACCCGATCTGCGGGTCGTCGCCTCCGTCGAACGGGGCGACACGATCGTCAGCACCGCGCTCGACGTCCGGCCCGACGTCGCGGTGATCGATGTCGACCTGCCGGGGATGGACGGCCTGACGGCCGCCGCCGAACTGCATGAGCAGCTCCCCAGCTGCCGCTCCCTGATCCTCACCAGCCTCGGCAAGCCCGGCACCCTGCGCCGCGCCATGTCGGCCCATGTCTCCGGCTTCCTCCTGAAGGACTCCCCTCCGGACCAACTCGCCTGCGCGGTGCGCTCCGTGGCCCGCGGCGGGCGGGTCGTGGATCCCCAACTCGCCCTGACCGCCTGGGACTACCCCGACAATCCGCTGTCCCGCCGGGAGATGGAGGTGCTACGGCTGGCGGCCCGGGGGGCCGACGCCGCCGAGATCGCCGGCTGCCTCTACCTCACCAATGGCACCGTCCGTAACTACCTCACCTCGATCGTCGGCAAGCTGGGCGCCCGCAACCGTGTCGACGCCATACGCATCGCCGAAGACGCCGGCTGGATTCCCTGAGCCCGCCGGGGCGGGGACCGGCCGGGGCCCGGCGCCGAGCAGCGCGTCGAGCAGCCCCTCGTCGAGGGTCGTACCCACCGACACGTCCGCCAGCTCCCCGAACCCGGTGTCGAGGACCGCCACGCTCATCACATGGTGGCCGCCGACGGCGAAGGTGCCGAACGTCCATCCGTCGTCCCCGGTGGCCGTGCCGTCAGGGCACACCAGGCGGGCGCCGGACGCGCCGTGCAGCGCGAAGCCGAACTCGGTGAAGCGGAACCGCAGTCCCTGGCCCAGTGCCTTGCTGTAGGCCTCCTTCAGGGTCCACAGCCGCACCATCGTGTCGTTGCGGACGCTGTCGCCGCCCCGGTCGAGGTGGTGTTTCTCGAAGGGCGTGCAGGCCTGCGCCTCGGACCCGGTGTGCGCGAGGCGGCGGTCGGCGCGCTCCACGTCGACCCCGATACGGCCCCGGCGGGTGACGCCGACGACCATCGTCTCGTCGGTGTGGCTGAGGCTGATGTCGATCTGGTCCAGGCCGCGCACGTAGGGGCGCCCGCCCGGCAGGTACGCCAGGTCCACCAGCTGCGGGAGCGTCTGGACGGCCGCCGCGGCGGTGTAGCGCAGAAACAGCCGGGAGGCGAGGAAGCGCTCCCGCATGGCGGCCCTGCCGAGCTTCTGGTAGCGGGCCCAGTCACGGCCGAGGAGCAGGCGCAGCTCGTCCGCGTCGGCGTCCGGCCGCCAGCCGGGCATCCTGCCGTACACCAGGACACTGCCGGAGCGCACGAGTTCGTCGTGGACCCTCTCCCACGGACTGTCCGGGCTCGGCGCGGACAGCGGCCGGCTGATCGTCGTCACCGCCTCACGCCCCGGCCAGCGCCGCCGCCAGCGGACCCGCGTCGAGGGCGGAGATCACCCCGGCCAGGTCCACCGCGTCGCTCTCCGGGCCCCGGCACACCGCGAGGCACGTCGGCCCGTCGGTGCCGCCCATCCGGCGCAGGAACGGGGTGAGCACCACCCGGGGGCCGATCTCCACGACGTGGGTGGGGGTCTGCTGGGCGAGCATCGCGCGGGCGGCGTCGGCGAACCGGACCGGGGCGGTGATCTGCTGGCTCCAGTACGGCCCGTACAGCGGCTCGGTGGTGAGCCTGCCGAACACGGTGGAGTAGAACGGCACGCGGGGCGCGCCGCCGGCGATCCGGCGGGCCACCGCGTCGAACCTCGGCACCATGGGGGCCATCAGCGGCGAGTGGAAGGGGTGGGTCACCGTCAGATGGCGGCAGGCGATGCCCCGGCCCTCCAGCTGCTCCTGGATCCGTTCGAGTCCGGCGCGATCACCGGAGAGGACGGTGGCCTTGGCGGCGTTGATGGCGCTGATGCCGACGCCGGGCTCGGCCGCGACCAGTTCGGCCGCCTCGAACGGGGCGGCGCAGGTGGCCATCATGCCGCCGTCGGAGGGCAGGTACTGCATGAAGGCGCCGCGCAGCGCGACCAGTCTGGCGGCGTCGGGCAGCGACAGGGCGCCCGCGACGGCGGCGGCCGCGAACTCGCCGATGCCGTGGCCCAGAACCGTGACGGGGGTCACGCCCTCGTCGTGGAGGGTCCGGGCGAGGGCGTACTCGACGGCGAACAGCGCCGGCTGCGTGAAGGCGGTCTGATGGATGCGCGGGTCGTTGCCGAGGATCAGCTCGACCACCGACGTCCCGGTGTAGGGCAGCAGCTCGGCGGCGACCTCGTCGAGATGGGCGCGGTAGCCGGTGCACTCCCGGTACAGGCCGGAGGTCATGCCCGGGTGCTGGGAGCCCTGGCCGGTGAACACCAGGGCCGCCCGGACCAGGCCGCCGCCCGCCGGACGAGGATCGCGGTGAGCCATGTGGCGGGCCAGCTCGCGCACGGTGGGGTACGTCGCGATGTCGGTGGGGTCGATCAGCGGGCCGAACTCCTCCTCGATGTCGCCGTAGAGGCTGAGCGTGGCCACCGAGTCGAGCCCGTACTCGTGGAAGGGCGTGTTCTCGTCCACCGGCACACCCAGGTAGTAGGTGAGCCGCTCGGTGAGCCATTCGCGGTGTGCGGCGTCGAACGCGGCGTCCTGTGCGTCGTCGTGCGCGTCGTGGTGCTGCGGTTCGGGCATGGTCGGTGCTCCATCTCGGGCTCGGGTGGGTGACCTCCGCCGACGGCATGCGGCTCCGGGGAAGTCCGGGGTGCGTTTCCCACGTCGTTCGGTGCGTGCTCTCGTTCGGGCTATCCCGGGGTCGCGCGGGCCAGCGCGGAGCCGTACAGGTCGTAGCTGCGGCGGCCGTGCAGGCGGTCCAGGGCCTCCGTGAGGACGCGCTGCTCGCAGGCGGAGGGCCGGTCGGGTACGGACAGACCCAGCCGGCGGCCCAGGCGGTGAAGCACCGCCGAGGGCCAGGCCGGGTCGGCCAGGAACGCGTCGGTACCGGTCTTCGCCTGCTCGCGCCAGGTCCCCAGACAGCACGCCGCCGCCAGGACCAGGGTGTAGCGGTCGGCGAGCGCGAAGGTGCGCGGGCTGGCCAGTGCCGTGCGGTCCCCGGGATCGATCTCACCGAACGCCTTGGCGAGGTCCCGTAGTTCGTCGGTGAGGGCCCTGGCCAGGGTGCATAGCAGGGGCCAGTCCCCGCGGCCGGGCGCGTTCAGGTCGGCCGACTCCAGCCAGTCGGTGCAGGCCACCAGGGTCGCGGCCAGCGGGTCGCTGTCGCCGAGCAGGGACAGCCCCGGCAGGTCCAGCGGCGGCAGGTCCTCGTCCGGCCGGAACAGCGCGGCGGGTGCCTGGTCCTCGGCGAACCAGCAGTGCCGGGCGAAGTGCGGCAGCTGCGGCAGGATGCTGACCTGGCGGCCCGCGCTGCCGGCGTGGCCCAGCGAGGTGACGGGCAGGTCCCGCAGCTGCTTCTGGAACATCCCGTACGTCCCGCTCACCGCGAAGCTCTCCTCGCCGAGCACCGCCGCCATCTCGTCCATCGTCTCGGCGGCGAACCGCGGCGCGAGATAGGCCGCCGACGCCGCGTACGCGCTCATCTGCCGCGGCAGCAGATGCAGCGACCGGGTGGCGACCAGGGCGAGGCAGTCGATGAGCAGCAGGTCGAGGAAGGCCCCGGTGAGCACGTCGCGCACATGCCGCACATCGAGCGAGGAACGGCCGTCGTCGCGGCGCCGGGTGGCGAAGGCGGCCACGGTGCGCAGGGCGGTGTCGACGCCGGCGAGCACGATCGACGGGATGAGGCCGCGGATCATCAGGGAGGACCGCAGGGACAGTTCGTAGCCGTCGCCGATGCGGCCGAGTACGGCGCTGTCGGGCACGGTGCAGCCGTTGAACGCCAGGCCCCCGAACTCGGCGCTGCGCATGCCGGTGGTGGCGTGCCGGTCGAGGTCGGTGATCCGGTCGGCGGGCAGGGCGGCGCGGTCGAGCACCAGGACCGAGTGGCTGCGGCCACCGCTCGGGGCGTTCGAGGTGCGGGCGAAGACCACCAGGCCCCGCGAGCGGGCCGCGTTGGCGATCGCGGTCTTGCTGCCGTTCACCGACAGGCCTGAGGCGACGGGCCGGGCGGTCAGCTCGTCGCGGACGAAGTCGTTGCCGTGCGCCACCTCGTGCCGGGCGACGGCCACCCGCTCGCCGTCCAGCAGCAGCCGGGCGACGAAGCGGCGCTGCGCCTCACTGCCCGCGGTCCATACGGGTACGGCGGCGAAGAAGCAGCTGAGGCCGTAGCCGAAGCCGAGGGAGGCGTCGCGGCGGAACAGGGGGCGCAGGAGCCGGCCGAGGACGTCCATGCGGCGCAGCCTGCCGCCGAGGTCCTCCGGAACGAACTCGGCGTTCAGGGCGAAGTCGTCCAGTACCTGTTCCGCGCCGGGGAGTTGCTCGCCCGCGGCGTCGGCCTTCAGCAGGGCCGCGGCGCCCAGGGGGTTTCCGGGGTCGTCCAGGGGGCCGAAGGCTGCTTCCAGAGCGTCGATCCGGGTGCGCTCCGCGGAGGATGCCGCGACGGGCTGTCCGGCGACTGCGGGCTGCCCGGCGGCTGCGGACTCCTGGGGGCCCCTTGGGCGCGTCATCGGTGTCCCCTCCGTACCAGCCGCTCCACCTCCGGGTCGACCCACTCGTGCAGTGCCGCCAGTTCGCCGTTGAGGAACAGGCGGCGCATCGCGGCCCGCTCCACCTTGCCGCTGGTGGTGCGGCGCACCGTGCCGGGGCGTACCAGGAGGACGCCGCCGGCCCGGACGTCGTACTGCTCGCCGAGGGTGCGCTGCACGGAGGTGGCGAGTTCGGCCAGGTCGACTCCGTAGCGGCTGCGGGCGCGCAACTCCTGTACGACGACGAGGCGTTCGCGCTCCGCGGGCACCCCGAAGGCGGTGCCGGAGCCGAACAGGGCGCTGACCTCGCGCACGGAACGCTCCAGGTCCTGCGGGTACAGGTTGCGGCCCGCCACCACGATCATGTCCTTGATCCGGCCGGTCACGTACAGCTGCCCGTCGACGAGGGCGCCGAGGTCCCCGGTGCGCAGATAGCCGCGCTCACCGTCCTTGATCCGGCCGTCGAAGATCCCGGCGCTCTGCGCGGGAACGCCCCAGTAGCCGCGCGCGACGGCCGCGCCGCGCACCCATATCTCCCCGACGCGGCCGTCGTCGAGCGCCTCGTGGCTGTCCGGGTCGACGATGCGCACCTCGGCGGAGGCGGGCCGGCCGCAGGAGACGGTCTCCCGCGGCGGGCCGTCGGCGGCGAGCGGCCCCGGCAGGGGGCGGGTGCCGAACGCGGAGGTGTTCCGGTCGCCCGCGACGAGCAGGGTCGCCTCCGCGAGGCCGTAGCAGGGGGTGAGCGCCTCGGGCCGCAGTCCGGCGGGGGCGAAGCGTTCGGCGAAGGCCCGCATGGTGGCGGCGGTCACGGGTTCGCCGCCGTTGACGGCGACGCGCCAGCCGGACAGGTCGAGCCCGGCGAGCTGGCTGTCGTTGACCCGGCGCACGCACAGCTCGTACGCGGAGTCGGGGGCGCCGCTGACGGTGAGGCCGTACCGCGAGATCGTCTCCAGCCAGTTCGCCGGGCGCTTGACGAAGGCGACCGGGGAGAGCAGGACGGCGGTCCCGCCGAGCCAGAGGGCATGCAGCAGCTGACCGACCAGGCCCATGTCGTGGTGGAGCGGCAGCCAGCCGCCGATCCTGCTGCCCGGCGTGGTGCCGAGCGCCGCACTGATCGCCTCGTGGCCCGCGAGCAGCGCCCGGTGTGTGACGACGACGCCGCGCGGTTCGCGGGTGGAGCCCGAGGTGTACTGCACGAACGCGACGTCGTCCGGTCCTCGGGGAACCGTCTGGAACGGCTCGCCGTCGGCGTCGTCCGCGGCGTCGGTCGGGATGCAGGTGATCCGTCCGTAGCCGGTACGGGCCAGCAGCTGCGTCACCTCGGGAGCCTCGGCGAGGGAGGTGAGCACACCGGCCGCCGCGGCGTCCTTGACGATGCCCGCGATCCGCTCGTCGTGCCGGCCCGCGGTGCCCGGCGGCGCGGCGGGCACCGCGGCCACGCCCGCGTACAGGCAGGCGAGGAAGCTGATGGTGAACTGCCGGCGCGAGCGGTGCAGGATCAGCATGCGCTCACCGGGCGCCACGTAACGCCGGATCCGGGCGGCGACGGCGCCGGCCGCCCGGTCGAGTTCGGCGTAGCCGACCGGGTCCGGCCGCAGTGCGCCGTCCCGCTCACGAAGCAGGATCAGCGCCTCGCGGGCGGGCGCCTCGGCAACCCTGCTGCGCACGATGTCGGTGAACGTCCGGTGACCGGTCAACGCCTCCCCCTTCGCTGTCGCGCGTTCCCTCGGGCACATGGCGGGCCGGGTCATCGGCCGGGCCCGTCCGGCACCGGGCGGTAGTCGCCGCCCTTGACGGTCCAGTTCGCGTACGCCGCGAGGGCGGTGGGCTCCGGTTGCCGCGCACGGCGCACCAGGGCCAGCAACACGGCGGTGACCGCGGCCAGTTCCTCCGCGTCGGGCCGCCCGCGCACCACGGTGATGTGCCTCTCGTTCGACATGGCACCAGCGTGCCGCCTCGCCCTTGAAAAGCCCTCGCGGCCGGAACGCGGGAAAGCCGAGGACCGGATGTCCTCGGCTCTCGTCCCGCTGGGGCACGGCCGGTGGATGCTCTTCCGGGGCGCCGGTCAGTCGATGACGCGCTCGTACGCCACGTGCCGGGTCCGCTCGACGACCAGATCCGCGGCGTTGCCCAGCGTGTCGACGGCGGCCTTGACCGGTGCGTTGTCGAAGGCCCGCGCCAGCGCGTCGCCGTCCTCCCACCACAGGACGCCCGTGTACACGGCGGGGCGGACGATGGAGCGCAGCAGATCGCTGCCCCCGAAGCCGCCCGTCGCGGTCAGTTCCTCGACGAGTTCGGCGAAGCTCCGCTCGAAGGCGCGCCAGTCTCCGCGCACCCGGGCCCGCACCAGGGCCACGCTGCGGGTCCCGGCCTGAGCGTTGCCCCGCAGCATCCGGCCGGCGCTGACCGCCTGGTCGAACTCCGTCTCGACGAGCGGTTCGAGGCGCTCGACGTGCCCCAGGAACGTCTCGTCGTGCACGGTGTCCAGGAAGGCCTGCAGGGTGCGCCAGTGCCCGAGGTGCACGTAGACGTGCGGCCGGTCGACGAGCTGCATGGTCACCAGGAACTCGAAGTCCGCGCGGCTGCGCAGGAACTGGGAGTGTTCGCGGAACATCCGCTCGAACTTGTCGGTGTCGCCTTTGACCTCGAACCGGTTGATGACCGTGACGGGCCCCGCGAGTTCACGTCCCGGCATGCACGTCCTCCGCGAATTTCTTGGCATGACGCAAGGTGGTCGAGCTGTTGGTGCCCAGCGCCTTGCGGACCAGGGCCCTGGCCTCGGCGAGGGTGGCGTCGGGGCCGAGCGCGCTGCGGACCCCTTCCGGGTCGAGGACGACCGTGTGCCAGGAGGTGACGGTGAGGGTGCCGTCGTCACCGGCGGGCTCGATGGTCCAGCGGCCCGTGTGCACGCGCATCGCGACGGGCACCCGCAGCTGCTTGTACACGATCTGCCGACGGTCCTCGAAGCAGACCCGTACCGAGGTGGTGTTGTGCAGGGAGCCGTCCGGGCTGCGGGTGTCCATGTCCATGTGCTGGATGCCGGGCTCTTCCTCCGTGAGGCCGAGCCGGGCCACATGCGGCAGCCGCTCGGGCCACAGCTCGGCGCGGTTCAGGAACCCGTACACGTCGCCGGCCGCCCCGGCCACGGTCACCGAGTCGCTGAAGGTGAACTGCAACTCCCTCGCGGACGCGCCGAGTTCGGCGGCGTTCTTCAGCGCGGCGAGCTCGGCGACGCTGTTGCGGTCGACGGCGCGCTCGATCAGCCGCTCCGCCTCGGGGTCGTCGCCGACGGCACGGTAGTCGTGCAGCAGCACCACCCGGGCCGTGCCGTCGTCGACCTCCTCGATGCGCCAGGTGCCGCCCATCGAGGCGACGGGGGCCGCCGAGACCACCTGCCGGAAGGTGATGACGCGGGCCCGCGGGTCGAGGGTGCGGCGCGAGGTCCAGGTGCGTACCTGCTCGTTGGCCATCGCCCAGATGCGCAGCAGCTGCTCGCCCGTGCCCGGCGCGTCCGGCGTGTCCGCTTCGAGCACCTCGACGTGCACGGTGGGCCCGAACACCTGGGGCCAGGCGGAGACGTCGGCCACCAGCGCGTAGACGGCGTCGGGCGGTGCGGCCACGGTGATGGAGTGCTCTGTGACGTGCGGGCCCTGGACGGGGCGCTCGGTGTCCGGTGTCTCGCTCGCAACGGTCGTCGCCACGGCGGTCCTTCCTTGGGTCGTGCCGTCGGGGACGGCGGTCAGCAGATTGACACAGGTGCCCTGGAGTACGCCTCGACCCTGGGTGGAGACCGGCCGGGGCAGGGCCGTGCTCAGTCGGCCCAGCCGGGTCGCCGGGTGATCTCCACCACGGCACATCCCCAGCTGTAGCCGGCACCGACACTGATCAGCACACAGCGGTCGCCGGGCCGGGCCTTCCCGGACACCACCAGGTGGTCGAGCCCGGCGAACTGGTCACCGGCCCCGAGATGGCCCACCGTGCGGCTGAACTCCCACGGCGTGCGGGCCTGTTCGATACCGAATGGCTTGTAGTAGATGGCCTGCAGCCGGCGGTGGCCGAAGTGCGGCAGCACCACCCAGCGGGCCTCGGCCAGCTCCATCCCGGCGTCGGCGAGCGCCTCCTTGACCACGGTCTGCTGGCCGTTGTGCGCGCGGGTGATGGCGTACGACATGCCCGTCCGGCCGATGAAGGAGCGTTTGGCCTCCTCGAAGTCGACCGGCATCCGATGGCTGAAGGGCGCCCGGGTGAAGGGATCGTCACCGCGGTGCATCGGTTCGAGTTCCGGATCGGCGTGCAGCGCGAGGGAGACGAGCCGGGCGAAGCCGCCGCGCCGGGAGAGCACGAGGGCCGCGGCGCCGTCGGCGTAGGGCGTGCCGGGGTCGGTCCGCCAGCGGTCGATGCCCGGCGTGCAGAACCGGTCGGCACTGGTGAGCAGCGCGTCGCCGTGGCCGTGGCCCGCCGTGAGGTAGGCGGCGGCGAGGTCCATCGCGGCGAGCCCGCCGTTGGACATCTGCCGGATCTCCAGAGCGGGGCAGTGGTTGCCGAGCGCCTCGCGCTGGATGTACGAGGCGACGGGCCACAGGTCCTGTCCCTGGTGATACGTGTCCGCGTGCAGCAGCAGATCCACGTCGGCGGGGTCGCTGCCCGCGCGGGCCAGCGCGGTCCGCGCGGCGTGGGCCGCCATCTGCGCGGCGGACTCGTCCGGCGAGTACGCCACCGAGACGGCGCCGGTGGCCGCGGCGAGGTTCGCCGGACAGTCGCCCGCCGCCACGGCGTCGTCGATGCTCAGCCGGGACGGGAGACGCACCGAGGTCGCCCGTAGGTAGAGGTCTTCCACGCGCACAGCCGCTCTCCTGGGGGTTCGAAGGGATCCTGTGCTCTCAGTCGGCCGGTGCGGCCAGCAGCTCCGGGGCCGCCTCGCCCCGGGCCCGGCCGGATCCGCCGGACAGGACGTGGTGGACTCCGTCGAGCAGGGCGTGCAGCGCGGCCGGCGTGGCATGCGCGGCCACGCCGACGGTGCCCCAGTCGCGCTCGCCGTCCCGGAACGTGAGGAGCACCCGCACCAGGCTCGGCTGACCGTTCGCGCCGGCCAGTTCCCGTGTGCGGTGGGTGTGCAGCCGCAGCCCGGCCACCTCGGGGAAGAAGGGGTCCAGTGCCTGGTGCAGGGCGGCGTCCAGGGCGTGCACCGGTTCCCTGCCCTGGCCGGTCGCGGTCAGCGGCACCCCGTCGGCGCGCAGCCGCACCGTGGCCCGCGCGCCGCCGCTGTTCCCGTCGAGCGTCACCTGCCACGACTCGACGTCGAAGGGCGGCAGGTACGGATGTTCGTCCAGCTCCTCGCGCAGCAGCAGCGCGAAGGAGGCGTCGGCGGACTCGAAGGTGTAGCCGCGGCTCTCCAGCTCCTTGACCCGGGCCGCGGCGCGGCCCACCGCCGCGGAACCGGCGTCGGCCTCGTAGCCCAGCTCGCGGGCCTTCAGCTCGATGGAGGACCGGCCGCCCATGTCGGAGACGAGGACGCGCATGGTGTTGCCGACGCGGGCCGGGTCGATGTGCTGGTACAGGCCGGGGTCCACCCGCAGCGCGGAGGCGTGCAGGCCCGCCTTGTGCGTGAAGGCGGCCGCGCCGACGTACGGGGCGGCATGCGCGCCGGGGAGGCCGGTGATCTGGGCGACGGCCCGCCCGGTCGGCTCCAGGTCGGTGAGCCGCTCCAGCGGGATCACCTCCAGGCCCCGCTTGAGGACGAGGTTGGCGATGACGGTGAGCAGGTTCGCGTTGCCGCAGCGTTCGCCGTAGCCGTGGACGGTGCCCTGGGCGTGCCGGGCGCCCGCGTCGACGGCGGCCATGGTGTTGGCGACGGCGCAGCCGGTGTCGTCGTGGCAGTGGATGCCGACGGCGGCGCCGGTCATGGCGCCGGTGTCGGCGACGACGGCCTTCACCTCGTCGGGCAGCGAGCCGCCGTTGGTGTCGCACAGCACGACGGTCTCGGCGCCGGCCTCCATCGCCGTGCGCACCACTTCCAGGGCGTACTCGCGGTTGGCGAGGTAGCCGTCGAAGTAGTGCTCGGCGTCCAGGAAGACCCGGCGTCCGGCGAGCACCAGGTGCTGCACGGTGGACCGGATCATGGCCAGGTTCTCGGCGAGCGTGGTGCGCAGGGCGGCCTCCACGTGCCCCGGGTGGCTCTTGGCGACGAGGGTCACCGCGGGGGTCTCCGCCTCCAGCAGGGCCCGCACCTGCGGGTCCTGCGAGACCGCGACGCCGGGCCTGCGGGTGGCGCCGAAAGCCGTCAACAGGGCGGCGCGCAGGTCGAGTTCGGTGCGGGCCCGGCGGAAGAACTCGGTGTCCTTGGGAACCGCGCCGGGCCAGCCGCCTTCGATGAACCCCACGCCGAGGGCGTCCAGGCTGCGCGCAATGGCGAGCTTGTCGTCGACGGTGAGGGCGAGCCCCTCCATCTGCGTCCCGTCGCGCAGGGTCGTGTCGTAGAGCTGAAAGCTGCGCTCCGCCATCGCCCCTCCTAACTGTCGGCCTGCGGCGCCGGTCGGCCGCTGCTGGTCCCCTCAGATTCCGGCCGTCGCCTCGAAGCCGCCCGGAGCGCGGCTCGAACCCGGCCCGGGCCCCCGCGGCATGCGTCAGGGGCCGGGCGGCTGGTGTGCCGCTCGGCCCCTGACCTGGGCAATCGCAGACGGAGGCGCCGCCGCGGGAGAAGGTGGCGGCCTCGGGCTCCGCGGCCGGCTCCTCCTCGGGCAGCCGCTCGGGCAGCGCGCACGGCGTCGGGTGGCCGGGCGGGGCGATGGTGGACTCGCACCCCGCCCGGTTCGCGGGGCGACCGCGGTCAGCGAAGGTCCGCCTGCACCTTGCCGAAGCGCGGGGCCGGTGCGCTGGGGCCGCTTCCACGCGCCCGGTGATGGGGGTGCGCCGCGGCTTCCTCGACGTCGAGGACCGGTGTCACGCACGCCTCCGTCTCCTCGAAGTCGCGGGCCCAGTCGTCCCGGTCGCGGGTGAGGAAGCGGCGGGCGAGGACCCGGCGCAGGGAGGGCCAGTTGACGGGGTCGCCGCGGTCCGGCAGCCGCTCGGGGTCGAGCTCCAGACCACGCAGCAGCGCCCGGTAGAACCGCTCCTCCAGCGCGCCCACGGCGACGTACTTGCCGTCCGCGCACGCGTAGCAGGAGTAGAAGGGCGCCCCGCCGTCCAGCAGGTTGACGCCGCGCTCGTGCCGCCACTGCCCGGCCCGGGCCATCGCGGTCAGCATGCCGAGCATCGCGCCGGCGCCGTCCACGATCGCCGCGTCCACGATCTGCCCACGGCCCGAGGTCCCCCGCTCGTACAGGGCGGCCAGCACCCCGGCGACCAGGAACATCGCACCGCCCGCGAAGTCGCCGAGCAGGTTCACCGGTGGCACCGGCGGTCCGCCCGCCTCGCCGATGGCGTGCAACGCGCCGGTCAGGGCGAGGTAGTTGATGTCGTGCCCGGGGGTGGTGGCGAGCGGCCCGTGCTGGCCCCAGCCGGTCATCCGGCCGTAGACCAGGCGGGGATTGCGCCCGAGGCAGACGTCGGGGCCGACGCCGAGCCGCTCGGCCACGCCCGGCCGGAACCCCTCCACCAGGACGTCCGACTGCTCGACCTGGCGCAGCAGCCAGTCCACGTCCCCCGGGTCCTTGAGATCCAGCTCCATCGTGCGGCGCCCCCGGTCCAGTTCGCCGTGCCAGTCCGCGAACGACCGGGCGCCGTCGGCCCGGTCGATCCGCACCACGTCGGCCCCCAGGTCAGCGAAGATCATGCAGGCGAACGGTGCGGGGCCGATCGCCGCCAGCTCCACGACCCGCAGGCCGTGCAGTGGTCCTGTATCTGTCGCCATCTGCGGCTCCTCCTCCGTCGGAGCCGGAACGCTGCGGGGAGCTCCTTGGGTGTCGGTGGAGCGCGGATCGTGGGGCGCCGGTGGCTGCGGACACACGGGACCCGCAGCTCTGCGCGGACTCGACCACGGCCCAAGAAGGTCCCGGTCTACTGGCCCCTCGGACCCGGCCAGACGGCACTTTCCGTACGCATTCACCCACGGCGAAAGGAACCACTGTGACCACCAGCGCCACCGAGGCGGACGCACCGGCCGAGGCACAGACCTTCCCGTACGCGCGCACCTGCCCCTTCACACCGCCCACCGAGTACGCGGAGATGGTGGACAAGGACGTCTCCCAGGTCACCCTGACCGGGTCGGGCCTGCGCATATGGACGATCACCGGCTATCAGACCATCCGTGAGCTGCTCACCGATCCGCGGGTGAGCGCCTCGCGCAGGCACGACAACTTCCCGTTCTATTTCATCGCCCCGCCCGAGTACCGCACCGAGACGTCCTTCATCGGCTACGACGGCAAGGAGCACAGCTCCACCCGGCGCAAGGCGGCGCTGACGTTCACCAACCGGCAGGTGCAGCGTCTTCGGCCGCGGATCGAGGAGATCGTCGACGAGCACCTCGACAAGCTCCTGGCGCTGAAGCCGCCGGCCGACTTCCACCGGGTGTTCTCCCTCGCCGTTCCGATGACGGTGATCTGTGAGCTGCTCGGCATCCCGCAGGACCAGCACGACTTCTTCATCAAGCACGGCACGGCGCTGCTCGGCGGGCACAGCTCCACCGAGGAGCGGCAGGCGGCGATCGTCGAAGTCAACGCCTATGTGAAGGAGTTGATCCAGCTCAAGCGGCGCGAGCCGGGCGAGGACCTGCTCAGCCGGGCGATGGCCGACTACGAGGAGTCCGGCGAGGCCTACACGGACCGGGATCTCTTCAACATGGTGCGGCTGCTGATGAACGGCGGCCACGAGACCACCGCCAGCCAGATCTCGCTGGGCACCGCCGCTCTCCTGGAGCACCCCGACCAGCTGCAGCTCCTCCTGGACGACCCCTCGTTGGTGAAGTCGGCCGTCGAGGAGCTGGTGCGCTACGCCACCATCGGTGACACGGCCGTGCCGCGCGTCGCCCTCGAGGACATCGAGATCGGCGGCCAGGTCATCCGCAAGGGGGACGGCATCCTGTGCCTGGGGCTCGCCGCCAACCGCGACCCCGAGGTCTTCCCCGAGCCGCAGAGGCTCGACATCACCCGCGGCAGCCGCAAGCACCTGGGCTTCGGGCACGGCGTGCACCACTGCATCGGCGCGGACCTCGCCCGGCTGGAACTGCAGGTCGTGTGGAGCAAGCTGTTCCAGCGGATTCCCACCCTCCGGCTGGCCAAGCCGTTCCTGGAGATCCCGCGCAAGGAGGGCGCCGTGATCTACGGGCTGTGGGAGCTGCCGGTCGTCTGGTGACGCCCGGGAACCGGGGTTGCCCGGTGTGGCAGCTGGTGGGTCGGGTGGTCCGGCGATGGGCGTACCGGGCCCGGCGCATCAGGCTGCGCCCGGGGACGACGGCCCGTGGCGGGAGGGAGGCGGAACCCGGCACGGCTTCGATGACGCGGAAGGGGCCCCGGTACCGATCGGTACCGGGGCCCCTCTGTGCTGTCCGCACTCGGTCCGCTGCCCCTTCTCAGGAGGCCGGCGTCCCGGCACGAGAGCGCCGGCCCGGCACCGCGAGCGCGGCGAGCAGGCCGGCGGCCGCGAACACCGCGGCTCCGTCGAGGGCGAGGCCGTAACCGGAGGCGAGCGCGTGGGCGGAGGCCGCCGCGCCCTGCCCGGACGCCGCGTCGATGCGGTGCGCGGAGAGGGCCGCGAGGGTCACCAGACCCAGTGCGCTGCCCAGCTGGCGCGTGGTGTTGAGCAGTCCGGAGGCGAGCCCCGCCTGATGGGCGGGCAAGTCGGCGGTGGCCGCGTTCGTCGTCGCGTTGAGCACCGCGCCCATGCCGAAGCCGAGCAGTACGACGGGGCCGAGCACATCGGTGACGAAGCCGGCGCCCGCGTCGGCCCGCGCCAGCCACAGCAGGCCGAGGCAGGACGTCGTCAGGCCCGTGAGCAGCACGGGACGCGCACCGGTGCGCGGGATCAGCGAGGACACGCCCCAGCCGCCGAGCGCGATGCCCGCCGTCAGCGGCAGATAGCTCAGCCCTGTGCGCACCGGGCTGTAGCCGAGCACTTGTTGCAGCAGGAGCGTGAAGAAGTAGAAGGTGCTGAAGAGCGCCGCGATGCCGAAGAAGGCGACCAGGTTGGCGGCGGCGACCGCACGGATGCGGAAGATGCCGAGCGGCACCAGCGGATGGCGTGCGAACCGCGTCTGGATGAGCAGGAACAGGGCGAGCAGCACCGTGCCCGCGACGAGCGGCACGAGGACCGGGACGGAGCCCCAGCCGTGTGCATGCGTCTCGGCGACGGCCCAGACCACCGCCATCAGGCCGAGCGTGACGGTGAGCGCACCGGGCGCGTCCAGGCCGGGGCGCGGTCCGCGGCGGGCCGGTCCCGAGGGCACCACGGACGCCGCGGTGGCCAGCAGGACGACGCCGATGGGCACGTTGACCAGGAGGATCCAGCGCCAGGACAGCCACTCGGTGATGACACCGCCGGCCAGCACCCCGATCGCGCCCGCCGCCCCCGACACCCCGCTCCACCAGCCGAACGCCTTGGCGCGCGCCTCGGCCCCGGTGAACGTGGTGCTGAGCACGGTCAGCGTCGCGGGCGCCATGACGGCGGCGCCCAGCCCCTGGAAGGCCCGGGCCATGATCAGGGTCGCCGGGCCGTCCGCCGCGCCTCCGACGGCGCTGGCGAGGGTGAACAGGGCGGCCCCGGCCAGGAGGATCCTGCGCTGCCCGAACAGGTCGGCGAGCCGGCCGCCGAGCAGCAGGAACCCACAGACGACGACGGTGTACGCGTTGTTGACCAGCTGCAGGTTGTGCCGGTCGAAGCGCAGGTCGGCGGCGATGGCGGGCAGCGCCACATTGACCACCGAGGCGTCCAGGACGTTCATGAACTGGCCCAGGCAGCAGACGGCGAGGACAAGGCCGAGCCGGTGGGGGACGGCGGTGGGCGGCGCGGCGCCCTGCACGGTGGAAGCAGTCATGCCGCCACGCTGCGCCGCAGCGATCGACCGGAGATCGCAGCGCGGTCGAGCCGCGCGGAGCTGCCTGAGGACCGCTCAAGGGCGCCTCCAGACCGGGTGGTCACAGTCCTCTTCCGTACGCGGGCGAGGCCGGATTCCGTACCCCCCGCAGGGTGGTACGACATTCCACGAGGAGAGCGCCATGGCCAAGATCACCTTCAAGCACCCGAACGGCACCACCACCGTCGTCGATGCCCAGGCACCCAACACGGTCATGCGGGTGGCGAAGCTGAACAACATCGACGGCATCGAGGCCCAGTGCGGCGGCTCCGCACAGTGCGGGACCTGCCACGTCTATGTGGACGACGACAGCGCCGTGCCCCTGCCGCCGATGGACTCCGTGGAGGACGACGTCCTGTACGGAACGGCGTGCCCGCGCCGGGAGTCGAGCCGCCTGAGCTGCCAGCTGCCGGTCACCGAAGCCCTCGACGGGCTCCTGGTGCATCTGCCCGAGGCGCAGAGCTGATGGCCGCCCGCGGAGTCGTCGTCATCGGCGCGGGACAGGGCGGCCTCGACACGGCCGCCGCGCTGCGCGCCAAGGGGTACAGCGGCCCGGTCACCCTGGTCGGCGACGAGCCCGTGCCGCCCTACCACCGGCCGCCCCTGTCCAAGGGTTTCCTGACCGGCGCCACCGCGCGCGAGGACCTGTCCCTGCGCCCCGAGTCGTTCTTCGAGGAGCAGGGCATCTCCCGCGTGTCCGGTGACCGCGCGGAACGACTCGAACTCGACGGTCAGGAAGTCGAGTTGGCGTCGGGGGAACTCCTCGCCTACGACAAGCTGGTCCTCGCCACCGGTGCCAGGGCCCGTGTCCTGCCCCTGCCCGGTGCGGACCTGGGCGGAGTACTCACGCTCCGGGGCCTCGCCGACGCCGAGACGCTGCGGGGGCATCTCGACGGGCCGCCGCGCCATGTCTGTGTGATCGGCGCCGGGTTCGTCGGTCTCGAACTGGCCGCCACCGCCACCACGTTGGGGCACCGGGTGACGGTGGTCGAGGTCCAGTCACGCCCCCTCGCCCGCGCGCTCACCCCGCAGATGTCGGCGTGGCTCGCCGGGCGGCACCGGGAACGCGGGGTGCGCCTCCTGCTCGGCCAGGAGGTGGCCGCCCTGCACGGCGGCGCCGACGGCCACGTCGAGGTCATGGAACTGCGCGACGGCCGGAGGCTGCCCGCCGACCTGGTGGTCGTGGGCGCCGGCGCCCTGCCGAACACCCGGCTCGCCGCCGACGCGGGCCTCCTCGTCGGCGACGGCGTCATCGTCGACCGGTGGCTGCGGACGAGCGACAGGGCCGTCTACGCGATCGGCGACTGCGCCCGCTTCCCCGACCCCGGGTCGGGGCGTCACATCCGCCTCGAGTCGGTGCAGAACGCGTCCGACCAGGCCCGGTACGTGGCCGCCGCGATCTGCGGCGAGAGCGCACCGTACACCGCGGTCCCCTGGTTCTGGTCCGAGCAGTACGAGCTGCGGCTGCAGATGGCCGGGCTGACCGCGGGCCACGACGAGACAGTCACCGTCGGCGATCCCGACGGGGCCCGTTTCTCGGTGCTCTGCTTCCTCCAGGGCCGGCTGGTCGGCGTCGAGTCGGTCGGCCGGCCGGCCGATCACGGCATCGCGCGGCGGCTGCTCGCCACGGGCACGGGGCCCTCCCCCGCCGAGGCACGCAGCCCCGGGTTCGACCTGAAGGCGTTTGTCACCGGGCCGCGTCCGAACGGCTCGGCGCCGGCACACGTGCCGGGCCAGGACCGGCTGTCCACACCCGCCTGACACGGAAAGTGCCTTTCGGCCGGGTCGGCAAGACGCTCTGGGCGTCTCGCCGACCCGGCCGAAAGGCACTGCACATGACGGCTGCGGGCTAACGACTGCAGTATGCCGGCGGGGTGGCGGTCCCACGGACGGCTACGACATGGGCGGTCACAGCCCCCTGCTTGTTGCCGCTCAGGTCGTAGATGGTCGAGACTCCGGAGCTGTCGAACCGGTCGCCGACCTGGGCGGCGTACTGATTGATGTAGACCCAGCCGGTCTGTGTGCCGTGGCCGTCGGACAGGGGTTCCTTGATCCGGTAGTTGAACGCGTTCACCCCGGTCGGCACCCAGGTGCCCAGGCTCGTGCCGCCGTCGCTGATCAGGCAGGCCCTCCCACTGCGGGTGAAGAACATCTGGACGTAGTCCGTGGCGCCCGGCCGGGTCACTGTGGCTTCCCAACTACCCACGGGAGTAGTGACCTTGGTCTCCGCGCCGTGCGCCGACGCGGGCAGCGCGATCAGTGCAGTCATGGCGGCCGCCGTAGCGGCTATCGGCAGTTTCTTCATGGGGGAAGAATGACCGAAATACCTCTAGCCCTACTTGAGAACCAATGCATCGCTCCCCGCGGTGCCGACGGGGCTCGACCCCAGCTGTAGCGCGGTTCCCTAGCCTCGACGTCCGTGCAGCCGTTCCGCTTCGACCAGGAGGTTCTCGTATGACTGCGGACGTCACACCGTTCCGGATCGAGGTGCCGGAGAGCGAATTGAGTGATCTGCGCCGGCGCCTCGCGGAGACCCGCTGGCCGGATGCCGAAACGGTCGACGACTGGTCACAGGGCCCCACACTCGCCTATATGAAGGAGCTGTGCTCGTACTGGCAGCACCACTACGACTGGCGGGCGACCGAGGCGAGGCTGAACTCCCTGCCCCAGTACCGCACCACGATCGACGGCCTCGCAGTGCACTTTCTGCACGTGCGCTCGCCGCATCCGGACGCCACGCCGCTGCTGCTCACCCACGGGTGGCCCAGCAGTGTCGTCGAGTACCTCGACATCATCGACCTGCTCATCGACCCGCCGGACCCGGCCGACGCCTTCCACGTGGTCTGCCCGTCCCTGCCCGGCCACGGCTTCAGCGACAGGCCCGACGGCACCGGCTGGTCCGTGGCCCGGACCGCGTCGGCCTGGGCCGCCCTGATGGCCCGGCTCGGCTACACCCGCTACGGCGCCCACGGCGGGGACTGGGGCTCGTGGATCAGCGCGGCCCTCGGCAGCACCGACCCGGCACACCTCTCCGGGATCCATCTGACGATGCCGCTGGCGCAGGCACCCCAGAGGGAGGTGGAGTTGGATGCGCGCGACCAGGCGGCCATGGCCCGGATGAAGAGCTTCGGTGAGAGCCGCTCGGGATACGCGGTGATCCAGTCCACCCGGCCGCAGGCCATCGGCTACGCGCTGAGCGACTCCCCCAGCGGCCAACTCGGCTGGATCGTCGACCGGTTCTGGAGCTGGGCGGACCACGACGGCGACCTCGAGAAGGCCGTGTCACGTGACCGTCTGCTCGACACGGTGATGATGTACTGGCTGACCCGGACCGCCACGTCGTCCGGCCGACTGTTCTGGGAGAGCTTCGGCAAGGAACCCATGAACCCGACTTCGGTGCCCACGGGATGCTCGGTCTTCCCCAAGGACGCCTGGCTCCCCCGGGCCTGGGCGCGGGAGCGCTTCACGGACCTGCGCCACTGGCGGGACCTCGACAGCGGCGGTCACTTCCCGGCCCTGGAGAAGCCGGCCGTTCTCGCGGACGAACTACGCACGTTCTTCCGCCTCGTGCGCTGAGGAGCCACATGCCCACACGATCCACAGCAAGAGCAGGCGAGACGCTGAGCCGGGAGGCTCTGAACCGGGCCTTCCTGGACCGGCAGATGCTGTTACGCCGCGGGACCCGGTCCGTGCCGGAGGCGATCGAGCACCTCGTGGGCCTGCAGGCGCAGGCCCCGACACCGCCCTACTACGGCCTGTGGACCCGGCTGGCGGACTTCCGTCAGGACGAGCTGGCCGCCCTGCTCACCAGCCGGGACGCGGTCCGCATCGCCCTGATGCGGGGGACCGTGCATCTGGTCACCGCCCGCGACTGCCTGGCGATCCGTCCCTGGGTGCAGCCCTTCATGGAGCGCTCCTTGCGCACCACCTTCGGCAAGGAGCTGGGCGACGTCGACTTCGGTGAACTCGCCGCCGCGGGCCGCGAACTCGTCGAGGAGGAGCCGCGTACCACCACGGAACTCGGCAAGCTCCTCCAGGAGAGGTGGCCCGACCGCGCGCCCTCCACCCTCGTCAACGCGGTCCGTGCGCTGCTGCCGCTGGTCCAGGTCCCGCCTCGGGGAATCTGGGGGGCGAGCGGGCAGACCACCTATGCCACCGCCCAGATGTGGCTGGGTGCGCCGCTGGAGCCCGAGTCCGCTCCGGACCGCCAGGTCCTGCGCTACCTCGCGGCCTTCGGCCCGGCTTCGGTCAAGGACATCCAGGCGTGGTCGGGCCTGACCCGGTTGCGTGAGGTGACCGAGCGGCTCCGGCCCCGTCTGGTGACCTTCCGGGACTCCTCGGGTGCGGAGCTGTTCGACCTGCCCGAGGCCCCTCGCCCGGATCCGGACACGCCGGCCCCCGTGCGGTACCTGGCCCCGTACGACAACGCGATCCTCTCGCACGCCGACCGCACGCGGATCATCAGTGACCAGGACCGCAGGGCGATCGCGACGAAGAACGCCGTCATTCCCGGCACCATCCTGGTGGACGGGTTCGTCCACGGGGTCTGGCGGGTCGAGCAGGAGCGCTCGGCCGCCACGCTGCACGTGCAGCCCTTCAGGCCGCTGCCGGCGGCCCGGCGTGCGGAGCTCGAGGAGGAGGGCGCACGGCTTCTCACCTTCGCCGCAGACGGCGCCGAGAGCCACGACGTGCGGGTGGCTGCCGCCATGTGAGGCTGACGAAGCCACGTGCGCGGACGGGACGTGGGAACGAGAAGGGGCCGCGGGGACATCACTCCCCCGCGGCCCCTTCCCGACGACGGTCCACCGTCACCTGCGGGCCTTCGGAGCCGCGAGCGCGATGAGCATGCTCGCCGCCAGGACCCCGGCGGTGACCAGGAAGGCCAGCTCGTAGCCGCTGGAGAGGGCATGGGCGCGCGCCGTGGCGTCCGCGGGATTGACGCTCTTCATCGCCTTCGCGGTGTGGGAGTTGGCGACGGCCACGAGAATCGCGAGGCCGACGGCACTGCCCAGCGTCTGGTTGGTGTTGAGCAGACCGGAGGCGAGCCCCTGCTGGCTGTCGGGCACCTCCGCGGTCGCCGCGTTGGCCGTGCCGGTGATGAGCAGGCCGAGGCCGATGCCGAAGACGACGGTCGGGCCCAGCAGGTCAGCGGTGAAGGTGGCCGTCTCGTCCGCCTGGCCCAGCCACAGCAGGCCTGCCGCCGCCAGCGCCAGGCCGACGAGGAGCACCGGGCGGGGCCCGGTCTTGGCCACCACGGCCGAGCAGCCGCCGGCACCGACGAAGGTCGCCAGGGAAACCGGCAGATAGGCGACGCCGGTGTGCAGGGCGCTGTACCCCAGGACGATCTGGAGCTGCAGCGTCATGAAGTAGAAGGTGCTGAGCATGGCCGCGCCGGACACGAACGCCACGGCGTTCGCCACGCTGACCGAACGGCTCCGGAAGATGCTCAGCGGCATGATCGGCTGCTCGGCCAGCTTCGCCTGGTCCACCAGGAAGAAGGCGAGGAGCACCGCACCGGCGGTCAGGGCCGTCACGATCCGGGGCGCCCCCCAGCCGTACCGCTCGCCTTCGGCGATGCCGTAGACGAGGACCGCGAGGCCCAGGGTCACCGACAGCGCGCCGGCGATGTCCAGCCGGCGGCGGGCGTCCGGGTCACGTGACTCGACGACCGCCGAGGCCACCATGTACATGAGGACCGCGCCCAGGGGGATGTTGACCAGGAGCACCCAGCGCCAGGACAGCCATTCGACGATGACGCCACCGGCGAGGACGCCGATCGCACCGCCGCTGCCCGCCGCGGCACCCCACAGTCCGAACGCCTTGGCGCGCTCCTTGGGTTCGACGAACGTGGTGCTCAGAACGGAGAGCGTGGCGGGGGCGATGATCGCGGCACCGACGCCTTGCGCGGCGCGGGCCGCGATCAGCCACGCCGAGTCGACCGCGAGCCCGCCCAGGAGGCTGGCCACGGTGAACAGCGCGATACCGGTCAGGAAGAGCCGCCGGCGGCCGAAGAGGTCAGCCATGCGTCCGGCGAGGAGGAGCAGCCCGGCGAACGGGATCATGAACGCGTTGAGCACCCACTGCAGGCTGTTCTGGTCGAACGACAGGTCGTGCTGGACCGCCGGCAGGGCGACGTTCATGATCGAGCCGTCGAGTACGACGACGAGCTGGCTGAGGCAGCAGGCGGCCAGGACCAGACCCGGCCTGGCCGGGCGGACCCGGTCCGCGCGCGTGAGCCCGGAGGGCTGGATCGCTTCAGTTTCCATGAGGGGCGTTCCTCGTTCCGTCGGGGGCGATGTCGGGGCGGGGCTCCCCGGGGCAGGTGACGCGCTCGGGCGGCAGAACCCCGTTCATGAGGTAGTCGTTGACGAGACGGTCCACGTGCTCGTTGCCGGAGAGGCCGTAGATCTCGTGAGCGCCGGAGTCGACCACGGTGATCAGGTGGTGCCCCAGGCGCTCCGCCATGGCGAGACCGCCGGGATGGTGGTCCAGGGGGTCACCGTCGGCCTGGACGATGAGGCCCGTGGGGTAACCGGCACGCTGGACGCGGGTGGCCGGCTCCGGCGGATCCACGGTCCGGAAGGTGCCCACCCACGGCTGGGCGCGCATCACCCCGAATCCGTAGGGGCAGCGTTCCCGGAGGTCCCGCATGTCCCGGTAGTAGATCTCCAGGTCCGTCGGCCACAGCGTCTCGCAGGTCACCGCTTCGAGCACGGCTTCCCGGAGTTCCCCCGCCGCGTGTCCGGGCCGCCATTTGACCTGGCCGCCGAGCAGGGTCCGCACCCGGTCCGTGTCCCCCGCCTCGGCAGCCGCGGCCAACTGCGCCACCAGGTCGCCGAGTTCGGCCCACTTCGGGCGAACGGGGCTGAGGTTGCCGATCGCACCGTCGAAGGAGGTGCGCGCCGCGGTGCTGCCCGACATCGCGGCGAGCGCGGCGGCCGTCTTCTCGACGCTCTCCAGGACCAGGGCGGGGGTGGTGCCCAGGGCGAAGCGTTCGTGCCGCTCGGCGGTCCAGTCCGCCCACTTGTCGACGTTCTCCCGCACCGCGTCGGCCTGCGACTTGAACTGCCGGCGCCAGTCCCAGTCCGGGTGCACGCAGGAATCGAGCACACTGCGGTCCAGACGGTCGCCGAACATGGTGCCGTAGACGGCTCCGAGGAGCGTGCCGTAGGCCCAGCCGACGAAGCTGATCTGCTGTTCGCCGAGGACCTCACGGATCAGGTCCATGTCGCGGGCGTTGTTGCGGGTGGTGATGTGGCGGCGCAGTGCGCCGCCGGCCCGCACACAGCCCTGGTCGCGCTCCCGCATGTCGGCGGTGATGGCGGCGAACGCGGAGTCCGGCGGCCGGGAGTCGAACGCGGTGGTCGTCGGGCTGTTCTCCCCCTCGATGCGGGTGGAGGCGCCGGTACCGCGCGGGTCGAAGCCGACGAGGTCGTAGATCTCGTGCAGTGGGCTCCGGCCGAGGCGGGCCGGCAGGAGCCGTCCGAGGCCGCCGTCCCCGCCCGGGCCGCCGTTGAGGGACAGGAGCGTTCCCCGCCGCCGGCCGGGGTCGCTCGCCCGGAGCCGGCTGATCGCGAGGGAAATGCGCGGGCCGGCCGGATCGGCGTAGTCGAGGGGGGCCTCGATGTATGCGAATTCAAGGCCGTCGTCCGAAGGACTCGGAGACCAATCGGGCTGCTGCGTGAAGAAGGTGCGCAGCCCTCGCGTTTCCAGTGTCATGTACGACATGCTCGGTCGGCTTCCTCGAGGGGAGCTGGAACCTGCCCGGAGGGAGTTCAGGCCTCCGGGCAGGCCGCGTCATCAGCTCTCGGAGAGCTTCACCACGACGTTCCCCTGGTACTTTCCGCCCAGCAGGTTGAGGAGGCCGGCGGGGGCCTCGGACAGCCCGCCCTTGATGGTCGTCTGCGGCAGGACGAACTTCCCTTCCTTGAGCCACTGGCTGAAGTGCTGGTGCCAGGCCCAGATCTGCTCGGGCGTGTGGTACGTGGCGTACGGCCGCAGGACGATCTGCCGGACGATCGCCGTCATGATGTCCAGGCGCGGGAACGCGCCCTCGCTGTCGCCGACCTGTCCGGACAGCGCTCCGCACAGCGCGAAGCGGGCGTCCTGTGCCGCGACCTGGACGGCGGCCTCGAACTGCTCGCCGCCGACCGTGTCGAAGAAGACGTTGATGCCGTCGGGAGCCAGCTCCCGCAGGCGGTCCACCACCGGACCGTCGTGGTAGTCGAAGGCCGCGTCGTAGCCGAGCTCGTTGACCAGGTACTCGACCTTGGCCTTGCTCCCGGCGCTGCCGATCACACGCTTCGCGCCGCGGCACTTGGCGATCTGGCCGGCCAGCGAACCGACGCCCCCGGCCGCACCGGACACGTAGACCACGTCCGACTCGCCGACCTCGGCGATGTCCACGATGCCGTGGTAGGCGGTCGGGCCCTGCGTCAGGTAGTACTCCGGTGCGGGGTACAGGGTGGGGTCGGCCTTGTAGTACTGGCCGGCGGGCCCGACGGAGTACTCGGCCCATCCGTCCATGTTCTGCACGAGGTCGCCGACCGCGAGGTCGGGACTGTTCGACTGCACGACGGTGCCGATGCCGCCGCCCCACAGGCGCTGACCGACCTGGTAGGGGGGCATCGGGAGATCAGGGCTGGGGGTCATCAGATCCTGCATGACCGCGGTCAGCTGCATGAAGTCGTTGCGGACGACGACCTCTCCGTCGCCCGGCTCAGCAAGGTCCGCCTCCACGACGTCGAAGTGGTCCAGCGTGAGCGGGCCCTCCAGATGCTTGGCGAGGCGGACTTCCAGGCTCTTCGCTGGAATCTTGGGGGTGATCATGCCGATCTCCTTCTTGGGGGTCGGGGTCCAGCATCCTCCTGCGGCCTCGAGCCGTACTCGAGAACAAGGGGGCCCGTGTGCTCCACCTCTGCTGCACAGCGGTTCGAGTTCGCGGCCGCACGCTGTGCGCGTCCGGACCGGAACGAGGAGGTAACCCGACCATGAAGGCGCAGTTCCACATACGGGAAGAGGTGACCGCCTGATGAGCGTTCTGGTGACGGGCGGCGCGGGATTCATCGGTTCGCACTACGTACGCACCCTGCTCGCCGGCGGCTACCCCGGCCGGGACGGTGCCGAGGTCACGGTCCTCGACAAGCTCACCTACGCGGGCAACCTGGCCAACCTGCCGACAGGACATCCACGGCTCACCTTCGTCCGCGGTGACGTCTGCGACCTCCCGCTGCTGCTCAAGGTACTGCCCGGACACGACGAGGTGGTGCACTTCGCCGCCGAGTCGCATGTGGACCGCTCACTCGACGCGGCCGCGGACTTCGTCCGCACCAATGTGCTCGGCACCCAGACCCTCCTCGAGGCGTGCGTGCGCACCGGCGTGCGGCGGGTCGTCCACGTGTCCACCGACGAGGTGTACGGGACCATCGACGAAGGAGCGTGGACGGAGGAGTGGCCCCTGGCCCCCAACTCGCCCTACGCCGCGTCGAAGGCGGGCGCGGACCTGATCGCGCGGTCCTACGCACGCACCCACGGGCTCGACGTCCGCATCACCCGCTGCTCCAACAACTACGGCCCGTACCAGCACGTCGAGAAACTGATCCCACGTTTCGTCACCGGTCTGCTCAGCGGGGAGAGCGTTCCGCTGTACGGCGACGGCGGCAACGTCCGCGAATGGCTGCACGTCCACGACCACTGCCGGGCCGTCCAGCTCGTGCTGGACAAGGGCAGGCCCGGAGAGATCTACAACATCGGCAGCGGCGACGCACTCACGAACCGCCAGATGGCCGACCGGTTGCTCACGCTCATCGGCGCCGAGCCGGACCTGGTGCGCCGGGTCACCGACCGCAAGGGCCATGACCTGCGGTACGCGCTCGACGACACCAAGATCCGCGAGGAGTTGGGGTACGAGCCCACGGTCCCGTTCGCCCAGGGCCTCGCGGAGAACGTCGCCTGGTACCGGGACAACCCGGGCTGGTGGAAGCCCCTGCGGGAGACCGGTTCGGCAACCTGACTACAGCCGGATTCCAGAGCCCGCCGAGGACCGTCCCCGAAGCTGCTGCGCGACAGCCCGCCGCGTGGCAGCACGACCGAGGAGGACACACGATGGCACAGGACAAGCCGGACGGCCCGATCACCTTCGTCAACCAGTTCACGCTCACCGGGGCGCCGGAGGCGTTCGAGAAGACGTTCAGCGACACCGCGGAGTTCTTCCGGAAACAGCCCGGGCTGCTGACCTACACACTCCACCAGCACGTGGACGACCCGAACAAGTACGTCAACATCGCGCGGTGGACCGATGCCCAGGCGCTGCGGACGGCCGTCCGGCACCCGGACTTTCCCGCCCACGTCGCCGCGCTGCGCGCGAACGCGACGAGCGTGTCCAACACCTACGTGGAGCGATTCGGGTACACCGCCTGAGACCGTCCGCCGTCGTCGGCCAGAGCGAGGAGGCGGGGAGCCGATCGGCTCCCCGCCTCCTCGTGTGCCGTGCCGTCCGGCGATGGTCACCAGCCGGCCTTGACGGTCCGCACGATGTGCGCCCGGTCCTCGTCCGACACCCACCAGCCGACCGGCAGGGCGATCTGGCGCCCGGCGACGCTGTCGAGCCCGGGCAGGACCGCCCGGTAGTCCCGGGTGGCGCCGTAGAGGTCGTTGCGCTCGTGGACCTCGCTCGTGGCGATTCCGGCCTCTTTCATGCGCAGGACGAAGGCGTCGCGGTCGTCCACCTTGACGGAGTAGTACCAGAACGACGGATCGCGGTCGGGGGCCCGCTCGGTCAGCTCCAGACCGTCCACTGCGGCCAGTTCGGCGTCGTAGAACGCCGCGTTCTCGCGGTGCCGTGCGACGAGGTCGTCGACGATCTCGAGGTTCGCCAGGCCGATGGCCGCGTTGATGTCGTTCATGTTGAACTTGAAGCCGTACTCGGGGATGTCGTTCTTGAACCGGGCCGCACCGCCGTCGCGGTCGATGCCGTACCAGCGCAGCAGGCGGGCCCGGGCCAGCAGGTCGTCGTCGGGCAGCACGATCAGTCCGCCGTCACCGGTCGTGAGGTGCTTGATCGCCTGGAAACTGTAGACGCCGATGTTGCCGTGCCCGCCGAGCGGGACGCCCTTGTAGGTGGCGCCCCACGCGTCGGCACAGTCCTCGATGACCCGGGGCCGGACGCCGTGGACGCGTTCGGCCTGGTCGAGGATGCGGGCCAGGCGGTCCAGGTCGACGGGGTAGCCGCCCCAGTGGACCAGGACGATCGCCCGGGTCGCGGGCGTGATCTTCCTGGCCAGGTCGTCGAGGTCCAGGTTCAGGGTCGCCGGGTCGGTGTCCACCCACCGGATGCGCATCCCGTTCGCCATGATCGGCCAGTTGGTCGCCGTGCAGGTCAGTGCGGTGGCCAGGACCTCGCCGTTGCGGCCCGACTCCGTCGCGACCAGATGCAGTGCCAGATGCAGCCCGGACGTGGCGCTGTTGACGGTCAGGATCCGGGGGTTGTCCAGCCGGCCGGCCAGAGCGCGCTCGAACTCGTCGACCTTCGCGCCCTGACCGATGTAGCCGCTGTCCAGAACCTTGCCGACCAGCGCCGACGCCTTCTCGGACATCGCCACTCTGAAAAGGGGGATCATGCCGTGCGCCCGGCCTACTTGTATTCGCCGTCGGTCTCGACGAAGCGCTTGCGCACGAGCCAGGACCCGTCGACGCGGACCAGCTCGTCGTCGCAGAGGGTGTGGTGGCGGAAGTGCACCTCGCCGCTCAGCAGCGTGCGGTCGGGGGTCACGTAGACCATGACGTAGCTCTGCGCACGGTAGGTGTTCTCGCCGATCTGCTCGACGGTCAGCTGCCCGAGCCAGTGCCGCAGGACGAGGCCCTCGTGCTTGGCGGTCTGCAGCTCGATCGCCTTGGTGAGTATCTCCCGGCCGACCAGGGGCTCGGGCATGTCGGCGGCCTGGAAGACGCCGTCCGGCGTGAAGGTGTTCGCCCACTGCTTGCCGTCACCGCGGTCGAGGATCTTGAGCTGCACCGCGTAGAACTGCTGGATCTCCAGGTACAGGTCGCCCGGGACGAGCTCGGTGCTCAGGTCGTGCGTGTTCATGGTTTTCTCCCGTCGAGTCGGCCGGTCACTTCGACACGGCGTCGAGGTGACCGAGGATCGTGTCGGCCGCGCGCGGCGCACCGCCGGCCTTCTGCATGTGCCGGCGCATCTCGCGCAGGTTCGCCTGCACGGTCTCGTCGGCGGCGACCGCCAGGACGGCCTCCCGGATGGTCTCGGCGGTGACGTCCTCGGGGGCCAGGACCCGGCCGAGGCCCAGCTCGCCCGTCCGCGCGGCGATCATCTCCGAGTCGCCGTTGTGCGGTACGGACACCAGGGGCACCCCCGCGTACAGGGCGTTCATGGTGTTGCCCGCGCCGCCGTGACACACGAACGCACCGGCGTGCTCGAGCACCGCCTGCAGGGTCAGCCAGGCGTGGATCTCCGCGTTGGGGGGCAGTTCGCCCACCGCCTCCAGGTCCACACCGGGGCCCGCGGCGATCACCACGTGCCACGGCAGCCCGTCGAACGCCTTGGCGCACATCGCGAAGAACTCGGGCTGGGTGTTGAAGGTCGTACCCAGGGAGATCAGCACCACGGGGTGGTCGGTGGACGGCCGCCAGGTGCCCTGCAGGTCGCTGTCCCGCAGCGGGATTCCGACGAACGTGTACCGGTCCTCGGGGAAGGAGTCGGCGTCGGACTGGAACTCGCGCGGCATGAAGGAGATGTTGCGGGGCGCGTCCTCCATCAGCTCGTCCAGCGGGACGTCCTGCAGCCCGTGTTCGTCGGCGAACGCACGCAGCTCGCGTGTCAGCTCGCCGAACATCCCCTCGGCGGCGCCCTGCGCCTCGGAGAAGTACTGGTGGGACGCCAGGACGGGGTACAGCTGGATACCCGGTACGCCGAGCTTCCGCGCCATGACGCGGCCCAGGAACTGCATCGAGATGTCGTAGACGAGGCAGTCCGGCAGATCGTCACCGAAGTGGGCCTCCAGCGACGGCGCCGTGGCGGCCGCCTCCCGGACCGCGCCGAGCAGGACGCGGGCCAGCCAGTCCTCCGCGCCGGTCGGCGCGATCGTCCGCGGGTCGAGAGTCGTGGTGTAGGGGATGACCTCGGCGCCCGTCGAGGCGATGCGCTCGGCGAAGCCGTCGGCGGCCAGGTAGCTGACCTTGTGGCCGCGCTTGACCAGCTCCTCGACCACGCCCAGCGTCGGCGTGACATGACCGGCGGCGGGGATGTTCAGGAAGGCGATGTGCCTCTTCATGGGTACTCCTGTTCCTGATGTCGTCGACTCACTCGGGGATGACCGCCGCGTCATCCGCGCGGACCGATCGGTGTCCTGGCGCTGAGGTCCGCGTAATCGGGCAGCACGCCGAGGGCCTCCGTCTCCGCCAGCGTCGGTGCGGTCCGGTCCTTGTCGGACAGGACGACGTCGTCCATAGCGGGCCACGGCAGGGCGAGTTGCGGGTCCAACGGGTTGATCGAGATCGCCTTCCCGGGGGTGTAGACGTTGTCGCACAGGTACGTGACCACCGCGGTGTCGCTGACCGCCGCGAACCCGTGGCCGAGCCCCTCGGGGATGTACACGGCGTGCCGCTGCTCGTCGTCCAGCGGGATCGCGAGGGACGCGCCGTAGGTGGGCGAGCCGACGCGGACGTCGACGACGACGTCGACGATCGCGCCGCTCACGCACGTCACGTACTTCGCCTCACCCGGCGGGGCCGCCGTGAGGTGGATTCCGCGGATCGTGCCGCGTCGTGACACCGAGCAGTTGACCTGGGCCACGTCCATCGGACGGCCGGTCGCCGCGGACAGCCGGTGGCCGACGAACAGCTCCAGGAACGTACCGCGCGGGTCGCCGAACATCCGCGGCCTGACGAGGTGGACGCCCTCGATGCCGAGCTCTTCGAAGTTCATCAGGTCTCCTTGTCACCCGAGGGCGCCGGCGCCGACCGGGACCGGCAGCCGGATCTCTTCGGCGGTGTCGAGCAGCCCGATCAGGTACGCCCCGTAGCCGCTGGACAGGAGCGGTTGCGCGAGCTCGCGGAGCCGGTCGTTGCTGATGAGCCCGTTGCGCCAGGCCGCCTCCTCCACGCAGCCGATCTTCAGTCCCTGCCGCTCCTCGACCACCCGGACGAACTCCGACGCCTGCACCAGGGAGGCGAAGGTCCCGGTGTCGAGCCACGAGGTGCCGCGGTCGAGCATGGTGAAGGTGAGCTCGCCGCGGCGCAGGTACGCCTGGTTCACCCCGGTGATCTCCAACTCGCCGCGGGCACTGGGTCGCAGGGACCTGGCGATGTCGACGACGCGGTTGTCGTAGAAGTAGAGCCCCGGGACCACGTATCGCGATTTCGGTCGCGCGGGTTTCTCCTCGAGGGAGAGGACGCGCCCTTCGCGGTCGAATTCCAGGACACCGAAGTCACTCGGGTTCGCCACCGGGTAGGCGAAGACGTGACCGCCGCGCGGGGAGGAGTGCGCCTTCAGCTTCTCCCCGAGGCCGACGCCGTGGAAGATGTTGTCGCCGAGGACGAGCGCCACCGGCTCGTCACCGATGAAGTCCGCGCCGATCAGGAACGCCTGCGCGATGCCTCCGGGCCTGGGCTGCGTCGCGTACTGGATCCGCAGACCCAGATGCGCGCCGTCACCCAGCAGCCGTTCGAAGGAGTTCCGGTCGGACGGCGTCGTGATGACGAGGATCTCCCGCACGCCCGCCAGCACCAGAGTGGACAGAGGGTAGTAAATCATCGGCTTGTCGAACACCGGCATGAGCTGTTTCGACACAGCCTGGGTGATCGGCCACAGGCGGGAGCCGGTCCCGCCGGCCAGGATGATTCCTCGCATGCCCCGGAAGCTAGGACCGGCGGCTGGAGGGCCGATCGAGGCCGGGTGGGGACCCTCCCGCCCGCGTGGTCAACGGGCCGGAGGCGGCACGAAGGCGGCACGGGGCCCACCGCGGCGGGACGTCCGGGCGGCGGGCCGCCGTCTCGTACGCAGAGCCAACGGCTGTGGGCGGCGGGCATGTCACGCCGCACCCGCGGCGGACCGGACGGCTGCCGGGCCCCGCCGACCCGGCCGGTGGTACGCCCGCGCAGCCGGCGGGCGCGCCGCAGACGAGAGCCGCCATGGCCTGGAACGGCACATGGCGGCTGGGGTCTTCGGGCCGGGAGCTGCGCCCCGTCAGCAGCTGTCCGGCGGATTCAGCGATTCCTCATACGCCTCGCGCGACCGCGTCCGCGAAGCGCTCCAGGGTCTCCCCGGGGCTCGGCCCGTCCAGGGCGCGGAAGATCCGCTCGGCGCCCTCGCCGTGCCGGTGCAGCTTGACGTGGGCGAGGGAGACCCTGGTGTGCCCGGCGTCGACGGGCTCGAAGTCGACCTCGATCTCGCTGGCCCGCTCGTCGTCGGTGATGGACTGCCAGTCGCCGTCGATCCGCCAGGTCATGACGAGCCTGCGGCCCGGCTCCCACTCGAGGATCCTTCCCCAGGCGATCTCGGTGCCGGCCACGTCCCACTCGTAGTAGCGCCCGCCCACTGCGGGCTCGAAGGCGAGCCCGGCCCGCTCCTTCTTGACCAGCACGTGGGAGGGCGGCCACCAGTCGGCCGGCCGCTCGGTGAACACGCGGAAGCAGTCCGCTGCGCTGGCCTCGACGGTCACCGACTTGCGTACGTCGGGGATGGTCTGCGTCTGTTCGGGCACGGGTCCTCCTCGTCAGCGGCTGCGGGTCCGCCCACGCTGGCGTGCGGCACTCGACAGGCGCCGGACCCCTGGTAGTGGCGCGATAGGGGGTCCCCGTGATGCCGTCCCGCGGCGGCCGGCCCCGCGCCCGTCAGCGGGGCGCGGCCCGTACCCGCTCTGGTCGGAGGCGAGCCGCGTCCTAGGCCCCCCGGTCACCGTCGTCCCGTCCGGGCCCCACGACCTCTTGGGAGAGCACGATGACAGAAGCGGGACGACGGGTTGCCTTCGTCACCGGCGCGACCAGCGGGATCGGCCTCGCCGTGACCGAGCTGCTGGCCCGGCGGGGCGCGGCGGTGTTCGGGGTGGCGCGCGGCGAGGAGAGCGTGCGTACGGTGGTGAAGCGGCTGCGTGAGGAGGGCCTGGAGGTCTCCGGCACGGTCTGCGACGTCACCTCCAGTGAGCAGGTGAAGGCCGCCGTCGAGGCGGCGGTGGCCGCGTACGGGCGGATCGACATCCTCGTCAACAACGCGGGCCGGGGCGGCGGCGGGGTCACCGCCGAGCTGCCGGACGCGCTGTGGCTCGACGTGATCGACACGAACCTCAACGGCACCTTCCGGGTGACCCGCGAGGTGCTGAGCACCGGCCGGATGCGGGACGGCGACTGGGGCCGCATCGTCAACATCGCCTCCACCGGCGGCAAGCAGGGCGTGGAGCTGGCCGCCCCGTACTCCGCGTCCAAGCACGGCGTGGTCGGCTTCACCAAGGCCGTGGGCAAGGAGCTGGCCCAGACCGGCATCACGGTCAACGCGGTGTGCCCCGGCTACGTCGAGACGCCGATGGCCCAGCGGGTCCGGCAGGGCTACGCCGACCACTACGGCGTCAGCGAGCAGGACATCCAGGAGAAGTTCAACGCGAAGATCCCGCTGGGCCGCTACTCCACCCCCGAGGAGGTGGCCGGCCTGGTCGGCTATCTCGCCTCGGACACCGCCGCCTCCATCACCGCGCAGGCGCTCAACGTCTGCGGGGGCCTGGGCAACTACTGATCCCCACCGACCGAGAGACGGAGTCTCCACGATGACCGACACCGGTGGCACGCTGCTCGCCGCGTCCACGAACAAGCCACAGGAGTTCCGCCGCCCGGACCACCCGGCGGGCCGGGCCGCGACGGACCGGGGCAGGGCCGCATGAGCGCTCCGGTCCAGGCGGCGCCGTCGCTGGAGCAGGTGGCGGACGGGGTGTACGCGTATGTGCAGCCCGGCGGCGGATGGTGTGTGAACAACGCGGGGCTGGTGGTCGGCGAGGACTGCGCGGTCCTCGTCGACACGGCGGCCACCGAGGCCCGTACCCGGCGGCTGCGCGAGGCCGTCGAGCGGGCCGTGCCGGGCGGGGTGGACTTCGTGGTCAACACCCACTTCCACGGTGACCACACCTTCGGCAACGGCCAGTTCACCCCCCGGGCGCAGGTCGTCGCCCATGCCGGGACCCGGGCGGACAGCGCGGAGGCGGGGCTGCACCTGCGCGGACTGTGGCCGCAGGTGGAGTGGGGCGAGACACCGCTCACCCTGCCGTCGCTCACCTTCCAGGACACGCTGACGCTGCACACGGGCGGCGCACGGGCCGAGCTGCTCCATGTGGGCCCCGCGCACACCGCGAACGACGTGGTCGTGTGGGTGCCCGAGCGGGCGGTGCTGTTCACCGGGGACGTCGTGTGGTCAGGGGTCACCCCGTACGTCCTGATGGGCTCGGTCAGCGGTTCGCTGGAGGCTCTGCGCCGGCTGCGCGCGCTGGGTCCGCGCACGGTGGTCCCGGGGCACGGACCGGTCGGCGGACCGGAGTTGCTGGACTTCACGGAGGCGTATCTGCGGCTGCTGGGCAGCCTGGCCGCGGACGGCCTGCGGGCCGGCCTGACTCCGCTCGAGGCCGCGGAGCGCGCCGACCTCGGCGAGTTCGCCGCCCTGGTCGACGCCGAGCGGCTGGTGGGCAATCTGCACCGGGCCTACGCCGAACAGCGGGGCCTGGCCCCGGGCGCCCGGCTCGACGTGGTGGCGTCCTTCAAGGAGATGGTCGCCTTCCACGGCGGCCTGCCCGCCTGCCACGCCTGAACCACCCGGACAGCGCCACGGGGATGCGCCGGACGATGTACGACCGTCCGGCGCATCCCCGTCTGTCGTTCCCGCTCAAGGCCTCAGCCGGCGTGCACGGGCGGCTCCACGGGGGTGTCGCGGTGGATCACCCGGCGCCTGGTGTACAGGACCCCGCCCCGGCGCACCAGCTCGTCCTCGACGGTGAAGGTCGGCTCGAAGGCGACGTTGCCCTCGCGGTCGGTCTGGGTGACGAGCGAGTAGTACGACACGTGCAGGGTGTCCTCGTCGACCGGGTCGGCCTCGATCAGCACGTGGTCGAACCAGTGCCGTACCGCGATGTCGCGGTAGCGGGGCAGGGCGGCCCGCATCCCCGCGAGCATCTCCTCCCGCCCGCGCTGCACGGCCCCGCCCGCGTGCACGACCTCCCCGTCCTCGGTGAAGGTGGCGGCGAACCCCTCGATGTCCAGCGCGTCGACCCGGCGCATCTGCCATGCGTAGAACGTCCGGACCTCGGCGTAGACCTCCCCGGAGACCTGCGCGTACGTATTCCTGACCGCCTGGGACACGGCGTCTCCCCTCAGTGACAACGGCCACCCGGCTCCGGGGGCCCGACTACCCCCACGCTGCCCGGTCCCGCTCCAGGCCCGCTGGAGGCCCGGTCAGCCGGGCGACAGGCCCGAGGAGGGGGGCGCCCGGGTTTCTTTACGTTTCCCTGACGCCCCGGCCGCATCCGCCGGCCCCCGCCGTGGTGTCCTCCCCGTTGTCCTGTACCGGACGAAGAACGCGTCGGAGATGGGAGTGCCATGGAAGGCACCGTCGTCGCAGTGGTCGTCGTAGTGCTGCTCCTGCTGCTCGTGCTGAAGAGCGGGATGCGGGTCGTCAACCAGGTGGAGCGCGGGGTGGTGTTCCGCTGGGGGAAGGCGCTGCCGGCCCACCGGCAGCCCGGCGTCACCTTCCTCATCCCGTTCGCCGACCGGATGCGCAAGGTGAACGTGCAGATCGTGACGATGCCGGTGCCCACGCAGGAGGGCATCACCCGGGACAACGTGTCGGTGAAGGTCGACGCCGTCGTCTACTTCCGGGTCACCGACCCGGTGCGCGCGGCCATCGAGGTCCAGGACTACGTCTTCGCGGTCGGCCAGGTCGCCCAGTCCTCGCTGCGCTCCATCATCGGCAAGAGCGACCTCGACGACCTCCTCTCCGACCGGGAGCGGCTGCACGAGGGACTGGCCCTGATGATCGACAGCCCGGCCGCCGGCTGGGGCATCCACATCGACCGAGTCGAGATCAAGGACGTCCAGCTGCCGGAGTCGCTGAAGCGGTCCATGTCCCGCCAGGCCGAGGCCGAGCGGGAGCGGCGGGCCCGGGTCATCACCGCCGACGGCGAGTTCCAGGCGGCCCAGCAGCTCGCCAACGCCTCCAGGATCATGTCCGACACCCCCGAGGCCATGCAGCTGCGTCTGCTCCAGACCGTCGTGGAGGTGGCCGCCGAGAAGAACTCGACCCTCGTCATGCCCTTCCCCGTCGAACTGCTCCGCTACTTCGACCGGGCCGTGCAGAAGATCGACGCCGACCTCAACGTGCCTCGGCAGACTCCGACTCCGGCTCCGGCTCCGGCTCCGGCTCCGGCACAGGAGACCGACGACCGGCCGTAGCCAGCGCCAGCGTCACACCCACCGAGCCCGCCGCCATCACCGTCATCCCCACGGCGGGCGAGGTGACCTGCGCCACCGCCCCGGCCAGCGCCGCGCTCACCCCCTGCAGGGTCAGCATCCCGGCCGAGTGCAACCCCAGCGCCTGACCCGCCAGTTCGCCCGGCGTCAGCGCCATCAGCCGCTCCTGCTGGACCAGACTCGCACCGAACCCGGCGGAGGCGACCGCCGCGCACACCATCGCCACGGGCAGCGGCGGATACGCCCAGAACAGCAGGTACGGCGCGGCGAGCAGCAGCAGGAGCGGGGTCGCCAGCCGGCGCCGTACTGCGGGCGGCAGCAGCCGTCCGACCGTCACGTCCCCCGCGAACATGCCGAACGCACCGCAGGCGAACAGCGTGCCGGCGGCGTGCGGCGCGTACGACACGTACAGCGACTCGCAGCCGACGACCATTCCGTTGGGCAGCCACAGGCCCAGGTAGGTGAGCCGGCGCGGGCGGGACGACCACAGCAGGGCGTTGGTGCGCCAGGTGGCCGAGGCGGAGGGACGGCCCGCGGCCCGGGGCGGCCGGGCGGTCAGCCCGAGCCGCAGCACCAGCGCGGCCGTCAGATAAAGGGCCGCGGCCGACAGCAGACACACGCGCGGGGAGAGCGCGGTGAGCAGGGCACCGCCGGTGGCGAACCCGGCGACCTGCATGAGCCCGCTCATCATGTGGAACAGCGAACGCCCCGGCAGATAACCGTCCTTGCCGAGGACCTCGTTCAGCAGCCCCCAGCGCACCCCGCCGCCGAGCGAGGCCACGAGCCCCAGCGCCAGCACGACGCCGAAGACCGCGCCGACCGGCAGCCCGGGCAGCGCCTGCACCGCCGTCCCGGCCGCGAAGACAAGCGCGATCGCGGCGAGCGCCGTACGCGGGGGCAGCCGGTCGGCGCCGGACAGCAGGAGGGTGGCGCCGAGCACCTGGGCGAGCGAGGGACCGAACATGCTCACCGCCGACAGCAGCGGCGAGCCGGTCGCCCGGTACACGAGCGTGGCCAGGGCCAGCCCCCCGACGGTCTGCGCGGCGGTCTGCGCCGCCGAGCCGAGGAGGAGGGGGCTGAACTCCGGGGTGCGGAACAGGGATCGGTAACCGGGCATGCCCCGGAGTCTCGGGCGGCGCGCACGCGGCTCGTTATTGTTTCGACACAGCGCGAAAGGCCGTACGGCCGTGAGGGGGTGCCGGGATGGGCTGGTGGCAGCTCAACGCGGACACGCTCGCCCACAGCCGGTTCGTCATCTCGCCGCTCGCCGAGACCTTCGCCTGCCTGAAGCTGCTGCACGCGGGGGACGCCGCGCATCCCGGGGAGCAGCGGTGGCTGCGCAACCACCTGCCGGCCTACCGGGCGCGGCTGCGGGCCGACCCGGTGACGGCACGGCTGGTACGGGCAGGCCTCGGCCGTAACTGGATCGCCGACTTCCTGACGCCGACGCCCCGGGACGGCGAGCGGTTCCCCGACGAGGTGGCCCGCGTGCGCGCGGCCCCGCCCGACGCGGCCCGCGCCCATCTGCGCACCGCGCTCGCCGGCCCGCTCCCCGCCGAGCTGGACCGCGACGACCTGCCCGAGCGGGCGGCCGTACTCCTGGAGTGGGTGTGGCAGGAGACGGTACGGCCCTCCTGGGAGCGGCGGCGCCGGGTGCTGGAGGCGGACGTGGTCGCCCGGACCGCGCAGGTGAGCCGGGGTGGCTGGGTGAGCGTGCTCGACGCCCTGCGCCCCGGACGCACCCGGTGGCTCGGCGGGAACCGGCTCCAGATCAACCTCCACGAGTACCCGCCCCGTGAGATCTCCGGCGCCGAGCTGGTCTTCGTGCCGGTGACCGTCCAGCGGGCGGGCTGGGTGGCCTGGGAGGACGGGGTGCGCTACGCGGCGGTCTACCCGTGCTCCGGCGCCCTCGCCGACAGCGGGACCACAACCGCCCCGTCCGCCCTGGCCGCGCTCCTCGGCGCGGCCAGGGCCGAGGTCCTGACCCTCCTCGCCTCCCCCATGAGCACCACCCACCTGACGGCGGTGACCGGCCAGACCCTGGGCTCGGTGGGCCGCCATCTGAAGGTGCTGCGCGATGCGGGCCTGCTGGAGCGGCGTCGGGCTGGGCGGTCGGTGCTGTACGCGAGGACGACGGCCGGGGATGCCCTGGTGGAGGCACCAAAGCGGGTGCCGGCGGCGGAACGGCCCTGAGGGGCGCGGAGAACTGCGCGGCCAGCCCCCGCCGGCCCGCAGCCGAAAGACGGCCCGTGACGGTCCCACCCCGCGGAACGCCTAGCATCCAGGGATGACAAACGTACTGAACGTCGAGATCGGCGCCCTGCGGGGCGGCCCCGCCGACCTCGCCCAATACGCCGGCAAGGCGATCCTCATCGTGAACGTGGCCTCCAAGTGCGGGCTCACCCCCCAGTACACCGGCCTGGAGAAGCTGCAGGAACGCTACGCCGCACGCGGCTTCACCGTGCTCGGCGTGCCCTGCAACCAGTTCCTCGGGCAGGAGCCCGGCACCGCCGAGGAGATCGCCGAGTTCTGCTCGGCGACGTACGGCGTGACCTTCCCGCTCACCGAGAAGGCAGAGGTGAACGGCGAGGGAAGGCACCCGCTGTACGAGCGGCTCGTCGGCTTCGCGGACGCGGAGGGGCACAGCGGCGACATCCGCTGGAACTTCGAGAAGTTCCTGATCGGCCGGGACGGCCAGGTCGTCGCCCGCTTCTCGCCACAGACCGAGCCGGAGTCGGACGCGGTCGTCACGGCCATCGAGGCCCAGCTCGCCTGAGCCGGCTTGACCTTGTCCCTGGGGCAGGGCCGAACGTCCCTGTCACCGGGCGGAGAGAGCCGCCCGGTGACGGAGGATGGCATCGTGGACGACGACCTGCTCACCATCGGCGCGTTCGCCGCGCGGGCCCGGCTGTCGGCCAAGGCGCTGCGCCTGTACGACCGGCTCGGTCTGCTGGCCCCCGCGCACGTCGACGAGGCGACCGGCTACCGCTACTACCGCGCCGACCAGGCCGAACGCGCCCGGCTCGTGGCCCTGCTGCGGCAGCTGGACATGCCGCTCGCCCGGATCGCCGAGGTGCTCGGGGCCGGGGGCACCGAGGCCGCCGGCCGGCTCGCCGCCTACTGGGCGGACGTGGAGGCCCGGGTGGCCGGGCAGCGGACGCTCGCCGAGTACCTCCGTGGACGGCTGTCGGGGAGGAGCTCCGAGATGTACGAGAAGTTCGTGATCGAGACCGTGGACGTGCCGGCGCAGGTGGTGATCACCGAGTCACGGCACACCCTGGCCGACGAGCTGCCGACGTGGATCGGCGCGTCGTTCGGGCGGCTGGAGGCGGCGGCGCGGGAGTGCGGCGGCATGACCGGGGCGCCGTTCGTGGTCTACCACTCCGAGGTGTCGATGGAGAGCGACGGCCCGGCCGAGTCCTGTGTGCCGGTGGCGGACGAGGCGGCGGCGCGGGCGTGGGCCGCCGAGCGGGGACGGGCCTGGAAGACGACGGCACGGGTCGAGCCGGCGGCCCGGCTGGCCTACACGCGGATCACCAAGGCCCAGGTGGCCCACCCGCAGATCCTGGCCGCCTTCGAAGCGGTGGAGCAGTGGATGGCGGGCGAGGGCCTTCGGATGGCCGGGCCCTGCCGCGAGATCTACTTCGCGGACTGGGATGTGGCGGGCCCGCACGACCCGGTGTGCGACGTGGCGTTCCCGGTGCGGTGACCGGCCGGAGCCGCCGGGCGTGACCGAGCCCTCTCGGCAAGGACGGCGACTGGTCGAGAGGGCTCTTCTGGTGGTGCTTGTGAAGTTGTCTTCCTCGGGGAGGCTTTACTGACGAAGGTCAGGGAGGGCCCCCTAGGCCTTGACCGAGGCCACGAAGGCGTTCCACGCGCCGGCGGGGAAGGCCAGGGTCGGGCCCTCGAGGACCTTGGAGTCACGGACGGCGAGCTCGGCGGCGGCGTCGGTGGGCGACTTGACCTCGACGCAGGCGCCGTTGCCCGCGGAATAGGAGGACTTCATCCACGTCTCCGAAGCGCCCTGAATCAGTGCCATGTCCACTCCTGTTGCGAGTTGCGGTAGTGCGGTTCACGCCAACCTTGTCGTCTGATTGGCGTGATCGACGCTACCGGGCAACTGCCACTGCTGGAGCAGTCGTTCACTCAACCGGATGGCATATTCCAGTGGGCCTTCCACTGAAGCCCACCGACGGTGTACGATCCGGCGCCCTCCATGCCACCGGCTCATTCCGCGTACTGCTTGGCCACCTTCGCAATGTACTGCCGGGATTGCTCCACATTGAGGGACTGCGCCCGCAGATGTTCGTACATCACGGCGTACTTCTGCACGTCCTGGGCCTTCTCCAGGTACAGGTCGCTGGTGACGCCCTCCAGGTACACCACGCTGGAGTCGGCCGCGTCGGTGAACTCCAGGATCGCGTACTGGCCGTTGAGCCCCGGATGCGCGCCCACCTCGAACGGCAGCACCTGCACGGTGACGTGCGGCAGCTGGGACATCTCGATCAGATGCTCCAGCTGCTCGCGCATCACCAGCTTGCTGCCGACGACCCGGCGCAGCGCCGCCTCGTCGAGCACGACCCAGAGCCGGAGCGGGTTGTTCTCGGCGGTGATACGTTCCTGTCGGCGCATGCGCACCTGGACCCGCTTCTCGATCTCGGCAGTCGACGTCTCCGGCAGCGCGCCCTGCACCAGGGCCTCCGCGTAGGCAGGGGTCTGCAAGAGACCGGTCACCAGCTGGGGTTCGTACACCCGCAGCGACTCGGCGTCGGTCTCCAGCCCGATGTAGACGCTGTACGGGATGTCCCCGAAGGTGTGCCACCACCCCTGCTGCCGCGAATCCCGCGCCATCTCCATCAGCGAGTCGACGATCCGCTGATCCTCGACCTCGTACACGCCGCACAGATCACGCACATCGCGCTGGCTGATACTGCGCCGGCCGTTCTCCAGTCTGCTGATCTTCGACTGCGACACGAGCAGTCGCTCGGCCACCTCCTCGGCCGTCATGCCCTTGAGCTCACGGAGCCTGCGCAGCTCCTGGCCCAGCCGGCGCCGCCTGACGGTGGGATTGACATTGGACGCCACGGGACGTGCACCTCCGGCTGCCTGCCTGTTGCTTGACACTTTCCGTATCTGCTGCTGAGCAGACTGCCACCAAGGTGCTTTCTACCGCTGGCAAATGGTGGATATGCGGCGCGTACGCGTCAGTTCGCCACGGCTCGCCACCCGATGGGGTCCCCGGAAGCAGTCGAGCGGGGCGGCGAGACCGCGAAGGATCTCACCGCCCCGCTCGGACCAGCGGCTCCCGAACCGGGCTTGGGGGACCGGGGTACGGCTCAGTGGGCCACGGCACGTGCCATGGATCCATGGTGCGGCTGCATCGGAACCCCGCGTGCGGGTTCCGGCGCGGACCTGGCACCGGCCGCGCCCTGCCGACCGGTGGCGGCCGGTCCACGGCGTGGCTGCGCGGCAGCACCGTTCTGCACGTCCATGACGGCATGGGCGACAAGACCCCCCATGGGGTCATGCCGGATCAGGTCCCGCAGCCGGGACCGCGAGGACCTGCCCTCGTTCCCGGGATACAGATGCTTGCCGAGTCCGACGGCGTGTGCCAGGGCGGCGAGCGCCGCGGTCCGCGGGTCCGGCGGTACGCCGGTGCGGATCGCGGAGTCCAGCCGGCCTCGGATCTCCCGGCTGATCTCGTTGTCCGTCGCCTGATAGCGAGTCGTCGGCAGCACCCCGCACATCTGACCGGCCACGGCATGCACCATGCCGCAGCGCTCCAGATGCGAGAGGTAGGTCTGACGGAGCCCCAGCCGGGGCCCGCCGATCCAGTGAACAGCCCGCACGGGAGCGCCACGCCGTCGCAGCAACTCCAACGCGCAGTCCAAAGTCGGATCTCCAGTCGGCCGTGGCACCACCACGGCGATACGATCCCCGTCTGGGGCTATCCGTCCGGCCAGCGCCAGCTCCACTAGCTGTGCTCCGGCCAGACCGAGGTCGAGCGACTGCGGCTGCGCAGTGGTACCCGTGGCCGGGTCCAGTGCGAGCAACAGAAGCTCCTCCGGAAGTGTTCTGCGGCTCCTGCCCATCCATGCCTCCCCGCGTGGATGAATGACAGGGTGACCCCTCTCACATTGGTCTGTCGAGGGTGCGTGACCGGTTCGTGAGGGAACCGGTAGGTATGTCGTTCTCGTCTACCGCAGGGGCCAAGCCCCCACACAGGACACTGGTACATGGTTCGGACAGGGCGCGCGCGTGGGCGTGCGGCGCATGGAGGAGGCATCGGTGGCGGGCGAGTCCCCCGACAGGTCGAAGCAGCGTCAGTCGTCGGTAGAACCGACGTCGGGGACCGCGGGCCCGGTTCCCGAGGCCCGCGATCCGCGCCTCGCGGTCTCCCGCGAAAAGGATTCCTCCTCCGGCCGCGTGGACACCGCGACGACGATCCTGTCGGTACGAGAAACCCCTGAGGAGGACACCGCCCTCCGCGACGCGGTCTCGGCATGGGTACGTGCCGCGGACAACCCCAAGCACAACTCGGCCGCCACGGACGCGCCCAAGGCCGAGCGGAACGAGGCCGACGACGACACCGAGAAGGCCGACGCGAAGGCAGAGGCAGACACGGAGGCGGACGCGAAGGCGGACGCGGACGCAGGCGCGAAGGCGAAGGCGGAGAAGAAGCCGGACGCGAACGCCAAGCCGAACACCGGTCAGTCCACGGACGAGGACGGCGAGAAGGCCGACGCGGTAGCGAAGGCGAAGGCGGAACCGGACTCCGCGGCCGACACGGACGGCAACGCGGAGACCGACGCGAAGGCAGAGGCCGCCGAAGGCGAAGCAGAGACGAAGGAAGCCGAGGACGGCGACGCCGACGCCGACGCGAAGGCCGAAGACCGCGACGCCGGCGTGGAGGCCGAAGACCGCGACGCCGACGCGAAGGCCGAAGACCGCGACGCCAAGGCGAAGGCCAAGGTCCGCGACGCCAAGGCGAAGGCCAAGGTCCGCGATGGCGAAACCGACGCCAAGGCCGAAGACCGCGACGCCGGGACTAAGGCCGGGGACCGCGACGCCGACGCGGAGGCCGGGGACCGCGAGGGCGGAGCCGAGGCGGACGGCGCCGGGGATGAGCCTGAGGACGCCGACGGCGGGGACGACCCGCAGGGGCCGCCCGCGGCCGGCAACGAGACCCGCACGGGTGGTGCGGGTGGGAACGACACCGACGCCGAGGGCGAAGCCGAGGCGGCGGACGCCATCGATCAGCCCACCACCGTCTTCAAGGCGATATCGCCCAAGCCGGCCCCGCAGGTCGACCAGCCGACGACCATGCTCAAGCTCGGCAGCAAGCCGGACACACCCAGGACCTCCAAGGCCCCCGAGTCCGACCCCGAGCGCACCAGCAAGTTCGTCGCGCTGAAAAACGACATCGCGCCGGCGACCAAGCCCGCCGCCAAGCCCGCCGCCAAGCCGGACGCCACCACCCCCGTCCCCCAGATCGGCCCCGAGCGCACCACCCAGCAGCCCCTTCCCCCGAAGCCCCCGCTGGACCTCCTGGCGGAGCTGACGAACACGCCCCCGCCCCCGGAGACCCCGGTCCGCACGATCGTGCGCCGGGTCAAGATCTGGACCCCCCTGGTCCTGCTCCTGGCGATCATCTTCGCGGTCGTACAGACCCTCCGCCCGCTGCCGTCCCCCACCCTCGCGCTCACCGCCAAGGACAGCTACACCTTCGACGGCACGACCAACCTGCCCTGGCCGAGCGAGGGACAGGGCTGGATGGACGGCGACGGCATCGGCACGATGGGTCACTTCGGCAAGCAGACGCCCGTGGCCATCGGCTCGGTCGCCAAGACCATGACCTCCTACATCATCCTCCGGGACCACCCGCTCAAGCCGGGCGAGGAAGGCCCGAGGATCCCGGTGGACCCGCAGGCGGAGAAGGAGGGCGGCTACGACAAGAGCGGCGGCGAGTCCACGCTCAACACCGTCAAGGCCGGCCAGTACCTCACCGAGAAGCAGGCCCTGTCGGCCGTCATGATCCCTTCCGCGAACAACATCGCCCGGCTGCTGGCGCGCTGGGACGTGGGCTCGGAGGGGGCGTTCGTCAAGAAGATGAACGCCACCGCGAGGGACCTGGGGATGACCAACACGACGTACACCGACCCCTCGGGCCTGAAGGAGACGACCGTCTCCACCGCCGAGGACCAGGTGAAGCTCGGTCGCGCGGTCGTCAAGAACCCCGCCCTGGTCGCCATCACCAGCGCGGCCAGCTGGACGGACCCCTCCGGCCACAACTGGAACAACGTGAACGATCTGCCGTACCTGATCGGCGCGATCGGCATCAAGACCGGCAGCACCACCGCGGCCGGCGGCAATCTGCTCTTCGCCTCCCGCAGGCAGGTCGGCGGCGAGACGGTGACGATCGTCGGCGCGATCCTCGGCCAGCACCAGGGGACGTCGATCCTCAAAACGGTCAACCGGGTCAGCAAGACCGCGCTGCTCGCCGCCCAGGACGCGCTGACGTCCTCGAAAATCCTGAAGCAGGGCGACGTGGTCGGCTATGTGGACGACCAGCTCGGCGGCCACACCCCGGTCGTGCTCACCAAGGACGTCCCGGCCGTCGGCTGGGCGGGCCTGAAGGTGAAGCTGTCCTTCACCTCCGGCAAGGTGCCGCACACCGCGAAGACCGGCACCAAGGTGGGCATGCTCACCGTGGGTGACGGTACGGCCGGAGCCGTCAAGGTCCCGGTGGCCCTGCAGAAGGACCTGACCGAGCCCGGCTTCGGCGCCAAGCTGACCCGCCTGGGCTGATCGCACCGCGCCCCGTCCGCCCCGCGCAGCCCGTCCGCAGCGCCCCCACCCGGGGGCCCCGCGGCGGGCTGCGTGCTAGCGTCACGAATCGGGGCAGGTCGCCGGTCACGGGACACGACCGCGAACTGAACGGAAAGCTGCCGGGAACACCAGGGAACCCGGCCGGGAACAGAAGCGGCCGGCAGACCACGGACCACGGCCGAGAACAAGAGACGGGACACGGGGAGTGCCTTCAGGTGGCAACAGCGGAGCCGACACGCGCCGACGACGCCGATCCGGGCTCGGGATCCGGCCCGCGAATACGCCTGTCCACAGCTGACCGGGAGCGTCGCACCGACCTGCCGGACGGTCGTACGGGCCTGCCCGGCGGTCACACCGACCGCCCGGGCGGCGCTACCGACCGTGATCGTCCCGGCACCCCGCCGCGCCGACTCGCGGGCCTCCTCGTCGCCGCCGAGCCCCTGCGGCAGCGGCTGCTCCGCCACCCCGTGCTGTCCATGACGGCCCTCGCGGGTGTCCTCCACATCATCTGGTTCTTCACCTTCGCGAACAGCGGCGGTGATCTCGCGGCCCAGGACGCCTGGGCGGAGTTCGTCGGCCGGCACCCGGACTCGGCGTACAACCTCGCCTGGTACGGCGGTATGCACCCGGTGTCGTACAGCGTGGTGTCGCCGTACCTGATGGCCGTCCTCGGCGTCCGTACGACGATGATGATCGCCGGAACCGTCTCGGCGGGCCTGCTGACCCTGGTCATGATCCGCAGCCGGGCGGTGAAGAACCCGCTGTGGGCCTCGCTCGCCGGGATCTTCGCGCTGCTGTGCAACGCGATCTCGGGCCGGGTGACCTTCGCTCTCGGCACGATGTTCGCGCTCGGCGCCGTCGGGGCCGTCTTCTGCTGGCCGTACCGGTGGCGGTACAAACGCTGGGCGAAGGCGGCGGTGGCCGCTCCCCTGGCCGGTCTTTCCACCATGGCCTCGCCCGTGTCGGGCCTGTTCGTGGGCCTGGTCGCGGCCTCGCTGTTCCTGCAGAAGCGACGGCCGGGCGCCTGGGCGCTGGGGCTCGCCCCGACGGCGGTGGTCGCCGCCTCCTACTTCCTCTTCCCTTTCTCGGGCACCCAGCCGATGACCATAGGGTCGGTGGTACTGCCCCTGCTCTACGGCCTGCTGTGCCTCTTCCTGGTGCCGAAGGAGTGGGTGACCGTCCGGCTGACCGCCGCCGTCTACAGCGTGGGCGTGCTCCTGGTCTGGCTGATCAGCTCGCAGATCGGGTCGAACATCTCGCGGCTGCCGATGCTGTTCGCGGGGGCGGCACTCATCGCCGCCCTGCCGTTCACGGTGCGCAAGTCGCGCAAGTGGTACACGACCGTGCTGGCGCTCCTCGGCTTCGTCGGCTGGATCGGCTTCAAGACGGTCGACGACATCATGCACACGACCCCGGCCGCGTCCTGGGCCCGGGAGCTCGCCCCGCTCGTCCACCAGCTGCAGAAGGCCGGCGCCGAGAAGGGCCGCGTCGAGGTCGTCCCGGCCCGCTCGCACCGGGAGGCGTCCGCGCTCGCGCCGTACGTCAACCTGGCGCGCGGCTGGAACCGGCAGGCCGACATGGAGCGCAATCCGCTCTTCTACGACGACACGCTGAACTCGGCGAACTATCACGAGTGGCTGCAGCGCTGGGCGATCCACTTCGTCGTCCTGCCGAAGGACGACCCGGACGGCGACGGCGGCGAGCGTGAGGTGGAACTGCTCCGGCGCGGGATGCCGTATCTGAAGCAGGTCTGGGGCGACGCCAACTGGCAGCTGTTCCAGGTGACCGATCCGACGCCGCTCGCCGAGCCGGACGCGGTGGTGGACCGCGCCGGGCAGGGGGAGATGACGCTGCGGGTGCGCAAGGCCGGGCGGATCCTGATCAGGATCCCGTACTCGCCGTGGCTGAGCGTCGTCGACGAGCACGGCAAGAGCCTGAAGGCGCCGCAGGAGACGAAGGCGAAGACGTACGTCAACGTCAACGGGTGTCTGATGGAGACGCCGGAGGACGCCAAGGGCGACAAGTGGACGATGCTGCTCGCTCCGCGGGCCGGGACGTACAGGTTGGCGGCGCCGTACCAGCTGCCTCGCGGTACTCCGTGCCCTGACGCGCTGAAATGATCAGCCGCGCAGTTCGGTGACGTAACGATCCGTGCCCGGGACCGTGGGGATGAACGGCGCGATCAGCTCCAGCCTCCCCAGCCCCGACCCGGCCACCTGCTCGTCCAGACCCGTGAAGTGGTCCTCCCAGCACTCCCGCGGGTCCTCCTCCAGGAACCACAGCAGGGTCAGCCGGGTGTCCACGCCCTCGACCTGCCGGACGTAGGTCATACGGTCGCCGGGCAGCGGGGTGGGCCGGAACACGGTCACCATCGCGGCCGGGGAGCCGGGCAGCCGCTTCGGCAGGTGCCGGACGCGCAGCCACCGCAGCAGCTCGGCCCGCTGCCCGGCCGACTCGCTGTCGATCACCTCCAGCACCAGCCCGGCGTAGGGGTGGTCGAGGGCGTGGAAGTCCCTGGGGCCGGCCGCGCCGTCCCGGTACACCGTCGTCTCGTGGTCCTGGAAGGCCGTGAAGACGTGGGTGCGGGCGTGGTGGACACGGGCGTCGCGGTTCAGGCGCTTGTTGATGGCGACGGTCCACTTCATGTGGTCGTCGTAGCGTCCGTCGGTGATCCAGTAGGTGGAGAGGTAGCAGCCGGTGGTGACGGGCCGGGCGACCGCCGACTTCTCGGGATACCGCAGGAGCTGCAGGTCCCGGGTGGCGACCCAGCGGCGGCCGGCGTACATCCAGGGCATGGCCATCGCGCCGGCGTAGTAGTGGTCGTCCTCGTACCAGCGGTTGTAGGCGTACTCGTGGCCGGGGTGCGGCTCGACCATGGTGATCAGGGCGTGGCCCGGGTGGACGCCGTACGGGCCGACGGCGGCCAGCTCGCCGTACAGCGCGCCGCGGGTGTCCTCGCTCATGCGCTTCCCCTTTCCTGCGGTGCGCCATACTCTGACGCTCCGTCAGATAAAGCGCCATACCGCGGGAGGCACCGATGTCCCTGCTCGCAGGCAAGACCGTCGTCGTCTCGGGAGTCGGCGCCGGGCTCGGCCGCCAGGTCGCCGCGGCCGTCGTGCGGGACGGCGGGAACGCGGTGCTCGGGGCGCGCACCGAGGCGAACCTCGCCAAGAGCGCGGCCGAGATCGACCCGGACGGCACGCGCACGGCGTACCGGCCGACCGACATCACCGACGAGGACCAGTGCACGGCGCTGGCGGAGCTGGCGCGGGCCCGCTTCGGCGGCATCGACGCGGTGGTGCACGTGGCCGCCTGGGACTCTCATTTCGGCGGGCTCGAGGACGCGGACTTCGCGACCTGGCAGTCGGTCATCGACGTGAACCTGCTCGGCACCCTCCGGATGACACGGGCCTGCCTGCCGGCACTGAAGGCGGGTGGGGGCGGTTCGGTGGTCTTCATCGGGACGCAGTCGGCACTCGCCGCGCCCTCCCAGGTGCGGCAGGCCGCGTACGCCGCCTCGAAGGGGGCGCTGACCAGCGCGATGTACTCGCTGGCACGGGAACTGGGACCGCACCGGATCCGGGTCAACACCGTACTGCCGGGCTGGATGTGGGGGCCGCCGGTGCAGGCGTACGTCCAGTTCACCGCGCAGAGCGAAGAGCTGACGGAGGCGGAGGTGCTGGGGCGGCTGACGGAGCGGATGGCGCTGCCGGAGCTGGCGACGGACGGGGACGTGGCGGACGCGGCGGTGTTCCTGTCCTCGGACCGGGCTCGGGCCATCACCGGCCAGTCCCTGCTGGTCAACGCGGGAGAGCTGATGCGCTGAGGCAACGGGCCCACCCTGCCCGACTGTTCGTATATATAGACGCTGCTCACCAAGGCGAACAATTTTACACCACGCACAGAAGCCGGACGGCTCCGACTCCTACGGCCTGATGACCGAACAGCTCCTGCCGCACGGCCTGTTGGGGCTGGTCGTCGTCGGCTTCTTCTCTCACACGATGGCCATGTGCTCCTCCGACGCCAACGCGATCGCGGCGGTGTTCACGCGGGACGTGGCGCCGGTGCTGTCCGCACGGGCCCGGACATGGGGCCGGCGCTCGGGCCTGATCGCCGCCCGCGTGACGACGGTCGTCTTCCTCGGCCTGTCCATGGCGGTGGCCACGCAGGTCGACTCCCCCGCCTTCAAGGACATCATCACCGTCGTCATCAAGTGGGTGGCCGGGCTGATGGGCCCGATCGCGATCCCGATGATGCTGGGCCTGCTCCGCCCGTTCCGCCGCTCCGGCCCCACGGCGGCCCTTACCAGCTGGGCGGCGGGCCTGCTGGCGTTCTGGCTGGTCAACTACCCCGTCAACGGGCACGTCTCCGGCGGGGTCCCCCTCCAGTACCAGGTCTCGGTGCCGCTGGCGGTGTCCCTCGTCCTGTACGTCGTCATCGGTTTGGTGAAGCCGGAGGACACACCGGAACGCCTGGCGATCATCGAGAAGGTCAACACCGACGGTGATGCGGTGGCCGCGGTTCCGGTGCCCGCGAGTGCGGGGGACGATGCGTTGGGCGTGTCCAACCAGCCTGGGTAACCTGCCCGTTGACATTGATCGGCAGGAACGGGGAACGAATGAGCATCCAAGCGTGGCGGGCGGCCTCCCGGCTGGTGGGCCGCCGTACCACCCTGCGCTATCTCACCGTCGGCGTCGGCGCATCGCTGCTGGCGGCGTGCAAGGGGAACGACGAGGGCAAGGGGAAGGGGCCGGGGAAGGGCCAGGCGACAGGGACGGGCAAGGGCACGGCCGGCCCGAGCGGATCGTCGCCGGCGCCCGGGGTGACCGGAAAGGCCTTCGCGGCGTTCGTCCGCGGCTCCTGGAAGGTCACCTCGAAGCCCTCCTCCGGAGCCCCCTTCTCCTACTCCATGAACATCGCCGACGGTACGTGGTCGATGAACGGCAGCGGGAAGTCGGTCAAGGGCACCTGGGCGCTCCAGGGCGGGCGGCTGGTGATGAGCGTCCCCGAGGACATGGGCGGTGACAGCTCCGGCGCACAGAGCGCCGCCGCCTCCCACGTCCCCGCGTCGGTCGGCGACTTCGCGAACCAGGTCCTCCCCTGGCAGCCGCCCGGGACGGCCGGCACCGATTCCGGTCAGCGGCTGGAGGTGATGTACGCCCACGGGGTTCTGCACATCATGCACGTGGACGAGAACGGCAGCACGACCGAGCACACCTGCACCCGGGCCTAGGGCCCCGGTCCGCCGCCGCGGGTGCCCGGCTCAGGCCCGTGGATACCGGGCCAGCCACCCCGGCGACGACCCGGCGGGCCCGTGCAGGGCCGGCCCCTGGGTCATCTCCATCGCGAAGTCGTCGGCGAGTTCCAGCACCGTGGGACGGCCCTCCAGCTCCGCCAGCCACCCCGGCGGGAGGGCCGTCTCGCCGTGCAGGGCGCCGAGGAGACCACCGGTCAGCGCGCCCGCCGCCGCCGACGGTCCGCTCTGGTTCACCGCCAGACACAGCCCGTGCCGCACGTCCTCCCCCACCAGCGCGCAGTACACGGACGCCGCCAAAAGCCCGTCCGCCGTACCGTCGCCGGCCAGTTCCTCCACCCGCGTCGGACCGGGAATCCCCTGCCGCACCGCTCCCAGCGCATGCTGCAGCGCGTCCGAGACGGGCTGGTGGCCCGGCCGGGCGGCCAGCAGGGACAGGGCCCGCTGCACGGCACCGTCCAGGCTGTCGCCCCGGGCCAGGCCATGCACGATCACGGCGTACGCGCCCGCCGACAGGTAGGCGATGGGGTGCCCGTGGCTCTGCGCCGCGCACTCCACCGCGAGCTGTGCGACCAACTGCGGCTCCCAGCCGACCAGCAGCCCGAACGGCGCCGACCGGGCCACGGCCTCCGGACCCAGCTCACCGGGGTTCTTCGGCGACTCCAGCGTGCCCATGGTCTCGTCACCGAACCCGATGAGCAGCGCCCGGGTCGGCTCGCGCCGGGCGTACAGCCACTCCTCGCGCGCGAGCCAGCCGTCGTCCTTGCGCCGCTCGTCGGGCCCCCAGTCCCGCTGGGTCGCCGTCCAGCGCAGGTACGCCCGGTGCAGATCGGTCGGCGGGTGCCAGGCGCCGGTGTCCCGGCGTACCTGCGCGCGTATCAGGCCGTCCACGGTGAACAGCGTGAGCTGGGTGTGGTGGGTGACCGTACCGCGCCGCCCGTGCCCGAAGGCCAGGTCGAGCAACCCCTCGGGGCCGTAGGCGGTCCGGATCTCGTCCAGGGACAGCGGATCGGCGGGCCCGCCCAGCGCATCGCCCACGGCGACCCCGAGCAGGGCACCGCGCACCCGGCTGCGGAAGTCCTGCTGTTCGGCTCGGCCCCAGACGGCCCCGGATGTCGTACCCACGCAGACCTCCTCATGGCACCGTCCGTCCGTACGACGCTAGGCACTGTAATCGACGGGGAACGGTCCGTTCACGCGGGCAAATCACCCTCCACGGGTCATTCCCCCCGACCAGTTCCTGGACCTTCTTCTGACGAAGGTCCGGCCGGTGGTGGCGCAGGGCCCGCTGCTCGGGGCGGTAACGGGACAGGACCCCGTGTTCGCCCCGGTCCTGGTCCCGGCGGCGGAAAGGTGAGCGGACCTCACGGCACGTTCAGCCGCCACTCCGCCTCCGCGACGACTTCGCCGCCGGCGCCCTGGTCATGGACCGCCGCGACCCGGTACGAGCTCGGCCCATACGGTCTTCGCGTTCGCCGGCGCCTTTTCCACGCCCCAGCGGTCGGCGTACGCCGCGACGATCCGCAGGCCCCGGCCGGTCTCCGACCCCTCGGCCACCGGCTCGTGCAGACACGGGCCCCCGTCGCCCCGGGCGTCGGTCACCTCGATACGGAGGGTGCCGTCGTCGTGCAGCGTCAGTCCGAGGCGGAAGTCCCGCCCTCGCACCCGCCCGTGCAGCACGGCGTTGGCCGCCAGCTCCGCCACGATGTGCACCGCCTCCTCGAACGGCACGCCCCACTCGTCCAGTTGGCGCTCGGCGAAGAGCCGGGCCAGGCGGGCGCCTCTGCGGGTCGCCGAGAGCTGGATCGTGAGGCGGGTTTTCTCATTCATGTCACCCAGCGTGGCCGCCGATCCCTACTCTGAACAGCGACGACCACAGTACGCAGCGTCACTGTCCGGGCGCTCGGCGTGGTCGTACGGCTCGTACGTCACAAGGGGGCAGCGTGGAGGACGAAGAGGCCGAGGCCGTACTCAAGGCGGTCGGACGGCAGATCAAGGTGTGGCGGGAGGCCGCCGGGCTGAAGCAGGGGCAGTTGGGGGCGCGGATCAAGTACAGCGAGGAGATGGTCTCGTCCGTGGAACGCGGACGGCGTTCCCCCAAGCCGGACTTCCTGGACGCGGCCGACGAAGTGCTGGGTGCGGGCGGCAAGTTGGCGGCGATGAAGGAGGATGTGGAGAAGGCGCGGTATCCGAAGAACGTCCGGGACTTGAAGCAGCAGGAGGACGAGTCAGTCGAGCTGGGCGCCTACGCCAACCACTACGTGCATGGCCTGTTGCAGACCCCTGAGTACGCAAGAGGCCTGTACACGATGCGACGCCCGTCGTATACGGAGGAGGAGATCGACCGTCATGTCAGCGCCCGCCTGGCGCGGCAGGAGATCTTCGAGCGCGTACCGAGCCCGACGATCACGTTCGTTCAGGAAGAGGTGACCCTGCGGCGCCCCATCGGAGGCCGCACGGTGTTGCGGCGGCAACTGGAACAGCTTCTGAACGTCGGCACGTTGAGGCACGTCGAGATCCAGGTGATGCCAACCGACCGCGAAGACCATGCGGGCATGGGTGGGCCGTTTCGCCTGTTGAAGCTCCGGAACGGCAAAACCGTGGCACACGAGGAAGGGCAGACCTACAACCGGCTGATCAGTGACCCCCGGGAAGTACAGCTTCTTGAGATGCGCTATGGGATCATCCGAGCGCAGGCTCTCCCGCCCCGGGAGTCGCTGACATTTATCGAAAAGGTGCTGGGAGAAGAGACATGACCACCCGCACGCTGACGTGGTTCAAGAGCAGCTACAGCAGCAACGAGGGCCCCGACTGCGTCGAAGTAGCCATAACCCCCGGCGCCGTCCACCTCCGCGACTCCAAGAACCGGAACGGCGCCCAACTCGCCGTCAGGGATACCACCTGGACGGAGTTCCTGGACTTCGCCGCTCACTCCGCGTAACGCGCCCGCATCTCGTCGCGGGCCGTGATCACCCTGGCCAGGCGGGGTGCGAGTCTGGACCGGTCGATGCCGGGGCTGTGCAGCAGGATGCCGAGGTGGTCGGCCAGGGTCGCCAGGCCGGGCCAGTCATACAGGACCAGCGCACGGTCCAGCGATGCGTCCAGGAGGGGCCACCTGTGAAAGGCCGTGCTGAGGGTGGCTGCGAAGAGGACACGCAGGGTCGGTGGCCGGGGACCGTCTCGCCGTACCGCGGGGAGAATTCTCGTCCACACAGGGCGGGCGGCGGCCAGACCCTCCCCTCCGCTCACCGCCAGCGCCAGCCTCAGCAGGCGGGACGGTTCGTCTTCCGGCCGCTCGGCCTCGGCCGCCGCCCGGGCCCGCGGCCAGTCCCGCAGGAGCAGGTACGCCCAGCACCGGTCCCCGGCCGTGTCCGCCGCGGCCAGTGCTTCCTCGAAGCGGCCGTCCAACAACCGCAGGCGGGACACCTGCGGCTGTGCCCACTCGGCGTCGGCACGGCTCATGGTGACGTACCGGTCCAGGGCCGCGGAAGCCTGTTCCAGCCGGCCGACGCCGATGTCCGTCAGGAACCTGTTCGCCAGGGCCCACGCGCCGTCGGGGTCCAGCTCGACCGCGCGGTAGGCGTCGGCGAGCGCCTTGTCGTACACGCGCCGACGACGGTGGATCCTGGAGCGGTGCACCAGGGCCCAGGGGTAGTCCGGCGCGAGGCTCAGCGCGCGGTCGAGGTCGTCGACCGCCTCCTCGTCGCGGCCGTGTTTGCTGTGCAGGGCGCCTCGGCTGGCGTACACCGAGGCGTAATCGGCATCCAGGTCGATGGCCCTCTGGTAGTCGGCGAGCGCCTCCTCCTCGCGGTCGGCCGCGCTCAACGCGTCGCCCCGCTCGCACAGCACCCAGGGCGCCTCGGGAGTCAGGTGCACGGCGCGGTCGAGGTCGGCCAGTTGTTGTGCGCGCTCGCCCCGTGACCGCCGTACGCGGGCGCGGCGGACCAGGCCCCAGACGAAGTCCGGGGCGATCTCGAGGGCCCGGTCCAGGTCCGCGAGTGCGAGGTCGGACCGGCCGAGCGCGTGGTACGTGGTGCCCCGCACGGCCCAGGCGACGTTCCGCGTCGGGTCGAGTTCGATCGCTCGGTCCAGATCTCGTAGCGCGGCGTCGTAGTGCCCGGATATCCGGTGGTAGTCACCGCGTGTGGTCAGGTGCCGGGGGTCGTCGGGTGCCAGGGCGGTCGCCCGGTCCAGGTCCTCGATGGCGCCCTCGTAGTCGCCCAGTGCGGCGCGGACGGCACCGCGGCCGTGGAAGGCGCGCGCCAGGCCGGGGTCCAGGGCGAGGGACCGGTCGTATTCGGTCATGGCGCGCTCGTATGCGCCGTCGGTCCTGAAGAGCCCGCCGCGGACGGCGTGCGCCAGGGCCCGGGAGGCGGTGTCGAGCGCGGCCCGGTCGAGAAGCAGGGTGAAGGGGGCGGCCCGGTCCGGAGCCTGCAGAGCGCGCAGCAGGTCCGCGCCCCAGCGGGCCAGCGCCTCGTCCTCGAGGTCTGCTCCGGCCTCGGCCAGCATCCGCGCCCAGTGGCGTCCTTCCTCGGCGCTGTGGACACGAGCCCACACCATGGCCCCGAGCACACGCGGCAGCGCCCCCTGCTCCCCGGCGCACAACCGGTGATACGTCTCGGCCAGGCTCAGTTCCCGCCACCGTCGATCAGCCCAGGGGTCGGTCAGCCCCGCCCGCCGCTCCTCCTTCCAGCGGCCGAAGACGTCCGCCAGTCGCTGGTGCCGTTCCGTCCACCCCTGCGGTGACTCGCGGCGCTGCAACCGCAGCATCGGCGCACGTACGACGTCGTGGTACTGCACCCGGTCGCCCCGCTCGCTGACGAAGGGCATCGCGCGCAGCCAGTCGTACAGGGCCCCGGCCTCCTCCTCCGGGCAGCCCACGACCGCCCGGAACACGTCCGCGTCGAGCCGCCGGGGCAGTGCGCAGGCGAGGGCCACCGCCCGCCGCCGATCGGGCTCCCACTTCAGGAACCGTCCCACCGCCGTCGCGCTCGGGTCGCCCACGTCGTCCGGGTCGGCGGGGCGGGCTTCGGCGAGGGTGGAGACGAGGACGGGCAGGCCGCCGGTGAGGCGGAGCACCTCCGCGACCACCGGCTCGGCCACCACCCCCCGGCCGGCGAGCAGCCCCCTCGCCTCCGCCTCCGTGAACGGGCCGAGCGGGACGTCCCGCACGCAGTCCGGGAAGCCGCCCCAGCGGGCGGTGTCGAAAGGGCCCTGGCCCGCGGTGACGACGATGACGTTGGCGGGGACGGCGCCGTACCGGTCGGTGGTCATCAGCTCGTGCAGCCAGCCGTCGAGGAAGGGGCCGGTGCGTTCGTACGTGTCGAAGAACAACACCAGCCACGGGACCGAAGAGGTCACCGCCGCCAGCTCGTCCAGCAGCCGGGGTGTCAGCACCCGCTCCGGGGACAGCACCAGCTGTACGTCCTCCTGGTTGCGGAAGCGGGCGCTGAGCCTGGCCTTCAGGCGGGTCGCGCCCTCCGCCAGCTGGCCCGCGTCCACCGCTCCCACGAAGGCGCCGGCGCCCGGGAGGAGCGCGCCCAGGCCCGCCATACCCAGCCGTACCGCGGTCGTCGCCAGCGGGGACGGGCCCTCGGGCGCCGGCTCCAGGGTCGCCACCTCGGCCTCCGCCTCGTGCCGCCGCTCCCGGTGGGCGACGAGCGCCTCCTCCAGTTTCTTCAGGCGGTGTCCCTGCTGCGCGAGTTGGAGGCCGATCGCCTCCATCGCCTCCGGCACGCTCCCGGCACTCTCGTCGACGTACACCGTCAGCGCCCCGCGCTCCTGGGCGATCTGCTTCCACTCCTTGACCAGGAACGTCTTTCCGACGCCCGCGTCGCCGTGGACGTGGAAGAGGAAGCGGTGGCGTTCGTCCTCCGGCTCGATGTCCAAGTTCTCGCGGAAGGCGGCCCGTTCAGCCGTCCGTCCGACGAACCCCGCCCGGCTCTGCCGCGCGAACAGCTCCTGCAACGTAGGCCGTGCCCGCGCCATCCGTACGCCCGCCCTTCCCCCCGACGTCCCCCTCATTCTGGCGCAATGCCCCCGCGCTAACAGGGCCTGCGGCAGGGGAGAATTCAGCCATGACCACCACCCCCACACGCAACTCCGGCCTCAGGCTGGCCGCCGGTGTGCTCACCGGCATAGTCGCCCTCTACATCGCCCTGGTCGCCCTCGGGAACATCACCGACTTCGGGACGAACCAGCAGTTCGTCCGGCATGTGCTGGCGATGGACACCACCTTCGAGGACCCGGACCTGATGTGGCGGGCCGTCACCAGCACCGGGCTTCAGGACACCGCCTACGTCGCGATCATCGTGTGGGAGACGGCGGCGGCCCTCGTGCTGATCTGGGGGACCTGGCTGTGGGCGTGGCGCAAAGACGACGCCGCCCGGCGCTGGTCCACCTACGGGCTGCTGATGCTGTTGCTGCTCTTCGGTGCCGGGTTCATCGCGATCGGCGGTGAGTGGTTCTCGATGTGGCAGTCCAAGACCTGGAACGGGCTGGAGGCGGCGACCCGGATCGTCGTGCTCTGCGGGGTCGCCCTGATCGTCAACCAGCTGCCGGCCCGGCAGGGGGAGGCTACCTGACGACCGCCACCCTGGTGCCCTGATCGCCGAAGGACCACAGCGCGGCTCCGTCCTCCTTGTGGAGGCGGATGCCGCCCAGCTTCCGCCCGCCGGTCGCCGGCGGCGGAGAGGAGCCGTCCAGGGCGTTGGAGAACGCTATGTTCACGCCCTCGGCCTTGGTGAAGTACATGACGTGCTCGATCTCGACGCCGTCCGAGCCCTTGAGGGACGGGGTGCGCAGGGTGACCGAGTAGCGGCCGGGCTGCGGGCTCACCGAGCCCGCCCACACCGTGAACGTGCGGGTCGCCTTCCCCGTCGCGTCCACCAGCCACACGCGCTTCTCACCCACCGAGTACACGATCCGGCGACCCGTGCCGGAGTCGTCCGGCAGGGCGGGCGCGGCCGGTTTCCCGGGAGTCGCGGGCGGGTGGGCGCTCGCCGACGCGGACGGGCTCGGCCCGGCCACGGCGGCCGTGGGGTGCGGCCCGTGGTCCGCCTGTACGGCGAGGGCCACGACGACCGCGGTCGCTCCCGCCGTCAGGCCGGTGACCCAGGCCCACGAGGGCAGTCGGGCAGCCACGGGTACGCATCTCCTCCGCTACGGGGCCCCTCGTCAGGTCGAGGGTCGGATCATCGTACTCAGTCCAGGACCGGCAGCAGTTCCGGCAGGTGGCCGTCGGAGGCCTCCGCCGCCCGCTGCCGTTCCCGGGGCACCTCGCCGTAGAGCGTGGTGCGCGGTTTCGCCGGCCGGCCGGCCGCCTCGGCCACGGCCACCAGGTCGCGGACCGACTTGTAGGAGCCGTACGACGAGCCCGCCATGCGGGAGATCGTTTCCTCCATGAGGGTCCCGCCCAGGTCGTTCGCACCCGAGCGGAGCATCTCCGCCGCACCCTCCGCGCCCAGCTTGACCCAGCTTGTCTGGATGTTGGGGATCCATGGGTGGAGCAGCAGGCGGGCCATCGCCGTCACCGCCCTGTTGTCCCGCGTCGTCGGGCCCGGCCGGGAGATGCCCGCCAGATAGACCGGCGCGTTCGTGTGGATGAAGGGAAGCGTCACGAACTCGGTGAAACCACCCGTCTCGCGCTGGATCCGGGCCAGCGTGCGCAGGTGACCGAGCCAGTGACGGGGCTGGTCGACATGGCCGTACATCATCGTCGAGGACGAACGGATGCCCAGCTCGTGGGCGGTCGTGATCACCTCGATCCAGGTGGCCGCCGGCAGCTTGCCCTTGGTCAGCACCCAGCGGACCTCGTCGTCCAGGATCTCCGCCGCGGTACCCGGGATGGTGTCCAGGCCGGACTCCTGGGCCGCCGTGAGCCACTCGCGCACGGACAGGCCGGTGCGGGTCGCGCCGTTCACCACCTCCATCGGCGAGAAGGCGTGCACATGCATGCCGGGGACGCGGGACTTCACCGCCTTGGCGATGTCGAAGTACGCCGTGCCGGGCAGGTCGGGATGGATGCCGCCCTGCATGCACACCTCGACCGCGCCCACGTCCCAGGCCTGCTGGGCGCGGTCCGCGACCTGTTCGAGGGAGAGGGTGTACGCGTCCGCGTCCGTCCTGCGCTGCGCGAAGGCGCAGAAGCGGCAGCCGGTGTAGCAGACGTTGGTGAAGTTGATGTTGCGGGTGACGATGTACGTCACGTCGTCGCCGACCGCCGCCCGGCGCACGTCGTCGGCCACCTGGCACAGCGCGTCCAGCGCCGGACCGTCCGCGTGCAGCAGGGCCAGGGCCTCGGCGTCGGTCAGCTTCGCCGGATCGTCGGCCGCAGTGCGCAGGGCCTGGCGCACGTCGGTTTCGATGCGCTCCGGCGCCATGCCGGGCGCGGCGGCCTCGCGCAGCGCCTCCCAGTCGCCGTACACCTCGTCGAAGTCGTCACGCCGGTCGGCGGCACGGCCCTCGGTGTCGATCGTGCGGTGCAGGTCCGTACGGCCGGTCGGGACGAAGGCCTCCTCCGGCTCCTGCCACGGGCGGCCCTCGACCGGCGCGTCCGGGCGGGCGAGGCCCGTCGCCGGGTCGGCGAGCGCGCTCACGTGCGGGCGCAGCCGCGGGTCCAGCCAGGGTTCGCCACGGCGCACGAACTCCGGGTAGACGCAAAGGCGTTCGCGTAGTTCGAAGCCTGCCGCGGCCGACTTCGCGGCCAGTTCCTCGATCTGCGGCCAGGGGCGTTCGGGGTTGACGTGGTCGATGGTCAGGGGCGACACCCCGCCCCAGTCGTCGATGCCGGCGCCGATCAGCCGGTCGTACTCGGAGTCGACCAGGTTGGGCGGGGCCTGGAGGCAGGCGGACGGGCCCATGATGTGCCGGGCCACGGCCACCGTGGCGACCAGGTCGTCCAGTTCGGCGTCCGGCATGCCGCGCATCGCCGTGTCCGGCTTGGCGCGGAAGTTCTGGATGATCAGCTCCTGGATGCCGTGGTAGGCCCGGGAGACCTTGCGCAGCGCGAAGAGGGACTCGGCCCGCTCCTCATAGGTCTCGCCGATGCCGATGAGCAGACCGGAGGTGAAGGGCACCGAGGAGCGTCCGGCGTCCTCCAGCACCCGCAGCCGTACGGCCGGTTCCTTGTCCGGGGAGCCGTGGTGCGGGCCGCCGGGCTCGGACCACAGGCGGGTCGCGGTCGTCTCCAGCATCATGCCCATGGACGGGGCGACGGGCTTGAGCCGCTGGAAGTCCGTCCAGGTCATCACGCCGGGGTTGAGGTGGGGCAGGAGCCCGGTCTCCTCCAGGATGCGCACGGAGACGGCGCGGACGTAGGCGATGGTGTCGTCGTAGCCGTGCGCGTCGAGCCACTCGCGCGCCTCGGGCCAGCGGTCCTCCGGCTTGTCGCCCAGGGTGATCAGGGCTTCCTTGCAGCCGAGGGCGGCGCCCCTGCGGGCGATGTCCAGCACCTCGTCCGGGGACATGAACATCCCGTGGCCGGCCCGGCGCAGCTTGCCGGGGACGGTGACGAAGGTGCAGTAGTGGCACTTGTCCCGGCACAGCCGGGTGAGGGGGATGAAGACGCTCTTCGAGTACGTGATGACGCCGGGGCGTCCCGCCTGTTCGAGACCCGCGTCCCGCACCCGGGCGGCGGACGCGGCGAGGTCGGTCAGGTCCTCGCCGCGGGCCTGGAGCAGCACCGCTGCCTCGGAGACATCGAGGGCGACGCCGTCCCGGGCCCGTTTGAGGGCGCGACGCATGGAGTTCTCGGTCGGGCCGGTTCCGGGGGTCGCGGAAGTCGTCATTCTTTGAGCATACGTTCGGCTTGATCAGGCCGGAGAGCACCCGCCCGGCCCTGTTCCGCCCACACGGGGTGCCCTCTCAGTGGAAGGCCAGCCATCCGATGCCGGCGGCGGAGGTGAGGCCGGCGGCGATCAGGGCGACGGTCCGGCGGCGCCGCAGCGCGTGGCCGACCAGCAGGGCGGCGAGCAGTACGGAGACCGTGCCGATGGTGGCGGGCAGCGGCCCCTTGCTGTAGTCGAATTCGTCGAAGTGCAGTGCGAGCCGTGTGAGCCAGGCAATTCTCATGACGCTCTCTTCGCCGGGTCGGGTGCGGGAACCGAACCGGTCGATCACCTGCCGCTGTTCATCCGACTCGCTTCGTCACTGACAGTTTACCGATGGCCATGACAGGAGCCGACCCCACCAGGGCCGACGCACCGTCAGGCGCCCTCAGACGCCCGGCAGATGCCGCGCATACGCGTCCAGCACCCGCAGCACCTCCGCCTCCCCCGCCGGCGGCAGCTGGAGCACCACCTCCTCGATGCCCAGCTCGGCGTAGTGGGCGAGCTTGCCCGGGGTGGGCTGGACCGCGTACGGGACGACCTGGAGGGCGGCCGGGTCGCGGCCCGCGTCGGCCCAGGCCGCGCGCAGTACCGGCAGGGACTCGGTGAGGCCCCGGCCGCCGATGGGCAGCCAGCCGTCGGCGTACTCGGCGATGTGCGCGAACAGCTTCGGCCCGGCGGCGCCGCCGACGAGCGTGCGTGGGCCGGTCACCGGGCCGCGCGGTTCGCGTACGGGCTTGGGGTACGCGTGGCTGGCCCGTACGCTGCCGAACTCGCCCTTGTGGGCCGTCGGTTCCCCGGACCACAGGGCCTGCATGAGCCGCACCCGGTCCCGGACCAGTTCCCGGCGGGTACGCCACGCCACGCCGTGGTCGGCGGCCTCCTCGACGTTCCAGCCGTAGCCGAGACCAAGGGTGAAACGGCCGCCGGACAGGTGGTCGAGGGTGGCGATCTGCTTGGCCAGGGCGATGGGGTCGTGCTGGGCGATCAGGGTGATGCCCGTGCCGAGGCCGAGGCGCTGGGTCACGGCCGCGGCCTGGCCGAGGGCGACGAAGGGGTCGAGGGTGCGGCCGTACTCGCGGGGCAGGTCGCCGCCGGCGGGGTACGGGGTCGTGCGCTCCACGGGGATGTGGGTGTGTTCGGGGAGGTAGAGGCCGGCGTAGCCGCGCTGTTCGAGTTCGCGGGCGAGTCGCACCGGCACGATGGTCTCGTCGGTCAGGAAGATGGTGACGGCGATACGCATGGCCCATCCGTACCGGACCGGACTCCACCTGTCCATACCGACTGGTCGGCACTGCGCCGCACCGTGGCCATGAACGGCGCGTGCATGACACATTGTCGAGTGCGAAACGCCTTCTCTTTCACCGGAGTTCACGCCTGGACGGGAGAGTGACCACCATGGGTGAAGACACACACGATCAGGCTCACGGCATCGGCAGACGCGCTCTGTTCGTGACGGGCGCCGCCGCTGCCCTTACGTTGGGAAGCGTGAGCTTCGCAGCGGCGGACGGGCAGGGCCAGGAGACGCGGACGGTGCGCGGCACCCTCCCGCCCGGCTCCCCCGACTTCGTGTACGTGCCGGTCGAAGTCCCCGCCGGCGTACGGGAGATCAAGGTCTCCTACACCTACGACAAGCCGTCGGTCCCGGCCGGCACCCAGGGCAACGCACTCGACATCGGGCTCTTCGACGAACGCGGCACCGAGCTGGGCGGCCGGGGTTTCCGGGGCTGGTCGGGCGGCGCGCGCACGGAGTTCTTCGTCCGCGCCGACGACGCGACGCCCGGCTACCTCCCCGGCCCGATGCGGGAGGGCACCTGGCACGTCGCGCTGGGCCCCTACACGGTGGCGCCGCAGGGGCTGGCCTACGAGCTGACGATCACGCTGACCTACGGCGAGGCGGGCACGACCCCGCGGCCGGTGTATCCGCCCTCCCGGGCGAAGGGGCGGGGCCGGGCCTGGTACCGGGGCGACTGCCATCTGCACTCCTGGTACTCCGACGGCCGCCGCACGCCGGCCGAGATCGCGGCCCTCGCGCGGGCGGCGGGCCTGGACTTCATCAACTCCTCGGACCACAACACGAACTCCTCGCATGCCCACTGGGCGGACCAGGCGGGCGACGACCTGCTGATCATGCTCGGCGAGGAGGTCACCACCCGCAACGGCCACGTGGTGGCGCTCGGCACCGATCCCGGCACGTTCGTCGACTGGCGCTACCGGGCCCGCGACAACCGCTGGTCCCGCTTCGCCCGGGAGATCCGCCGCACCGGCGGCCTGGTCGTCCCCGCCCACCCGCACGCCACCTGCGTCGGCTGCGGCTGGAAGTTCGGCTTCGGCGAGGCGGACGCCGTCGAGGTGTGGAACGGCCCCTACACCCCGGACGACGAGGTGACGCTGGCCGACTGGGACAACCAGCTGGTCGCCTCCGTGCGGCAGGGACGGGGCTGGCTCCCGGCGATGGGCAACAGCGACGCCCACCGCGACCCCGACACGGTCGGCATGCCCCAGACGGTCGTCCTCGCCGACGACCTGACCCGGGAGGCGATCCAGGAAGGGATCCGCGCGGGACGCTCGTACGTGGCCGAATCGAAGAACGTGACCCTCGGCCTCACGGTGACGGGCGGGCGCGGGCAGCAGGCGGGCATCGGCGAACGGCTGGCCCTGGCCGCCGACACCCCCGTGACGGTCCGGCTGGAGGTCTCGGGCGCCCCGCGCTGCTCGGTCCGTTTCGTCACCGACCAGGGCGTGCTGTTCACCAGCGATCCGCTGCCGGTGTCGGGCACGGGCACGGTCGAGTGGCGTACGACCCCCGCCTGCGCGGCGTACGTGCGCGCCGAGCTGCGGCACGAGGCTGCCCTCGGACCGCTGCCGGGGCCGTTGGCCGCCTTCACCAACCCGGTCTTCCTCACGGCTGCTTGAGCTGCTCGGCCGCCCATTCGGCCCACTCCCGCCGCATCGCGTTGAAGCGCAGGCCGTACTCCAGCGCGATGCGGCCGTAGACCGAGAGGTTGTCGTCGTCCCAGTCGACGGAGTCGGCGAGCTGCCGCAGCCGCTCGTGCCCCTCCCGGGACATCTCGATCAGGCCGGTCAGATAGGTGCGCGCCTGCTCGGGCCGCAGTACGCCGAGGAAGAAGACGCGCAGCAGGATGTCGCTGCGGGTGTTGCGCTGGGGTGCGACCTCGGTCAGCCAGTGGCGCAGCTCCGCCATGCCCTCGTCGGTGATCGCGTACTCCTTGCGACCGCGGGGGCCCTCGGCGGCCACCGTGATCAGCCCGGAGCCCGCCAGTCTGGTCAGCTCGGTGTAGATCTGGCTCTGCGTCGCCGGCCAGACGTTGGCCAGCGAGGTCTCGAAGGTCTTCAGCAGGTCGTAACCGCTGGCGGGACGCTCCGAGAGCAGGCCGAGCAGTGCGTGTCTGAGGCTCATGCCCCTCACCTTACATTCCACTGTTGACATGTCGAGACTTGACCTTCTACTTTTGACATGTCGAGTTCGGAACTCAAAGAGACCGGGGGAACCATGTCGTACCTGCTCACCTTCCTGCCGTGGATCGTCTTCGCCGTCATCCCCTCGGGGCACTGGCAGTGGGGCGCCCTGGCCGCCCTGGTGGTGTCCGTGGCGCTCATCACCCGGCAGAAGCGGGACGGCGCCGGTTTCGACGCCCTCGTCATCGAGTGCGGCTCGGCGGTCTTCTTCGCGGTGCTCGCGGCCATCGCCTTCGCCGACCCGCACTCGGGCGTGCACGACTACTCCGCCGCCCTCTCCTCCGGCACGCTCGCCGTCATCGCCGGGGTGTCGCTGGCCGCCGGCCGGCCCTTCACCCTGGGCATCGCCAAGCGCACCACGCCGCGTGAGCTGTGGACGCTGAAGCCGTTCATCCGGATCAACGTGGTCATCACCGCCGTATGGACCGCCGCGTTCGCCGTGACCGCCGTCGTCCTCGCCCTGCTGGACCACTCCGGCCGCGCCCACGCGACACCCGCGACCCTCGTCCAGATCGCCGGCTTCGCCGTCCCGATGGTCTTCACCGTCCGCTACGTCGCCCACGCCCAGGCGAAGGCCCGGACCGCCGGGCAGGCCGCCCGGTGACCGCCGCACCCCGCCATCTGGGCGGCAACTACGCCCCGGTCACCGAGGAACTCACCGCGCACGACCTGCCGGTGACCGGCACCATCCCGCCCGAACTGGCCGGCTGGTACCTGCGCAACGGCCCGAACCCGGCCGACGCCGCCTCCGGCCACTGGTTCTTCGGCGACGGCATGGTCCACGGAGTGCGCCTGGAGGGCGGCCGGGCCGTCTCCTACCGCAACCGCTGGGTGCGCACCAGCCGCCTCACGGAGGGGGCGCGGACGTACGACGGCCACGGCCGGCGCGACCTCACCGCCGGCCCCGCCAACACCCATGTCGTCCGGCACGCGGGCCGCACCCTCGCCCTGGTCGAGACCGCCCTGCCCTACGAGCTGACCCGCGACCTGGACACCCGGGGCCCCTACGACTTCGCCGGCCGGCTGCACACCGCGATGACCGCCCACCCGAAGACCTGCCCGGCCACCGGCGAACTGCACTTCTTCGGCTACGGCATGCTGGAGCCCGCCCACCTCACCTACCACCGCGCCGACGCCACGGGGGAGTTGACGCTCAGCAGGCCGATCGAGGTCCCCGGGCCGACCATGCTGCACGACTTCGCGCTCACCGCCGGGCACGTCGTCTTCATGGACCTGCCGGTCGTCTTCGACGCCGAACCGGCCCTGACCGGCGGCACCATGCCCTACCGCTGGGACGACGGGTACGGCGCCCGGCTCGGCCTGCTGCGCCGCGACGCCCCGCACGGCGAGGTCCGCTGGTTCCCCGTCGACCCCTGCTACGTCTTCCACGTCCTCAACGCCCACGACGCGCCGGACGGCACCGTCGTCCTGCGGGTGATGCGCTACCCGGAGATGTGGCGCCGCGACGCGGACGGCGGCACGCGGCCCCAGCGCGCGGTGCTGTGGAAGTGGACCGTCGACCCGGTGGCCGGCACGGTCCGCGAGGAGCAGTGCGACGACCGGCCGGGCGAGTTCCCCCGCGTCGACGACCGGCTGACCGGTCTCGCGGCCGGACACGGGCACATGACGAGCGGCACCTCACTGGTCCGCTACGACCTGTCCTCCGGTACCGCCACCGCACACGACTTCGGGCCCGGCCGCACCCCCGGCGAGGCCGCCTTCGCCCCCGCCGACGACACGCCCGGCGGCCCCGGCTGGCTCCTGACGTACGTGTACGACGCCGCCACCGACCGCAGCGACCTGGTCGTCCTGGACGCCGACGACCTCACGGCCCCTCCGGTCGCCACGGTTCGCCTGCCGGCGCGGGTGCCGTTCGGGTTCCACGGCAACTGGCTGGCGGACGCGGACGCCTAGGCGGTGCCCCGGCGCGTGGTGCGGCGCAAGGCGATGATCTCGGCGACCGCCTCCAGCCAGCGGGCGGCCCGCTCCTCGGCCTCCGGGATGGTCGCCGTCTGCGCGGCGTCGGTCAGCCAGTCACGCAGGACCGTGGCCGGTTCGGGGGACGGCAGTGGCTCGGGCAGCCCGGCCGCGTAGGCCAGGCCGCCGCAGCGGACGATCTCGGCGACGAACACCAGCGAGCGCGGCAGCACGCCGAGCCGGTCGAGGGCGACCGCGGCGGCGATGGCACCGTCCCCGAACAGGGCCGTGCGGAAGGCCTCCCGGGTCAGGCCGTAGCGCAGCAGCATGGCCACGTCGGTGGCGGCCAGGACCTCGTCGTCGGTGCGGCTTTCGGGGGCGGGGGGCATGAGGGCCTCGGTTCCGGTCGTCCGGGTCAGCGGACCGTGATCGTGAAGACGTAGAACCCTGCTCCGACGTGGGCGTGCGGGACGGCGGTCAGGGTGGGGTACGGAGACGGGGACGCCGTGCCGTCGGGGCTGGGGCCCAGGGTGGAGCGGTCGTGGGGGCCGGGGCCGGTGCACGTGTTCAGGGGGCAGTGCAGCAGCCGTACCGTGGCCTTGCCCTTCGCCAGGGCGGTGAAGTCGAAGGACTGGGTGCCGCCGGTGCCGCCGACGAGGCCGCTGTCGTCGCCGGACTCCCGTACACCCCGGTACTTCAGCACGGCCGCGTCCGGCTTCGGATCGGTGAGGTACCAGTGCTCGCCCAGGGTCGCGGCCGACGGGACGGTGAGGGAGAACCGTTTGCCCGGCTCGACGGTGACGGTCCGGTGGTCGATGCCGTACTCGGCACCGGCAGCCCGGCCGGGCGTGGCCGGCGTGCCGGGTGTGGCCGTCGTGGGCGTCGTGGTGGGCGTGCCGGTGCCGCCGGCCCCGCCCTCCTTCCCGCAGCCGGTGAGGGCGAGCAGGCAGACGAGCGCGGCCGATCCGAGGAGTGGTGCACGTGATGTCATGGTCGGTCTTCGGTTCCCCGGTCTCTCAGTCCTGCGGCAGGTGCACGGCGTACGCGTTCGGCAGCCGGTTGTCGCTGGCCTTCGCCATGCCGCCGTTGACGAAGTCGTCCTCGCTGACCCAGGTGGTCTTCCCCCACGGGTTGTAGATCTCCAGTTTGTCGCCCTCCTGGCCGACGATCATCATGGAGTGCCCGTGCCGCGTACCGTCCGCCTCGTACCCCTCGGCATCGAAGGGCACCGGCTTCCCGTCCGCCACCGCCTTCTCGATGTCCGGCAGGATGGTGCGCCGGGAATCCGCGTCGCGGACCTCGTGCAGTGCGTAGGAGCTTCCGGTCTCCGGGCTGATCTCCTTGTTGGAGATCTCCTCCTGTCCCCGCAGGTCCATGCCGTCCCAGCCGGCACCGCCGTGGCCCTCCACGTGCATCCGGTGCTGTTCGGCTATGAGGCGCTGCCGGAACGCCGCCGGGTCGTCCTCCTGCCCGCCGGGGCCGCCGGTGAGCGAGAGGGCGTAGACGGGGTCGACCATGGCGCGCGCGGTGACCGTGGTGGAGGCGACACACGTGCCCTCCTGGCCGTCGCCGCCCTGGGCCCATTCCTGGCCGTCGAAGTCCTGCAGTTCGGTGTTGAGGTTGGCGCCGTTGGTGGGGTCCGTCCCCTCGTCCCTCAGGCTGTCCGCGCCGGTGACGATCGGCGACAGGTGCCGCTGCAGCCAGGCCGGGTCCTTGCCGTGGATCTTGCCGTCGAACGTCTGGACGTCGTCGACGCCGTGGCCCGCGGCGAGCGCCTTCATCAGGTACGCCTTCTCCTGCGGGGTCTTCGCCCCCGCGAGGAGCTGGTCCATCCGGGCCCGGTCGGCCGGCGAGAGCCCGTCCATGGCCCGGCCGGAGCGTTCCAGGTCGGCCGCGGTGAGGATCTCGTTGTAGTCGGCCGCGCCGGCCTTGCCGCTGGTGTCGGCGAGCATCAGCCGGTCCACCGCCGACAGCTGACCGGTGTGCATCTTCCCGGCGCGCGCCTCGGCCGCCCACTTGTTCAGGTCGCGGGCCGCGGCGCGCACGGCGTCGTCCGCGGCGACGGCGGCCCTGTGCATCAGCTCGACCCCGTCGGTGGCGAGCGTGCGGCCCGCGGCCAGGGCCGCCTTCTTCCGCGCCTTCTCCTGGTCGGTCTCGATCAGGCTGCCGATGTCGAAGAAGCTGTCCGGGGGGCCGAGCTTCTGCTTGGCCTGCTGCATCTTCGCGCGGCCGTCGGCGTCCTGTTTCTTCGCGGTGCCGAGCGCGTCGGCCAGCGCGTGCAGCGCCTTCGCGCCGCCCTGGAACGCCTCGGACATCCTGGTCGCGGCGCGGGCGGCGGCGGCCACCCCGTCGGAGGCGAGGACGCTGGTGTCGCCGACCCAGACCTCCGGCAGACCCTTGTGGGCCACCTTGTTCACCCGGTCGTGCACATCACCGGCGTGGTGGACCTGGTCGCGGTAGCGCTTGCCGAGCGATTCGAGCGTGGCCGTGTCGCCGGCCGGCGCGGGGACGAGGAGCGCCTGGTCGATCTGGTCCAGCAGGTCGTTCTTGTCCCCGGCCCTGGGAATGCTCGCGCACAGGCCGGCCAGCCAGGAGCGGCGGCCGGCCGGGGTCTCCAGGGCGCCCAGCGGGTTCAGGTCGAACAGTCCCATCGGCCCGCCCTCAGTACCTGGTCAGGGCCGACGGACGGTCGGCGTGCACGGGCATGGTGGTGACGTACTCGTTTCCGACGGGCGTGGGCAGGGTGGTGACCCCGCTCCCGAGGCCCTCCCCGCCGGCGGACACGGCTGCGGCGCGCGTGGCCACGGCGTGGTCGGAGCCGCCGTACGCGCCCTTGGCGAGGCGCACCTTGCCCGCGAGTTCGTGCAGTGCCGACTCCAGCGTGGCCGCGTCGTCCAGCCAGGCCGAGGCGAACGCGTTGAACGCCGCCGCCGACTCGGCGCCGCCCAGGGCGTCCTGCGTGTAACACGCGTCGGTGACGATCGCCTTGTGTATGTGTCCCGCGTCGTCGCCGGCGCCGTCCAGTTCGTTCGCCTGGCCGGACATGCCGGACCTGACCGTGTAACCGTCCGAAGACGCGCCCATCACGCTCCCCCGTTTGCGCCGGCTCATGTCCGCGGGGGAGGCTAACACGCGTACGCCGTACGGCCCTCCACGCGTCACAGGCCGCGCACGAGGCCGACACAGCATCCACGCGGGCGCCGTCCGCGCCCGGGGAGCAGGAGAGAGACATGGCAGGCCGCAGCGACCTCAAGCACCGCCTCGTGACCCGCTTCCAGCGGTACCTCGCCAACCCGCTGAACCGGCGGCTGCCGTTCCAGACCCTCCTGGAGACCACCGGCCGCACCTCGGGCCTGCCCCGGCAGACACCGGTCGGCGGGCGCCGCGTCGGGGAATCGTTCTGGCTGGTCTCCGAGTTCGGCCACAAGTCGCAGTACGTGCGCAACATCCAGGCCGACCCCCGGGTGCGCGTCCGCATCGCCGGCCGCTGGCACCACGGCACCGCGCACCTCCTGCCCGACGACGACCCGGTGACCCGCCTGCGTTCCCTGCCCCGCTTCAACAGCGCGGCGGTACGGGCCTTCGGCACGGACCTGCTGACGGTGCGGGTGGACCTGCGGGACTGACGGAGACCACATCGCGCGCGTGCCGCACCCTCACCCCGGCCACACGATCGCCTGCACCTCGCTGTACGCGTGCAGGGCGTAGGAGCCCACGTCGCGGCCGACGCCGCTTTTCTTGAAGCCACCGAACGGTGCCTCCATGTTGCGGCCGACGGTGTTGATGCCGACGCCGCCGGCGCGCAGCTGCCGGGCCACCCGGAAGGCGCGGGCCACGTCGCCGGACCAGACGTAGTCGACGAGGCCGTAGTCGGAGTCGTTGGCCAGGGCCACACCGTCCTCCTCGTCGTCGAAGGGGACGACCACGACGACCGGCCCGAAGATCTCCTCCCGGGCCACCCGCATGTCGTTGGTGCAGTCGGCGAGCAGGGTGGGTGACACATAGAAGCCGTGGTTCAGGGGCGGCCGTTCACCGCCCGTGACCACGGACGCGCCCTCCTTCCGGCCGAGTTCGACGTACGACTCGACCCGCGCCCGGTGCTCCGCCGAGATCACCGGCCCGACGACCGTGTCCGGCTCCCGTGGATCCCCGACCCTCAACCGGCTCGCGTATCCGGCGAGTCGGTCGACCAGCCGCTCGTACACCCCGCGCTGGGCCAGCACCCGCGTCGGTGCCGTGCAGATCTGCCCGCTGTAGAAGGAGAAGGTGGTGCCGATGCCGGCGACGGCCGAGGCGAGGTCGGCGTCGTCGAACACGAGCGCCGCGCCCTTCCCGCCCAGCTCCATCAGCTGCCGTTTCATGTCCCGCCCGCACACCTCGGCGATCCGCCGGCCGACGGCCGTGGACCCCGTGAAGCTGACCATGTCGACGTCGTCGCACCCGGCCACCGCCTCGCCCACGGCCACCTCCCGCCCGGAGACGACGTTCACCACGCCTGGCGGTGCCCCGGCCTCCTGCAGCGCCTCGGCCATCCGGTAGACGGACAGCGGATCCTGCGGCGCGGGCTTCACGACCACCGTGTTGCCCATGGCCAGGGCCGGCGCGACCTTGCCGGCCGGGTTGGCCCAGGGGTTGTTGTAGGAGGTGATGCAGCTGACGACCCCGACGGGCTGCCGTACCGCCAGGGCCCCCATCACCCCGGCCCTCCCCATCGGCCCGGCCTCGTTGATCTGCGGTGCGACGGCCCACTCGGCGGGCTCCACACTCGCGTACCGGCGGAACCGGGCGGCGGCCACCCCGACCTGCATCGCCCGGGCGGTCCCCGTCGTCGCCCCGGTCTCCGCGCGGGCCAGCTCGGCGTACGGCCCCGTCCGGTCACGGATGAGGCCGGCGGCCCGGCCCAGCACCGCCGCCCGCTCCTCCGGCCGGGTCCGCGACCACGCCCCGAACGCCTCCCGGGCCGCCGCGCAGGCCGCCCGCGCCTGCTCCGGCGAGGCCTCCGGCGCCCAGCCGACCGTCTCCTCGGCGGCCGGGTCGGTCACCGGGTAGTGCCCGCCGTCCGGTTCGACCCACTCCCCGCCGACGAACAGCCGCTGCCCGTCGCTCACCGGTCTCACCGCGTACTCACCGTCCGGGTATCGGCCCCCGACCGCAGCACCTTCCCCGGTACGGCGCCCGTCACCACGTCGTCCCGGATCGCCTCGACCCCGTTGACCCACACGGCCCGCACCCCGATCGCCGTGGAGTCCAGGCGGGGACTGTCACCCGGCAGGTCGTGCACCAGCCGGGCCCGCCCGGCGTCGATCCGCTCGGGGTCGAAGAGGACGAGATCCGCGTGCCAGCCCTCCCGCACCCGCCCCCGCTCCCGCAGCCCGAACAACCGCGCCGGATCGTCGGTCAGCATCCGCACCGCACGCTCCAGCCCGACCAGCTTCCGGCCGCGCAGGCAGTCCCCGAGGAACCGGGTGGTGTACGGCGCCCCGCACATCCGGTCCAGGTGCGCCCCCGCGTCCGAACCGCCGAGCAGCACGTCCTCGTGCCGCCAGGTCTCGGCGCGCAGTGCCCAGGAGGCCGGATCGTTGTCGGTGGGCATCGGCCACAGCACCGTGCGCAGCTCGTCGTTGGCGCAGATCTCCACCAGACAGGCGAAGGGGTCGATCCCCCGCTCCCCGGCGATGTCCCCGACGACCCGGCCGGTCAGGCCGCGGTTGGCCGCGCTGTAGGTGTCCCCGATGACGTACCGGCCGAAGTTCGCCAGCCGCCGGAAGACGCCCGCCTCCTTGGACCGGGCCCGCCGCAGCATCTCCGCCCGGACGGCGGGGTCCCGCAGCCTGGCGATCCGCTCCGGCACCGGCAGCCCGAGGACCGGCCCCCACCCGGGGATCAGGTTGAGCGCGCAGAACGTGCCCAGGGACATGTTCATCGGCGTGAGGATCGGCATGGTGAGCGCCACCACCCGCCCGCCGGCCTTCCGGGCCCGCTCACTCGCGCCGAGCTGCCGTGGCACCCGCTCGGGTACGGCCGCGTCGACGGTCAGGACGTTCCAGTTCAACGGCCGCCCGGCCACCGCGCTCATCTCGACGAGCAGATCGATCTCGTCGTCGCTGAACTGGTCCAGGCACCCGGCGACGATCGCCTCGATCTGTGTCCCCTCGTGCTCGCCGACGGCACGGGAGAGGGTCAGCAGCTCCGGCGGCTTCGCATGCCGGGAGGCGACGGGCTGCCCGTCGCCGTCGGAGTGGGTCGACGACTGGGTGGTGGACAGCCCCCAGGCCCCGGCGTCCATGGCCTCGTGCAACAGCCCGGCCATCGCGCCGAGCTGCTCCTCGGAGGGCTGTCCCCCGACCGCCTCCGGCCCCATCACATACCGCCGCAGGGCACAGTGCCCGACCATGAAACCGGCGTTGACGGCGATCCGCCCCTCCAGGGCGTCCAGGTACTCCCCGAACGAGTGCCAGCTCCAGGGCGCCCCCTCCTCCAGCGCCACCAGGGACATCCCCTCCACCTTGGACATCATCCGCCGGGTGTAGTCGGCGTCCTCTGGCCGGGAAGGGTGGAGCGGGGCGAGCGTGAACCCGCAGTTCCCGGCGGCGACCGTGGTCACCCCGTGGTTGAGGGAGGGCGTGGCGTACGGATCCCAGAAGAGCTGCGCGTCGTAGTGGGTGTGGGGGTCGACGAAACCGGGGGCGAGGACGAGGCCGGAGGCGTCCTCGCTGGTGCGGGCCTCCCCGGTGATCCGTCCGACGGCGGCGATACGGCCTTCCCGTATGCCGACGTCGGCGGTGAAGGCAGGCGCCCCCGTCCCGTCCACGACGGTGGCTCCCTTGATCAGGTGGTCCAGCATGCCCGCAGCCCCCTCAGACAGCCTGTCGGAACCGGGACGTCCGATGCACGGGATCCGTGTCGATCCTGGGAATCACATGCTCCCCGATGAGCCGGATCGTCTGCAGCGTCTCCTCCTTCGGCACCCCCACCGGCAACCCGAAGCTCAGCTGATCGGCCCCCGCCTGCTCCCACCGCTTGCACTGCCGCAGCACCTCGTCGGGATCGCCGCAGACGAGCAGTTCCTCCTCCACGAGCAGTTCCACGAACTCCGGCGTGTAGGGGGGCAGTGTCTCCGGCCACACGGGGAACCCCTCGGGCCGCGGGAACGTGTCGTGGTACCGGAACACCAGCGAGGGCAGATAGTGCAGCCCCCCGTGCACGGCGATGTCGATCGCCTCGGCGTGGGTGGGCGCACAGATCGCGGTGGTCGTCACCATCACGTTGTCGTTCACGAAGTCCCCGACGGGTTCCGCGTTCACGATCGCCGTCTTGTACTGCTCCAGCACCCATTCCATGTCGGAGACCTTCTGGATGCTGAAGCCGAGCACGCCGAGCCCCTTCCTCGCGGCCATGGCGTACGACGGCGGCGACCCGGCCGCGTACCACATCGCCGGGTGGGAATTCCCGTACGGTTTCGGCAGGACCTTGCGCGGCGGCAGCTGCCAGTGCTTGCCCTGGAAGCCGGCGTACTCGTCCTGGAGCCACATCTTCGGGAACTCGGCGATGGTCTCTTCCCAGATCTCCTTGGTGTAGTTCATGTCGGTCACACCCGGTATGAACCCGAGGATCTCGTGCGAGCCGGCACCCCGCCCGCTGCCGAACTCGAAGCGCCCCTCGCTGAGGTGGTCCAGCATGGCGACCTTCTCGGCGACCTTCACGGGGTGGTTGACCTGGGCCAGGGGGTTGAAGATCCCCGATCCCAGATGGATCCGCTCCGTCGCGTGCGCCAGGTACCCCAGGAACACGTCGTTGGCCGACAGGTGCGAGTACTCCTCCAGGAAGTGGTGCTCGGAGGCCCAGGCGTACTTGAAGCCGGACTTGTCCGCCTGGATGACGTACTCGGTCTCCTCCATCAGCGCCTTGTGCTCGGCCAGCGGGTCGGTCTCGGCGCGCTTGCCCACGTATCCCTGTACAAAGAGCCCGAATTCCAAGGCAGTTCACCGTCCCCAGTCATTTCTGACGTACCGTCAGATACTGTCGTTGGCCGACTGTCGCACCGGCCGCCACGGCCGTCAATAGCTGACGGTCAGTCAGATAACCGAGACCCCCGCCAGCCACCCGCCGTCGATCACGAACGGCTGCCCGGTGATGTACGAGGAGTCCTCCGAGGTGAGGAAGAGCGCCAGCCGGGCCACCTCCTCCGGCCGCCCGACCCGCCCGAGCGGTACGAGCTTGCGGTACAGCTCGTCCAGCGCCCGGCTCATCTCCTCCGGGTCCAGCCGGGCCGGGTTGGACATCGGGGTGTCGATGGCCCCCGGGCAGATGGCGTTGACGCGGATCCTCCGGGCCGCCAGCTCCAGCGCGGCCACCCGGGTCAGCCCCAGCACGGCATGCTTGGTGGCGGCGTACGTCCCCACGGCCGCCATACCGGTCAGGGCCGTGTACGACGCGGTGTTCACGATCGTGCCCCCGTCGGCCATCTCCGGCGCCACCGCCTTCATCCCCAGGAAACAGCCGACCTGGTTGACCTGCACGACCTGCATGAACTCGTCCAGCGGGGTGTCCACCAGGGCGTTGAACCGCAGGATGCCCGCGTTGTTGACCAGCCCGTCGATCCGCCCGTACGCCTCCTTGACGGCCCCGACGGCCTCCCGCCAGCCCTCCTCGGTGCCCACGTCGAGGTGCACGTACACCGCGCCTATCTCCTCGGCCAGGGCCTTCCCCCGGTCGTCCAGCACATCGGCGACGGCCACCCGCGCCCCCTCCGCCCGGAAGAGCCGCGCCTCCTGCTCACCCTGTCCGCGCGCCGCCCCGGTGACGATGACGACCCGCCCGTCCAGCTTGCCCATGGTGCCCTCCTCACTGCAGCCGGGGTGCGACCTCTGCCCCGAACCGCTCGATCTGCTCGACGAGTTCGGCGCGGCTCCGGCTGCGGAACCGCACCTGGACCTGGTCCACGCCCATCGCCCGGTACGCCCCCAGCGACTCGGCGATCTCCTCCGGTGCCCCGGCGAGGGTCCGCCGCCCGACCTCCCAGCCGGGCCGCCCGACGTACAGCGGCTCGGCGATCGCGCCGACGGTGAACGGGCCCTGTACGCCCGCCTCCTCCCGCAGCTGCCGCAGCCGGGCGATCTGCGCGGGCAGCCGCTCCCGCGGATCCCCCTGGGGCAGCCAGCCGTCGCCCTTGAGCGCGGCCCGGCGTACGGCGGCGGGCGAGGAGCCGCCGACCCACAGCGGTACGTCCGGCTGCGCGGGCCGCGGGCGCTGCCCCAGCCCGCCGAAGTCGTGGAACTTCCCGTGGTGCTCCGGAAACTCCTCCGGTCCGAGCGCGGCCCGCAGCGCGTCGATCGTCTCGTCGAGCACGGCCCCGCGCCGCTCGAAGTCCACGCCGAGCACCTCGAACTCCTCCCGCACATGCCCGGCCCCCACCCCGAGGATCAGCCGGCCGCCGGAGAGGTGGTCGAGGGTGGCGTACTGCTTGGCGGTGAGCAGCGGGTGCCGCAGCCCCACGACGGCCACATGGCTGAGCAGCCGGACCCGCCCGGTCACGGCGGCGAGATGGGCGAGGGTGGCGACGGGGTCGTACCAGACCGTGCTCATGGCCGGGGCGAGCCGGCGCGGGACGGCCACGTGGTCGCAGCAGGCCAGGTAGTCGAAACCGGCGCCGTCCACGGCCCGCGCGACGGCCACCAGGTCCTGCGGTCCGGCGCCGGCCTCCCAGCCTTCCGCGTACAGGGTGCTCTGCGACTGGACGGGCAGCTGGATGCCGTACGCCAGGGCGCTCACCGCCACAGGCCTTCCGGTGTGAGCCCCAGCAGCTCGATGGCGTTGCCCCGTACGATCCGCTCGACCACGTCGGCCGCCAGATGCCCCATCTGCGCCTCGCCCACCTCGCGTGACTTGGGCCAGGTGGAGTCGGAGTGCGGGTAGTCGGTCTCGTACAGCACGTTGCCCGTGCCGATGGCGTCCAGGTTCCTGAGCCCGAAGGCGTCGTCGAAGAAGCAGCCGTAGACATGCCCGGCGAACAGCTCGGACGGCGGCCGGGTGACCTTGTCGGCGACCCCGCCCCACCCCCGGTTCTCCTCCCACACCACGTCCGCGCGCTCAAGGATGTACGGAATCCACCCGATCTGCCCCTCGGCGTACATGACCTTCAGGTTCGGGAACCGCTCGAACTTGCCGCTCATCAGCCAGTCGACCATCGAGAAGCAGCAGTTGGCGAAGGTGATGGTGGAGCCGACGGCGGGCGGGGCGTCGGCCGAGGTGGAGGGCATGCGGCTGCTGGAGCCGATGTGCATGGCGACGACCGTGCCCGTCTCGTCGCAGGCCGCGAGGAACGGGTCCCAGTCGTCGGTGTGGACGGACGGCAGACCGAGGTGCGGGGGTATCTCGGAGAAGGCGACGGCCCGCACACCTCGCGCCGCGTTCCGCCGGACCTCCCGGGCGGCCAGCTCGGCGTCCCACAGGGGGATGAGGGTGAGGGGTATGAGCCGGCCGCGCGCGTCGGGCCCGCACCACTCCTCCACCATCCAGTCGTTGTAGGCGCGGACGCAGAGCAGCGCGAGCTCCTTGTCCTCCGCTTCCGCGAAGGTCTGCCCGCAGAAGCGGGGGAAGGTGGGGAAGCAGAGGGCGGACTGGACGTGGTTGACGTCCATGTCGGCGAGCCGGGCGGGCACGTCGTACGACCCGGCCCGCATCTGCTCGTACGTGATGACCTCCAGCCTGACCTCGTCCCGGTCGTACCCGACGGCGGTGTCGAGGCGGGTGAGCGGGCGCCGCAGGCCCTCGTAGACCCACCAGTCGCCGAGGGGCCCCTCGGTGCTGCCGGGTTCGCCCATGACGGGGCTGAAGCGCCCGCCCAGGAAGGTCATCTCCTTCAGGGGCGCACGCACGATCCGGGGCCCGACCTCCAGGTACTTCTTCGGCAGCCGGTCCTGCCAGACGGTGGCGGGCTCCACGGTGTGGTCGTCGACGGAGATGATCAGCGGGAACTGTGTGGTCTCCATGGGCCTCACGTTAGCGCCGATCTGACGACCCGTCAGCTACCGTGTGGGGCCGTGAGGCTGCGAAGAGGGTGTGAGGGCTTTGTGGACTGAGCCGCACCACCCCGCGATCGGCGTCTCCCCCGGCTGACGGAACCGGCCCTAACAAGGCAAACTGACGGGGTTGTTCGAGATGTCGAGGGGGACGAGCGCATGGATGGTGGGCCGCGAGTGCCTGAGCAGCGGCGTCCCGGCTCCGTGACCGTCACGGAGCAGGAGGCGCTGCGGTTCGGCGTGCTCGGTCCGGTGCGGGCCTGGCGCGGCGAGGAGCAGCTCAGCACGGGCTCCCCCCAGCAGCGGGCCCTGCTGGCCGCCCTGCTGCTGCGCGAGGGCCGTACGGCGACGGCACCGGAGCTGATCGACGCGGTATGGGGCACCGAGCCCCCGTCGCAGGCGCTGGCGGCACTGCGCACGTACGCCTCCCGTCTGCGCAAGATCCTGGACGCCGGCGTCCTGGTCAGCGAGTCCGGCGGTTACGCGGTGCGTTCGCTGGGCGAGGGCGCCCTGGACCTGGCGGTCGCGCAGGACCTGGCGGCGGAGGCCGAGAAGGCACGCGGCACGGGCAACCTGTGCCGGGCCCGCGAGCTGCTGAACCAGGCCCTGGGCATGTGGGACGGCGAGGTTCTGGCGGGCGTCCCCGGCCCGTACGCCGAGGCCCAGCGGGTCCGCCTGGAGGAATGGCGCCTCGGACTGCTGGAGTCCCGCCTGGACATGGACCTGGAGCAGGGCTGCCACGCGGAGGCGGTCTCCGAACTGACGGCGCTGACGGCGGCGCACCCCCTGCGGGAACGCCTGCGCGAGCTCCTGATGCTGGCCCTGTACCGCAGCGGACGGCAGGCGGAGGCGCTGGCGGTCTACGCCGACACCCGCCGCCTCCTGGCCGAGGAGCTGGGGGTCGATCCGCGGCCGGGGCTTCGGGACCTTCAGCGGCGGATCCTGCAGGCGGACCCCGCCCTGGCGGAGCCGTCCTCTCCGGCGACGGAAACCGCGGTGGTCCCCGTCCGCCCGGCCCAGCTCCCCGCGTCCGTGCCCGACTTCACGGGCCGGGCGTCCTTCGTGTCCGAGCTGAGCGAGGTGCTGTCGTCGGCGTCGGAGGCGTCGGGGACGACGAGCCGGGTGATGGCGGTCTCGGCCCTGGCCGGCATCGGCGGCGTCGGCAAGACGACCCTGGCGGTGCACGTGGCCCACCGGGCACGGGGGACCTTCCCGGACGGCCAGCTGTACGTGGACCTGCAGGGCGCGGGGGCGCGTCCCGCGGAACCGGAAACGGTACTGGGCTCCTTCCTGCGCGCGTTGGGCACGTCGGACTCGGCGATCCCGGACAGCCTGGAGGAGCGCGCGGCCCTCTACCGCTCCGTCCTGGACGGCCGCCGGGTCCTGGTCCTGCTGGACAACGCGAAGGACGCGGCACAGGTACGCCCGCTGCTGCCGGGCACGGAGGGCTGCGCGGCGCTGGTGACGTCCCGCGTCCGCATGGTCGATCTGGCCGGGGCGCACCTGGTCGACCTCGACGTGATGTCCCCGGACGAGGCGCTCTCCCTGTTCACGCGGATCGTGGGCGAGGAGCGGGTGGCGGCGGAACGCGAGTCCGCCCTGGACGTGGTGGCGGCCTGCGGCTTCCTCCCCCTGGCGATCCGCATCGCAGCCTCCCGCCTGGCAGCCCGCCGCACCTGGACCGTCTCGGTCCTCGCGGCGAAGCTGGCGGACGAACGCCGCCGCCTGGACGAACTGCAGGCCGGCGACCTGGCGGTCAAGGCCACCTTCGAACTGGGCTACGGCCAGCTGGAGCCGGCCCAGGCCCGCGCCTTCCGCCTGCTGGGCCTGGCCGACGGCCCCGACATCTCCCTGGCCGCCGCCGCGGCGGTCCTCGACCTCCCGCCGGAGGAGACGGAGGACCTCCTGGAGTCCCTGGTGGACACGTCCCTGCTGGAGTCGGCGGCCCCCGGCCGCTACCGCTTCCACGACCTGGTCCGGCTCTACGCGCGTGCCTGCGCGGAGAGGGACGAGCAACCGCCGACCGAACGGAAGGCCGCGATGTCGCGGCTGCTGGACTTCTACCTGGCCACGGCGGCCCAGGTTTATGCGATGGAGCGGCCGGGGGACCGGTTGGTGGATCACCTGGAGCCGACCGACTATGCGGGGCTGACGTTCGACGACCGGCACCGGGCGCAGGACTGGTTGTACGCGGAGGCGGTCTGTCTGCTCGCCTGCGTACGGCAGTCCGCCTGTGGAAGTACGCTGCGGCGAGCGATCGATCTCCTGTGGGCATCCGTCGACCTTGCCGAATCCGGCGCCAATTCGAGGGACTACGAAGCGGTCGCCGCCGCGCTGCGGAAGGCCGCACAGGCCGCAGGCGACGTGCGTGCCGAGGGCAGGGCTTCGGTCGTTCTGAGCAACGCCCGGCTCTTCTCCGGCGTGTTCGACCAGGCGTACCGCGAGGCCAGGGAGGCGTTCCAGCTCGCTGAGGCCGCTCACGATCCGCTGCCCTCCTGCTGGGCGGCGAACGTGCTGGGCAGCACGGCTTTCTACCAGAACCGGCACGACGACGCCGAAGGCTATTTCAGCCAGGCCATCGAGAAGTTCCGCAGCTGTGGTGACCTCGCGGGTACGGCGGCCGCCCTGTGCAACCTGTCGCGTCTGCACCTGGCGACAGGCCGTGCCGAAACCGCGGTTGTCCTCGCCCGCCAGGGCACGGAGATCTACCAGGAGCTCGGGCACACCCTCAGAGGAGCGAACGGGCGCTACGCGTTCGGCATGGCCCTCGGCAAAAGCGGGCAGCACAGCAGCGCCACCGAGCAGTTGGAAGTGGCCCTGCGCGTCTTCCGCGACAGCCGTCAGCGGCTGTGGGAGGGAATGACGCTCTGCCGGCTCGCGGAGGTGGACCTGGACGCTCGCAAGCCGGGCCAGGCCGCGAGCAACGCCGAGATGGCGCTCACCGTCCTGCGAGGTATCGGAGGCGAGTGGCGCCGCGGCCACGTCCTGACCGTGCTGGGCAGAGCCCTGAACGGCATCGGCCACTCCGGCCGGGCCCAGGTCTGCTGGCGGGAGGCCTTGGAGATCTACGAGAACCTGAACGCCCCGGAGGCCGCCGACGTCCGCAAACTCCTTGCTCCGGTGGCGGCCGCCTGACGTTCTGCCGGGACGTTCATCGTTCGTTTATCCCGACCCTGCACTCTCGTGGTTGTCGATCCGTCGCGTCGGGGGGCAGACGGACCGCGGTGAGGGTCGCCCGTACCGGAGGAGATTAGGGTGGGGCGGCCTGTGAGGCCCGCCCGGCCATCCTCGGGGGAATGACTGGGCGGGCCTCACGTTCCACACGATCCACCCAGGGGAGGCACCATGAGCAACACCCAGAACGACACGATCGTCCAGCCGGACAACACCCACGTCACCGACGCTCCGGCGGGCGGGAAGGTCAAGCCGCTCAACACCCATGTCACCGACGCTCCGGCGGACGAGACGGTCAAGCCGCTCAACACCCACGTCACGGACGTCGAGGCAGCGGCCGCCGACGGCACGGTGACCCCGGACAACACCCACGTCACGTCCGAGCCCGCCTGATCCACAGACCGACGGGGGACCGGCCGCGACGGCGCCGAGGGGGAGCCGTCGCGGCCGAGGCGTGTCCGGGTGCAGATGCTTTGGCCCACTGCCGCGAACCGTGCCCAGCCGGGTCCGTGACCTCGACACGGTGCGGTTGCCGTCTGTTCGGACCACCCGCACACGGACAGTGGCCCCCTCCCCCACATGCCGGATCACGTTGGTGAAGAGTTCGGTGACGCAGAGCTGGACATCGGCGCAGGGAGCGCCCAGGTAGCGGCGTACGGTGCGGCGAAGGCCCAGGAGGGACCCGTACTCCTCTTCCCGCCCCTCGCCTGGTCCACCTTTCTCGCCTCGCTGAAGGGCTGATCCCGCCCGGTTATCCACAGGCCAAGCGGCAAGTCGCGGATTCTGCGATCTTGCCGGGGTGGAGCGGACGGGGTTGAGGGCGCTGGCAGACGGGGGCGTCCTGCTCACCTGGCGTGCCGTGGAGGCCGGCTGGCCCCGGCGCAGTCTCACGCGTGCGCTGCGGGCAGAGGGCTGGACCCGGCTGCGGCAGTGCGCCTGGGCCGAGCCGGGGCGGGAGGCGGACCTGCTCACTCACCTCCGGGCCGTGCTGCTCCGCGAACCCCGGCTGATCGTGAGCCACGGTTCAGCGGCCGCCCTCTGGCGGATCGAGATGCTCGGAGGTGGCCGCAGGACGTCGCTGGAGTTCATCGACCCGCAGCTCACCGTCCGCGGTGTTAGCGACGGCGTGCGCGTCCACCGGATGCCGCTCACCACGAGGGACGTGGTGGAACGACAGGGGCTACGGCTCACCACCCCCACCCGCACCCTCGCCGACCTGCTCCGGCGCGGCCCCAGGGACGAGGCGATCGTCGCCGTGGACTCGGCGCTGACGTACCGCAGGATCGGGCACATCCGTCGCGCACCGCTCACCAAGCTGGACGAGATCGCCGCGGCGCTCGAGACGATCTCGCAAGGGTCGGTCAGAGCCCGGAACTGGCTGCGCCTGACCGACCCCCTCGCCGGTTCACCCGCCGAGACGGTTGCCCGACTGCGCATGTACGACGCCGACCTGCACCCCGAGAGCCAGGCCGAGCTACGCACCCCGGAAGGCAGTCGCCGCGTCGTCGACTTCCTGTTCAGGGCGGCAGGGCTGGCGGTGGAGATCGAGGGATACGCCTACCACGGAACTCGTGACGCCCATCGAAGGGACGTTGCCCGCTTCAACCAGATCCTGAGGTGTCCCGAGATCCGCAGCCTCCTCCGCTTCAGCGCCGAGGACGTTTTCCATCGCCCTGAGTACATGGTCGAGGAGATCAGGGCCACCCTGGCTGCCCTGGCCCGCGACTCCCGGTGACCGTGGGGCCGCCCGCTTCTTGGCCAGGGTTGTGCTTCCGCGAGGCGAGTCAAGGGCGCTGCGTTCCGCTGCGCTCCACTCCGCGTCGGCTGCCGCCGATGACCCTCCGGGCCACCCTAGACACGCCTCGCTCCAGCACGGGGAAGAAGCGAGCGAGCGGCCCGGAAAGGCGGGTGGCCTGGTGGGGTTTGCGGCATGGCTCGGCTGCGTTCTGGGCCGGGGTTGACGGGCGCGACCGCGCGTCGCCGGCACGCCGGGGGATTGGCGGCTTGCGGTGAGTGGGGGGCGCCCCAGCGAGGTCGGGCACTCCGGATGGGTTCGGCGACTTGCGGTGAGCGCGAGGGGGCCCCACTCCACGTGGCCTGGTGGCGCGTCATCCCGCCATTCGAGGGCCCCGAAGGTGGGGACAGCAGGGATTGGAATCTTTGGGCGCTCTCTTCCTCAGGAGATAGGCAGGGCAGCCCTCCCCGACTGGCCCAAGTCTGCCGATTACTCCCCTGCCCGCGGCCCCTGGGGCTGGTGTGACAGAAGGGGCGCTCTGAAGGCCGTCGGCTACCCGAGTCGCCTCCCGGGGCGCCCAGTTGCCCCGTCCGTCGCCAACTCCTGCCGCCCGCACGCCGCCAACCGACCCTGCGAACCATCCACCTGGCGCGCCGCTCCCCCCGACCGAGAGCCACCAACCCCACCTGGCGCCCCGACCACCCCCCGCGCTCACCCCCACCCCCGGCGCCCCGACCACCCCGGCGCTCACCTCCACCCAGTGCAAGCCGCCGAACCCACCCGGCGTGCCGCCACCCCGCTGGCGCGCCCACCGACGCACCGCAAGCCGCCGCCCCCACCCGGCGTGCAGGCGAGACGCGGTCGCGCCTCCTCCGCCGACGACGCGAACGCAGCCGGCGTAGGGCCCGACCCCGGCAAGCCGGCCACTTTCCCCGGGCTGCCCGCTCGCTTCTCACCCGTGGTGGGGCGAGGCGTGTCAAGGGTGGCCCGGAGAGGGCCATCGCCGAAGGCGACGCGCAGCGCCCTTGACTCGCCTCGCGGAGGCACGACACTGGCCGAGGAAGCGGGCGGCCCCACGGTCACTTCGCGGTGCCAGAAGTGCAACTCACCGCCTCCCCCGCAAAACTCCCTTCACCACCTTGCCGCTCGCGTTCCGTGGGAGTTCCGAGACGAACTCCACCGACCTCGGCACCTTGTAGTTCGCCATCTCGCGGCGGGACCAGGCGATCAGGTCGTCCGAGGTCAGGATCGAACCGGGTCTGCGTACCACGTAGGCCTTGGCCACCTCGCCCAGCCGGGGGTCGGGTATGCCGATCACCGCGACGTCGGCCACGTCCGGGTGGGTGCCCAGCAGTTGCTCGATCTCCGCCGGGTAGGCGTTGAAGCCGCCGACGATGAACATGTCCTTGATGCGGTCCGTGATGCGCAGGTTGCCCGACTCGTCCAGGACGCCCACGTCGCCCGTGCGGAGCCAGCCGTCCGCCGAGATCGTCTCGGAGGTGGCCTGGGGATCCTCGTAGTAGCCGCGCATGACGTTGAAGCCGCGGACCAGCACCTCGCCCGAGGTGCCGGCGGGTACCGGGGCGCCCACCGCGTCCACCACCCTCACCTCCGTGCCGGGGATCGCGCGGCCGGAGGTGGACGCGATCACCGACGGGTCGTCGCCGCGCCGGCACATCGTGACGACGCCGCTCGCCTCCGAGAGGCCGTACGCCGTGAGGACCGTGTCCACGCCCAGTTCCCCGCGCAGGCGCTCCACCAGGCGCAACGGCACCACCGCGGCGCCCGTCACCACCAGGCGCAGCGCAGAGAGGTCGTACGCGTCCCGGGACGGGTGGTCCAGGAGGGACTGGTGGAGGGTGGGCGGGCCGGGGAGCACCGAGATGTGTTCCGCCGCGATGTTCGCCAAGGCCGTCTCCACGTTGAACACCGGCTGCGGGATCATCGTCGCCCCGCGCATCAGGCAGGCGATCACCCCCGCCTTGTAGCCGAAGGTGTGGAAGAAGGGGTTGATGATCAGGTAGCGGTCCGTCGCGCGCAGGCCTGCCAGGTCCGCCCAGGTCTCGTACGCCCGGAGGGTCTGGGTGTGCGTGATCATCGCGCCTTTCGGGCGGCCCGTCGTGCCCGAGGTGTAGATGATGTCCGACAGGGCCGAGCCGTCCAACCGGCTCCGCCGGGCCTCCACTTCGGACCCGGCCACGCCCTCCCCTCCCGCCAGGAAGTCCTTCCAGGTGCGGAAGTCCGGGGGTGCGTCCTGCGACAGGACCACCACCTCCATCAGGTCCGGCAGGGCGGGGAGCGGGGCGCCCCGGCCACCCGCTCCGGCCGGCACCTCCGGCGCCCCCTCCCCCGCCGCGCGCCGCAGGCTCGCCACGTACGACGTGCCCAGGAACGTGCCCGTCACGAAGAGCAGCCGGGCGCCGCTGCGGCGCAGTACGTCCGCCGCCTCCGCGCCCTTGAAGCGGGTGTTCAGCGGGACCAGGACCGCGCCCGCCGTCACCGCGCCGAGGGCCGACACGATCCAGTCCAGGGAGTTGGGGGCCCAGACCGCCACCCGGTCACCGACCCGCACCCCGCTCGCCAGGCAGGCCGCCGCCGCGCGCTCGACCCGGGCGCCGAGTTCGGCGTACGTGATCCTGGTGCGGCCCTCGACCACCGCCTCCCTGTCCGCGTACCGCTCGGCCGACCACCGGACCAGATCGGGGACGGTGCTCCCGTCGCTCCTGTCGCCCCAGTCGCTCATCGCAGCCCCCTGCCACCCTCATAGCTGACTAACCGTCAGATTAGCTGTAATCTGACGGCCTGTCAGGTCAGCTGTGAGGGGGACGCCATGGCACCAACCGGGTTCAAGGACGCCACCGCCGTCGTCGGGATCGGGCAGACCGCGTTCGCCAAGCACCTGGCGGAGGACGAGAAGACGCTCGCCTGCCGGGCCGTACTCGCCGCGCTCGACGACGCCGGGATCGCGCCCGGTGAGGTCGACGGACTCGCCTCCTACACCATGGAGGAGACCGACGAGGTGGAGCTGGCGAAGGCCGTGGGGTTCGGCGACCTGACCTTCTTCAGCAAGGTGGGGTACGGAGGGGGCGGCTCGTGCGCCACGGTCGCGCACCTCGCCGCCGCCATCGCCTCCGGCCAGGCCACCGTCGGTGTCGCCTGGCGCTCACGGAAACGGGGCAGCGGGCCCCGGCCGTGGGCCGGTACCACCGTGCAGCTGCCCACCCCGGCCCAGTGGACGCGGCCCTTCGGCCTCCTGCGCCCGGCGGACGAGATAGCCATGCTCACCCGCCGCTACATGCACGAGTACGGCGCCACCCGCGATCACCTCTTCAACATCGCCCTCGCCTGCCGGAACCGGGCCAATCAGAATCCGGCCGCCGTGATGTACGAACGGCCGCTGACCCGCGAGATGTACATGACCTCCCGGTGGATCAGTGAGCCGCTGTGCCTCTTCGACAACTGCCTGGAGACGGACGGGGCCCTCGCCTGCGTCCTCGTGTCCGGAGAACGCGCCCGGGACTGCGCCAGGAAGCCCGTGTACGTCCACTCCGCCGCCCAGGGCCTGCCCGCCCAGCACCACGGCATGGTCAACTACTGGAACGACGACCCCCTCACCGGCCCCGCCTGGACCGCCGCCCGGCAGCTGTGGAAGCACGCCGACTTCACCCCGGACGACGTGGACGTGGCGCAGATCTACGACGCGTTCACCGCCCTCATCCCGCTCTCCCTGGAGGGATACGGCTTCTGCGGGCGGGGAGAGGGGGGCGCGTTCACCGAACAGGGCGCGCTGGAGATCGGGGGGCGGCTGCCCCTCAACACCGGCGGGGGCGGGCTCTCCGAGGCCTACGTCCATGGCTTCAACCTCATCAACGAAGGGGTGAAGCAGCTGCGCGGAACCAGTACCGCGCAGGTTCCGGGGGCCGCCACCTGTCTGGTCACAGCAGGGGAAGGCGTCCCGACGTCCGCTCTGCTGCTGAGGAGTTGATCCAGCATGCTGACTCCCGTCACCGACACCGACGGCGCCCCCTTCTGGGAGTACGCGGCCCGCGGTGAACTGCGCGTCCAGGCCTGCGGCGACTGCCGCGAACCTCGCTTCCCGCCCCGCCCCTGCTGCCCGCACTGCCAGTCCTTCTCGACCGAGTGGCGGCTCACCAGCGGGCGCGGACGGATCTGGTCGTACGTCGTGCCGCATCCGCCGCTGCTGCCCGACTACGCCGAGCAGGCGCCGTACAACGTCGTCGTGGTGGAGCTGGAGGACCACCCGCGGATCAGGCTGGTGGGGAATCTGGTCAGCGGTGCCGGGGCCCGGCTCGACTCCGTCGATCCGCGGTGCCTGAGGATCGGCGCCCGGGTGCAGGTGGTCTTCGGCGACGGCGGGCTCCCGCAGTGGGTGCTCGCGTGAGCACCGTGCGGGTGGACACCGACAAGGACAGCGGGGTCGCCGTCGTCACCCTCGACCGGCCGCACCGGCTCAACGCCATCGACCTGGACATGGCCCGCGAACTCACCCGGGCCTGGCGGGCGTTGCGGTTCGACGACTCGGTGCGGGCCGTCGTGCTCACCGGGAGCGGGGAGCGGGCGTTCTGCACCGGGATCGACCGGGACGTCGTCGTGCCGCAGCCCTCGTCGCCGTACTCGCAGGACGATCCGCTGCTGCGGATCGGGCCGAAGGCGAACGACCTGTGGAAGCCCGTCGTGGCCGCCGTGCGCGGGATGGCCTGCGGGGGCGCCTTCTATCTGCTGGGCGAGAGCGAGTTCGTCGTCGCCGACCCGACGGCCGGGTTCTTCGATCCGCACACCGCCTACGGCATGGTCAGCGCCTACGAGTCCATGCTGATGGCCGCCCGGATGCCGTACGGGGAAGTGGCCCGCATGATGCTGATGGGCACCGCCGAGCGGATCTCCGCCCGGCGGGCCCATGAGATCGGGCTCGTCTCCGAAGTCACGGAGGAGGGCGGGGCGTTGGCGGCGGCCGTGCGCTGCGCCACCGTCATCGCCGGGTTTCCGGCGGAGGGGGTGCAGGGGACCGTGCGGGCATTGTGGGCGGCCAGGGAGGCGGGGCTGGCCCAGGCGTTCGCCCAGGCCCCGCAGCTCATCGCCCTCGGCAGCCTGCCGGCCGCGCGGCAGGCGGAGCTGTTCACCGGGAGGCGGCGGGGGTTCCGGCTGCGCTAGGTGTTCTGTCCGGGAGGTTGTGGACGGGTGAGCCAGGTCTCGGCTGGGGGATCCTGAACAGGTGAGGGTCTTCCGGTTCGGTGTGGATTGCGACGTCTACACCCACAGAAGGGCCCTCGTGGTCCCGGACCGCGCCGACGAGGAACTCGCCCTCGCTCAGCCTTGTCCCAGCGGATGCCGGTCTGAACCCGCAGCTCCCGGATCCACCGGACGCTCTCCAGGGGCCCCTTGGCCCGAAGCGGGCAGCCAGCACGGTGAGTTATGTGACAGACCTGATTTCGGTCCACTGCGCACAGACCAAGTCAAGCTCGCCAATTGCGAACCAGCCGAGGTAATCCACTTCGGCAGAGAGCGCGATGACCGATCCCAGCCGGTAAGCCTGCAATCTGCTCGAAATTCCGCCGGGAAGGCCGACTTCCTCGTGCCCGACCTTTAAATCCATGCGCCTTGGCGTCGGATCCCGCGGTTGCCGGTTCTTGACAAAAGTAGCGAGCCAGCGGTAAGCGAACGGAGGGTCGATATGCAGAGTTGTCGTGCCGACCCACATCCCGCGAACACCGAGATCGTACTTGATGAAGAAGGTTTCGCATATTCCGTCTTGTTGTTCTCCAAGCGTCCCCATGAGGTCCTGCCCGCCGAGGCCGAACATCACCCCGTCAAAGTCCCTCGCGGCCATCGCGATTTCTTTCACCTAGCCGCCCTGGTCGTCGAACCGCGCCCGCGGGTTTGCCTCGCAGTGGTCCAGCAGGTCGAGGTTGGCCTTGTCGAACGGGACCTTGACGGTGTTCGTGCCGTTGGCCGGTACGGAGACCTGCGCGTGCTGCGAGGTGAGCATGGACGTGCGGTCGGCCATGAAGGAGACCTGGACGTCGAAGCCGGCCCGGCGGCCGTTCGGGTTGGTGACCTGCACCGTCGCGTACGGGTTCCGCGCGGTCGCGCAGCTGATCAGCTTCGCCGTACCGTCCGCCAGAGGTGTGCCGCTGCCGCTGCCGGACGGTGTGGAGGTGGCGCGGTGCGTGGGAAGGCGACGGTAGGTACCGCCGCTCGTGCTCGTGCCGCCGCTGCTGTAGCCGTCGTCGTCCGAATCGCCGTACGAGCCGCCGCCCGAGGTGGACGACGTCGAGGTGTCGTGGTCCTGGTGCGAGCTGCTGCACCCGCCTCCTCCGCCCGAGCCTCCGTGGCGGCTGTGGTGCCGGCCGGTCGAGAAGCCGGTCAGGCTGAGGACCACGAAGGTCAGCACGGCCGTGAACCTCAGCGTGCGTGTCCGTGCAGGCATGGGCATGCCACCACCCTATCCGTACGGGGGAACCGCATGGCGGCTGCCGTGCGCCGGGGGTAGCGTCAGCCCTGGGACGGCCGCCGTCTGGAGCCCTTCCGTGACACACCGGTACGACGGCCGTCACGCACCCCCGTCACGTCCTCACGCGGTGCGTGCCGTTCCCGTCCCCTTCTCCGCGTCCAGCGCATACACACACCGGTCCTTGCTGCACGCGTACACCACCCCGTCCTTGACGACCGGGGAGCCGGTGATCTCGCCGCCGGTGGCGAGCTTCCACCTGAGCCGGCCGTCGTCCGCCTTCAACGTGTACAGAAGATGGTCCGTGGAGCCGAAGTGGATGCGGCCCTCGGCCACCGCGGGGGCGCCCACCAGGTCGCCGCCCGCCTGGAAGCGCCACTTGGGCGTACCGGTGACCGCGTCCAGGGTGTACAGGCCCTTGCCGCTGCCGACATGGACGTGGCCGGCCGCCACGAGCACCGGTTCGACGGAGGAGCGGGCCTCGGTGGCGATGCGCCAGCGGTCGCGGCCGTCGGTGGCGTCGAGGGCGTAGACCGTGCCGAGGTAGTCGGCGAGGTACACGCCGCCGCCCGTCACCGCCGGGCCCGGGGTGAAGGCGGGCGGGGACAGGAAGACCGCGGGCGCCTCGAAGTGCCAGCGGACCCGGCCGCTCGCCGCCTCGACGGCTAGGACGCGGGTGCCGGCCGAGACGTAGACGTAGCCGTCGGGCGCCGGGGTGAGACGGACGGGCACGCCGCCGCAGGACGCGGCGTCGCCGACCGGGTACGACCAGCGCTCCTCACCGGTGCGGGCCTCCAGGGCGCGCAGCCGGGCGTCCTGCCAGACGTAGACCGTGCCGTCGTGGACGAGCGGGCCGGACTCGGGGGACTCGAAGTCGGTCTGGCAGCCGGTGACCTCCCACAGCTTCTGCCCGCCCGACGCCTCCCAGCCCTGGACGCCGCCGCCCCGGGTGCCGGTGACGACCGTGCCGCGGTCGGCCTTGAGCGAGTACACCCAGGCGTCCGTGGACAGCCGCCACAGGTCGGTGCCCTCGCGGGCGTCCAGGGCGAACAGGGTCGGGCCGTCGGAGGCGTGGATACGGCCGTCCGCCACCGCCATCGACCAGGCGACGTCCCGCGTCTTGAAGCGGCGGCGGCCGGTGCCCACGTCCAGGGCGTGCACCTCGAAGGAGGTGACGTAGACCAGGTCGCCGTCGACGGCGGGGGTCCCCCAGACCTCGTTGGACATGCGGAACCGCCAGGGCCGCCAGCCGCTCGCGGTCTCCGGGGGCTGGGGCGGGGCCGGCGGCACGGCAGGGCCTACGGCAGGGTCTGTGCCGGCGACACCGGTGCGCGGGCGGGACCAGCTGGCGACCAGGCCGGCCTCCGGCGGGGGCGCCTTGACGGCGGCGGCGCGGGCGTCGGCGACGCGCGGGCCGGGACCGATGGGCACCTGGGCGCCGGCCAGCCGGACCGGGCCGGTGTCGGGCGCGACGGCGGAGGCGCCGGCGGGGACGGGCGGGTCGTACGGGGGCGGCGGGGGCACGGCCGAGCGGCCGCCGCTCCTGGGGCCGCCGGCCGGCGCCGGGGACGGCTTTGCGGCGGGGCGCCCGCCGCGGCGGGCCTCGATGAGGGCGACGGCCTTCTCGGGCAGCCAGGCGGAGGCGGTGCCGCTGTCGTCGGAGCCGGAGCCGAAGAGATGGGGAGCCAGCTGGGCCTGGAGGTCGGCCGGGCTGGGCCGGGCGGGGGCCTCCATCTGCATGCAGGCCTCGATCAGCGGGCGCAGCTCGTCGGGCAGACCGGTGAGGTCGGGGCCCTCGCGCAGCAGCATGAAGACGGTCTCGACCGGGTTGGCGCCGTGGAAGGGCGGGTGGCCGGTGGCCGCGAAGACGAGGGTGGAGCCGAGCGAGAAGACATCACTGGCGCCGGTGACGCTGCGGGAGTCCTTGGCCTGCTCCGGGGACATGTAGGCGGGGGTGCCGACGGCGACGTTGGTCATGGTCAGGCGCGTGTTCGAGACGCCGGAGGCGATACCGAAGTCGATCACCCGGGGGCCGTCCTCGACCACGAGCACGTTGGACGGCTTCAGGTCGCGGTGGACGAGCCCCGCGCCGTGGATGGACTGCAGGGCCTCCGCCACACCCGCCGCCAGCCAGCGCACCGCCTGGGCCGGGAGCGGCCCGCAGTCGTTCACTATCTCCTCGAGGGAGGGCGCGGGGACGTACGCGGTCGCGAGCCAGGGCACGGCGGCGCGCGGGTCGGCGTCGACCACGGCCGCCGTGTAGAAGCCGGAGACCGCGCGGGCCGCCTCCACCTCGCGGGTGAAGCGGACCCGGAACAGCTGGTCCTCGGCCAGCTCGGTGCGCACCGTCTTGATCGCCACGCGCCGGCCGGACGCCGAGCGGGCGAGATAGACCAGCCCCATGCCGCCGGCGCCCAGCCGGCCCAGCACCTCGAACGGCCCGATCCGCCGCGGATCGTGCTGCGTCAGCTGATCCACCACTTGCCTGCCACCTCCCCGTACGAGCCGCGCCACCCACATATGTACGCGACCGAAGTGCAGCGTCTCACCACCGCACCGCCGTGGCGGCACGCACCCCGATTCTTCCTGGCCGGGCCGCTGGTTGCGAACCCGGTGAGAATAGGGGTGTCTCCCCACCAATCAGACCAAAGCGGACGGATCAGCGCTGCAGCAGTGCGAAGGACGCCCCCTGATTGTCGGTGACGACGGCCACTCGTCCGTACGACGTCTCGAAGGGTGGCGCCTGCACCCGGCCGCCGAGCCGCTGTGCGGCCCCGAGCGCGTCGCCGAGGTCCGCGACCCGGAAGTGGGCGAGGAAGTGCGGGGGCATCTCGGCCGGGAAGACCTCGGTGACGTGGGCGCGCCCGAAGTCGGGCTCCGCACCCTCACCGAAGAGGGCCTCGCGGAAGAGGCCGCCGTAGAAGGCGTTGGCGGCGGTGGTGTCCCGGGTGTACAGCTCGGCCCAGACGAAGGTGCCGGGCTCGTGCCGCCGCCCGAAGCCGCGGTGGCGGCCCGGCTGCCACAGCCCGAACACCGCCCCCTCGGGGTCGGCGGCGAGGGCGGCGATGCCGAGGTCGCCCACCGGGAACGGGGCCATGACCATCTGCCCGCCGGCTTCGGTGATCCGCCGGCCGAGGGCCCCGGCGTCGGGGGTGGCGAAGGAGACCGTCCAGACGGTGGGCATACGGCCGTCGATCTTGGGGGCCAGCGAGGCGACGGGCTCCCCCTCCAGCCGGGCCCACACCGAGGAGCCGTAGGCGTCCTCGAAGGACCACCCGAAGAGCTCACCGTAGAACCGCTTGCCGGCCTCGACGTCGGCGAGCTGGGCGTCCACCCAGCAGGGCACACCCTCCCCGTACACCTCTCCGGCCTCTTCCGCCGCTTCATTCCCTGATGCCCTGTTTTCGGCCATGCCGTCAAAGTAACCGGGCCGCGCGCACCCCGCAGACCAGGCACACCACCCTCAGCACACCCGTGCACCCCATTTGCAGTCGGCCGAATCGCGCTCCGATCACCCCTCGGTAAGCTGACGGCATGACAGGACAAGTGCGTACCGTCGACGGCCGCGTGGCCGGCCGGCGTGGGCAGGCGACCCGGCAGAAGCTGCTCGACTGCCTCAGCGAGATGCTCAGCTCCTCCCCCTACCGGGACGTCAAGGTCATCGATGTCGCCCGGAAGGCGGGCACTTCGCCCGCGACCTTCTATCAGTACTTCCCGGACGTCGAAGGCGCCGTCCTGGAGATCGCCGAGCAAATGGCGGCCGAGGGCGCCGGATTGACCGAACTGCTGGAGGGCCGGTCCTGGGCCGGGAAGTCGGGATGGCAGACCGCACAGGAACTCGTGGACGGGTTCCTGGAGTTCTGGCGCAAGAACGACGCGATCCTGCGGGTGGTCGACCTCGGCGCGGCCGAGGGGGACAAACGGTTCTACAAGATCCGCATGAAGATCCTGAACTCGGTGAACAACTCCCTCTCGGACTCCATCGCCGAGCTGCAGTCCAAGGGCAGGGTCGACAAGGACGTGAACCCGGCGGCGGTGGCCGGTTCGCTGGTCGCGATGCTCGCGGCCGTGGCGGCGCACCAGAAGGGCTTCTCGTCCTGGGGTGTGAAGCAGGCCGAACTCAAGCCGAACCTCGCGCTGTTGGTCCATCTGGGCGTGACCGGGAAGAAGCCGAGCAAGTAGGAATCCGTCTCTTTCCGGTACCCAAGTCCTGTCTGTCGGGCGGTGGTTCACTCGCGCTGCACTCGCGGTGAGCCACCGCCTGCTCTGCTATGCGGGCAGCGGCCGGTCCCGTACGACGTGCTTCATCACCAGCGTCGAGGTCAGCCGCTGCACTCCGGGCAGGGTCGCGAGCCGCTCGTCGTACAGCCGCTGGAAGGCCGCGAGGTCGGCGGTGGCGACCCGGAGCAGGTAGTCGGGCTCGCCGAACAGCCGCTGGGCGTCCAGCACGTGTTCCAGCTCGCCGACCGCCCGCTCGAACTCGGCGACCGTGTCCCGGTCCTCCTGCCGCATGGAGACGAACACGAGCGCCTCGAAGTTCAGACCGAGCGCCGCCGCGTCCACGACCGCCCGGTAGCCCTGGATGGCTCCAGAGCGCTCCAGCTCGCGCAGCCGGCGGTGGCAGGGCGAGACACTGAGCCGCACCCGCGCGGCCAGCTCGGTCACGGTCAGCCGCCCATCCTGCTGCAGTTCCGCAAGGATTTTCCGGTCTACGTCGTCCATGCGACAGATCTTCCCTCAGGGTACGAGAGAACGGGCAAACTTCGGGAACACTTTCGGGCCATTCACGCCTAATGTCCCCACCATGGACTCGGGACTGCTCTTCTCCTTCCTCGCCGTGGACCTGCTGCTGGTGTGTGTACCGGGCGCCGACTGGGCGTACGTCATCGCGACCGCCCTGCGCGGCCGGTCCGTGCCGCGCGCGGTCGCCGGCCTGGTCTGCGGCTACGCCCTGCACACGGCCCTGGCCACGGCGGGTCTCGCGGTCCTGGTCGCGGGCTCGCCCCAGCTGCTGACGGCCCTGACGGTGGCGGGCGCCGGTTACCTGCTGTGGCTGGGCTGGGGCGTACTGCGCCGGCCGGCGGTACCGGGCGCGGACGGCACCTCACCGGCCGACGGCAGGCTCTTCCTCAGGGGCGCCACGATCAGCGGACTGAACCCCAAGGGGCTGCTGCTCTACCTCTCCGTCCTGCCCCAGTTCCTCACCCTGCGCGGCACCCACCTGCCCGTGGCGGCCCAGACGGCGGCCCTGGGCCTGCTCCACATGGCGTGCTGCGCGGTCGTCTATCTCACGGTCGGCACGTTGTCGCGTGTGCTGCTCTCCGCGAGGCCGGCTGCGGCTCGTGCGGTGACCCGTACGTCCGGGGCGGCCATGCTGGGGATCGGGGCGCTTCTGCTGGTGGAGCGGTTGGCCGCGTTCTAGCGCAGCAGGGGGTCCCACGACGTGCCGGCCAGCGGCTGCGGCATCGTCGTGGCTGGTCGCGCGGTTCACCGCGCCCCTTCAGGGCGGCGTGGTGAGCCGGAAGAGCCGGATCTCCCGTGTCACCCGGGCCTGGTAGGTGGCGTAGGGCGGCCAGAACTCCAGCAGCGCCGTCCAGGCCGCCGCACGTTCCTCCCCCGTGAGGAGTCGCGCCGTGACCGGGATGTCCCGGCCCTTCCAGCTGATCGACGCCTCCGGACGGGCGAGCAGGTTGTGCGTCCAGGCCGGATGGCCGGTGCGGCCGAAGTTCGATCCGACGAGCAGCCAGCTCTTGCCGTCCTCCTCCGGCATACAGGCCAGCGGAGTCCTGCGGGGCAACCCGCTGCGGGCGCCGGTGCAGGTGAGGATCACCCCGGGCAGCATCCGGGCGCTGAGCAGGAACCGGCCCCCGGTGAGCCGGTGCACGGTCCGGTCGAGGGCCGGGACCACATGCGGGGCGACCTTCGCGAAGACGCGGGTGGAGGACACCCGCTGCACGAGGCGGACACCGAGGCCGGCCATCAGACCGCCGCCCCGCCGCCCGCGAAGAGACCGGCGGCCTCGGCGGCCCGGTCCCGCAGCCGGTGGACGGGGCCGAACAGCAGCTCGTCCCCGGCCGCCCGCTTGAAGTACAGCTGCGCGTCGTGCTCCCAGGTGAACCCGATCCCGCCGTGCAGCTGAACCGCCTCGGCGGCGGCAAGGCGCAGCGCCTCCAGCGCCTGCGCGAGCGCGAGCCCACCGGCCCCGGACCCGCAGGCCGCCGACGGCGAAGCCGGGGCGGAGGCCGCCCAGGCACCGAAGTACGCGGCCGACCGCGCCCCCTGCACCGCCACGTACACATCCGCCAGCCGGTGCTTCACCGCCTGGAAGGACCCGACGGGCCGCCCGAACTGCTCGCGCTGTCCGACGTACTCCACGGTGCGCTCCAGCACCCGGTCGGCCGCCCCGACGGCCTCGCAGGCGAGCACGGCCGCGGCCGGCTCCCCGAGCGCGGCGAGGGCGGGCAGCACGTCCGTCTCCTCCCGCCCCAGCAACTGCGCCCACACGTCCCGCAGTTGTACCCGCCCCTGTGGCCGGGTGGCGTCGAGCGCGGTCTGCCGGGTCCGTACGACACCGGGTGCGTCCCCCGCCACCAGGAACAGCAGGGTCCGGGACCGGGCGAAACCCCCGGTGTGCGCGGCGACGAGCAGCAGCCCCGCGCTGTGCCCGTCCAGCACCTGGTCGGCCTGCCCGTACAGCCGCCAGCCGTCGTCGGCGTGCCGGGCCTGGACCCCGCCGGCCCGTCCGCCGCCGGCCAGGAAGGCTCCGTTGTCCCCGGTCAGGGCGAGGGCGGTGGTGAGGGCGGGGCCGGGGACGGCGAGGGCGCCGGTGCGGGTGCCGGTGGCCAGCTGCGGCAGCAGCTCGGCACGCTGGGCCTCGGTTCCGAGGGCGAGGATCAGCGGGGCGGTCAGGACCGAGGTGGCGAGCAGCGGGGAGGGGGCGACGCAGCGGCCGGTCTCCTCGCAGGCGAGGGCCAGTTCGGTGACCGAGCAGCCGACACCGCCGTACCGCTCGGGCAGGGCGAGCCCCGGCAGGCCGAGCTGGTCGGCGAGGGCGGACCACAGGAGGGGGTCGTGGCCGGGCGGGCTGTCGAGGGCGGTCCGCAGCTCCGCCGGGCCGCACCGCTTGTGCAGCAGCTCGCGCAGGGTGCGGCGGATCTCGTCCTGCTCGGCGGTGAGGCGCGTGTCCATGGCTCTTCCCTCTGCATCTGACGGACCGTCATATTAGGAGTCCGGGAACGATATGCACAGGGGAAGGTGGGCTGTGATGACTCCGGGAAGCCGGAAAGTCGCCGTGGTGGGCGTCTCGCTCTCCGACTGCGGACGCGTGGACGACGCCACCCCCTACACGCTGCACGCGCAGGCGGCCCGCCGCGCCCTGGCCGACGCGGGCCTCGGCCGTGAGGTGGTGGACGGTTTCGCCTCCGCCGGGCTCGGCACCCTGGCCCCCGTGGAGGTGGCCGAGTATCTGGGCCTGCGCCCCACCTGGGTGGACTCCACCTCGGTCGGCGGCTCGACCTGGGAGGTCATGGCGGCGCACGCGGCGGACGCGATAGCGGTGGGCCATGCGAACGCCGTCCTCCTCGTCTACGGCTCGACGGCCCGCGCGGACGTCAAGGCGGGCAGGAGGACCGGCGACCTCTCCTTCGGCGCCCGCGGCCCGCTGCAGTTCGAGGTTCCCTACGGCCACACCCTGATCGCCAAGTACGCGATGGCCGCCCGCCGCCACATGACCGAGCACGGCACGACCCTCGAACAGTTGGCCCAGGTGGCCGTCCAGGCCCGGGCCAACGCGGCGCTGAACCCGGAGGCCATGTTCCGCGACCCGATCACGGTCGACGACGTCCTCGCCGGCCCGATGGTCGCCGACCCCTTCACCAAGCTGCACTGCTGCCTGCGCTCGGACGGCGGCGCGGCGGTCCTGCTGGCGGCCGAGGAGTACGTCCGGGACTGCCGTACGGCACCGGTCTGGATCCTCGGCACCGGTGAACACGTCTCGCACGCGACGATGTCCGAGTGGCCGGACTTCACGGTGTCCCCGGCGGCGGTGAGCGGCCGCCTCGCCTTCGAGCGGGCCGGGGTGCGCCCCACCGAGATCGACTTCGCGGAGATCTACGACGCCTTCACCTACATGACCCTGGTGACCCTGGAGGACCTGGGCTTCTGCGCGAAGGGCGAGGGCGGGGCGTTCGTGGACAGGGGCCGGCTGCTGGTGCGGGGCGGAGAGCTGCCGGTGAACACCGACGGGGGCGGGCTGTCCGCCCAGCATCCCGGCATGCGCGGGCTGTTCCTGCTGGTGGAGGCGGTACGGCAGCTGCGCGGCGAGGGCGGGGAGCGTCAAGTCCGCGCTGCGGACGGGGCGTTGCCGCGGCTCGGGGTCGCCTCCGGGACCGGCGGGTGGTTCTGCTCGTCGGGGACGGTGGTGCTGGGCCGGGACTGAGGGGGCACCGGGCGATACTCGCCCCATGGCACAACACGATCTCCACGCACTGCTCCGCTCGCTGCGGGTCTGGGCCCCCGGGGCGACCGAGCTGCGCCCCTTCGACCCGGACACGGCCCCGCCGACCCCGTTGGCGCTGTTCACGAGCTGGTTCGCGGACGCGGTGGCGGCAGGGCAGCCGGAGCCGCACACGATGTCGCTGGCCACGGTGGACGGGGAGGGGAATCCGGACGTACGGATCGTGATGCTGCACGGCGCCGACGCGGACGGCTGGTCCTTCGCCACGCACCGCTCCAGCCGCAAGGGCCGGGCCCTCGGCACCCACCCGTACGCGGCGCTGGCCTTCTACTGGCCGGTGCTGGGCCGCCAGGTGCGGGTGCGCGGGCCGGTGACGGCGGCGCCGGCCCGGGAGAGCCAGGCGGATCTGCACGCCCGCTCGACGGGGGCGCTGGCCGCGGCGCTCACCGGCCGGCAGAGCGAGGAGCTGCCCTCGCTGGAGGCGCTGCGGCAGGCGTCGCAGACGGCCTGGGAGCGGGCCCGCGAGAACCCGGCCGAGCCGTCCCCGACCTGGACGCTGTACCGGCTGCACCCCGAAACGGTGGAGTTCTTCCAGGGCGACCCCGACCGGCGCCATGTACGCCTGGAGTACCGCAGCACGGAGTTCGGCTGGAGCAGGGCCCTGCTGTGGCCGTGAGGACCTCCTGCCGACGACGCTCCCGCCGGCCGAACCTCCGTCACGCGAAGAAGTGGCGGTTCCGGCGTACGAACTCGGCGAATCCGAGGGCCGGGGTGCCGGTGAGATCGGCGACGGTCGATGTGACGGTCTCGGCGCCGCCGTCGCGGTAGGCGCGGGCGACGCCGATCAGGGCATCGGCGTGGAACTCCGGCATGCCACGACCGAGCAGGGCCGCGCGCGCCCGGTCGTCGGACAGACCCACGTAGCGCACCGGCCTGCCGAGGACGCCGGAGAACTCTTCCGCGGCCTCGGCGTAGGTCAGTGCCCGCGGTCCGGTGAGGTCGTAGACGCGGCCGTCATGGCCCTCGGTGGTGAGGACCCGCGCGGCGACCCGGGCGATGTCGCCGGTGTCGACGAAGCTGATGGGTGCGTTGATCAGCGGCAGGGAGAACTCCCCGGCCTCGCGGACGGACGGCCGGCCCAGGAAGTTCTGCAGATAGAAGTTGGGCCGCAGGACGGTCCAGGGCAGTCCGGACGCGATGAGTGCTTGTTCGACGGGCCGGTGGAGCCGGGCGATCGGGGTGAGCTCCTCGTCGGCCCGCCAGACCGACAGCTTGACCACCCGGGCACCCGCCGCACGGGCGGCTTCGACCATGTTGAGTTCGTGCGCGGTCTGGGCGGGGCCCGTCGCGCCGAGCAGAAACACGGTGCCGATACCGTCGAGTGCCGGTCCGAGCGTGTCCGGCCTGCCCAGGTCGAGCGTCACCGCCCGACCGCCCGACTCGGTCACCCGGGCCGTGGTCCGGGGATCGCGGTACGCCGCCCGCACGGCCGCCCCCTCGGCCTGAAGGCACGTGAGGAGGGCCCGTCCGACCCTTCCGCTCGCGCCGGTCACCAGGATCATCGTTCCGTCCCTCCGCTGGTCGTCTTCGAGCCGCCGCTGCCGGCGGGCGTCCGCCTCCCCCGCCTCATCCCTCGGCACCCCCGAACCGCCACACCGTGAAGTCCGCGACCGGCTGATACCCGATGCGCTGGTACAGCCCGTTGCTCGTCGGGTTGGCGAGGTCGGTGAAGAGGAGGACCTCCGCCGCACCCGCCTCCCGCGCGGCCCGGCTCACCTCGGCCGTGGCCGCGCCCGCGTAGCCGCGACCGCGCAGGTCCTCGGGGGTGTAGACGGGGGCGATACGGACCTGGCCGGCCGTCCGGGGGGTGGCTCCGGCCATGGCGAGCGGGGCGCCGTCGCGGGTTTCCCAGAAGGTGACGCCGCCGTAGGAGATGCGGGCGTCGGCCCAGTTGCCCGCGTTCTGGCCGACACCGCCGGTGATCTCCTCGAACTCCTCGAACCAGCGGATCAGCAGATCCCGGTCGGCCGGCCCGGCGATCCGCGCCCGCCCCTGCGGCCGGGGCTCGGGTACGGTCAACTCGCCCAGCCGGTAGAGCCGTTGCCGCTTGTCGACGGCGACCGCCGTACCGGTGCGCCGCTGCCAGGCCGCCGCGAAGGCCTCGGCCGTCTCCTGCGGCCCGGAGACCCCCGGGAGCGGGCGGCGCAGCTCCGCGTACCGGACGGCCAGGGCGTCGGCCTCCCGCGGGGTGAGCGCGGTGACGTGGACGGGGAAGGGCGGGGTGTGGAGCAGGGCGGCCCGTACCGTGCCGTCGTCCGCTTCCAGCAGGCCGAAAAGGGGGGCCTCCGCGCCGAAGAGGTGCAGCCCGCGGCGGCGCAGCGCGTCCGTCACCGTCAGCGGGACCGTGTGCAGGGCGGGACGGGAACGCAGGAAGTCGCCGGCGCGGGCGAGGAACTCGTCCAGATCGTCGGTGAGACACCAGTTGTCAGGGCGCATACGGCCCATGATCGGCGCGAACCTCCGGAAAGGACACCGGTTTTCGCTCAGGAGCTCAGCCCGTGGGGCGGAACACCGGCCTTCCCTCCACGAACGTCACGCGCAGCGGCAGCCCGGCCCGCAGGTCCTCCTCCGCGCAGTCCACCACCTGCGTCATCATCCGCGGGCCCTCCGCCAGATCGACCACCGCGGCCACGTACGGCGTCCGGTCGCGAAAGGGCGGCAGGTCGTTGCGGTGGACCGTGGACCAGGTGTAGAGCGCGGCCCGGCCGCTCGCCTCCTCCCAGGTCACCTCCTCGCTCCAGCAGTGCGGGCAGAACTCGCGGGGGTAGTGGTGGGCCCGGCCGCAGGCCCCGCAGCGGCGGATCAGCAGCCGGCCCCGCCCGGCCGCCTCCCAGTAGGGGCGCGTGAAGGCGTCGGGCTCGGGAAGGTCGTAGCGCACCGCGCTCACCGGAACCAGCCCAGCCACGCGTCCAGCGACCACGCCTGCCACGACATGCCGAGGAAGCCGACGAGCGAGATCAGCGCCATCATCGAGTTCTGGCCCTGCTCGGCCCAGTCGTGGATCATCAGCGTGAAGTAGACCGCGTTCAGCAGCAGCCCGCCGATCAGGGCCACCGGGGTCAGGAAACCGAGGATCAGGCCGAGGCCGAGGGAGAGTTCGGCGTACGCGACGAGGTACGCCATCAGCTTCGGACGCGGTTTCACCACCGTCTCGAAGCCGGTCCGCACCGCCGCCCAGCGGTGCTCCGCCGCCACGTCCGCCGCCCAGGCGATGCCGCTGCCGCGCTCGAACCAGGCCTTCTTGTCCTTGTGCCGCCAGCTCTCCAGCCACCACAGACCGAGACCGATCCGCAGCACCGCCAGCCACTGAGCGCCGTCGAGCCATATCGAGTCCATGGCATCTGACGGTACGTCAGATGCCGGGTAAAGCCCACCTTCGAGTGGCCACCTCTCCTCCTGGGGCCGGGACCACGGCGCCGGGAGGAGGCAGCGGGCAACTTCTCCCCATCCGCGTGGGCTACGCCACTTGCAGCGCACACATCTCCACACACGTGATCAATCCGCAACCAATTCCGGTCTTGACCGAGACCCATCAACCAGGTGGGTGATTACGCTCCGAGCATGGCCGACTCCCGTTCCGCTTCCGTACCGCTCTCCGCCACGCCCGCCGACCGCCCGGTCTACGTGATAGGCGCCGGTCCGGGCGGCCTGGCCGCCGCCCACGCGCTGCGGGCCCGGGGCATACGGGCCGTGGTCCTGGAGAAGGCCGACCGGGTGGGCGCCTCCTGGCGCGGCCACTACGACCGCCTGCACCTGCACACCACCCGACGGCTGTCCGCGCTGCCGGGCCTGAAGATCCCCCGGAGGTTCGGGCGCTGGGTGTCCCGCGACAACGTGGTGCGCTACCTGGAGAAGTACGCCGACCACCACGAGCTGGAGATCGTCACCGGTGTGGAGGTCTTCCGCGTCGAGCGGACCGGGGACGGCACCGGCTGGCTGCTGCACGCCTCCGGCGGGCGCGAGCTGACCGGCAGCGCGGTGGTCGTCGCCACCGGCTACAACCACACCCCGCGCATCCCCGACTGGCCGGGCCTGACGGAGTACGGCGGGGAGTTCCTGCACGCCGGTGCCTACCGCAACGCCGCGCCGTACGCCGGCCGGGACGTCCTGGTCGTCGGCGCCGGCAACACCGGCGCCGAGATCGCCGTGGACCTGGTGGAGGGCGGGGCCGCACGGGTGCGGCTCGCGGTCCGTACCGTCCCGCACATCGTGCGCCGCTCGACCCTCGGCTGGCCCGCGCAGTACTCGGGCGTGCTGGTACGGCGGCTGCCGGTACGGCTGGTGGACCAGCTCGCCAGGTCGATGGGCCGGCTCGGCGTGCCGGACCTGTCGGCCCATGGCCTGCCCCGCCCGGACACCGGGATGTACAGCAGGGTCATGCAGGGCGCCGTCCCGGTCCAGGACGTCGGCCTGATCGACGCCGTACGCAAGGGGAAGGTGGAGATCGTGGCCGCCGTAGAGTCCTTCGAGGACGGGAAGGTCGCCCTCGCCGACGGCAGCCGCATCGAGCCGGACGCCGTGATCGCGGCGACCGGGTACACCCGGGCGCTGGAGGGGCTGGTGGGGCAACTCGGGGTGCTGGACGGGCGGGGGAGGCCGGTGGTGCACGGCGGCCGTGCGCCCGCACAGGCGCCCGGCCTGTACTTCACCGGTTACACCAACCCGATCAGCGGCATGTTCCGGGAGATGGCGCTCGACGCCGGGAAGATCGCGAAGGCCGTGGCCGGGCAGCTGCGCCGCGAGCGGTGACCGCACGGTCCGCACCCGGCGGTAACTTTGCGGGTCCGACCCGTTCCTGACATTGAGTCAGTTCAGTAATCTGACAGAGCGTCAGTTTACTTGTGCTGTCTCACAGGAGCGGGGCGGACCGATGCTTGGATCAACCCACGGCACCCTCACCACCGACTCCCGCCGGGCCCGGGTCATCGCCTGCGGCGAGCAGCGGCCCGGCCCCGCCGTCCACGACCGGGCCTGTGACCTCGACGTCAGCGGACGCCCGCTGTACGCGGACGTACCCGACCTGACCCGGTTCTTCCGGCCCGAGTCCCTCGCAGTGATCGGCGCCTCGGACGCGGAGGGGCGGCCGAACACCGGGATCACCCGGCAGCTGCTGGCCTGGGCCGAGCGCGTCGGCGCGTGCGTGTTCCCGGTGCATCCGACCCGCCCGTCCGTCTTCGGCATCCCCTGCGCCGCCTCCGTCGCCGAGCTGCCCGACCACGTCGACCTGGCGGTGCTGCTGGTGGCCGACCCGCTGCCGGTGATCACCGAACTGGCCGAGGCCAAGGTGAGGTTCGCGGTCGCCTTCGCCTCCGGGTTCGCCGAGACCGGCGCGGCGGGCGCCGAGGCGCAGCAGCGGCTCGCGGACGCCGTACGCCGCTCGGGCCTGCGTCTGCTCGGCCCCAACACCAACCTCAACGCCTTCGAGCGCTTCCGGGACGACCTGACCGGCCCGGCGATCGCGCTCATCACCCAGTCCGGACACCAGGGCCGCCCCGTCTTCGCCCTGCAGGAGCTGGGTGTCCGGCTGTCCCACTGGGCGCCCACCGGCAACGAGGCCGACCTGGAGACCGCCGACTTCCTCTCCTGGTTCGCCGAGCAGCCCGAGGTCGGCGCGATCGCCTGTTACGTAGAGGGCCTGAAGGACGGCCGTGCCTTCCTGCTGGCCGCCGACCGCGCCGCCCGCCGCCGGGTGCCGGTGGTCGCGGTGAAGGTCGGCCGCACGGAAACCGGCGCGCGTACGGCCGCCTCGCACACCGGCAAGCTCACGGGCGCCGACGACGTGGTGGACGCGGCGATGCGCCAGTTCGGGGTCGTACGGGTCGACGGCCTCGACGAACTCCAGGACACCGCGACCCTGCTGGCGCGGGCCCGGGCCCCGCTGGCGGACGGGGTCGCGGTGTACTCGATCTCCGGCGGCACCGGCGCCCACGCCGCCGACCTGGCCACGGCGGCCGGCCTGCGGCTGCCCCGGCTGTCCGAGGCCAAACAGGCCGAGCTGCACCAGTGGATACCGGAGTACCTGAGTGTGGCCAACCCGGTGGACAACGGCGGGCATCCGGTCGGCGACCACCGCGGCCGGAAGATCATCGACGCGCTCCTCGCCGACCCGTCGATCGGGGCGCTGATCTGCCCGGTCACCGGCCCGTTCCCGCCGCTGAGCGACAGGCTCGTGACGGACCTGGTCGAGGCGGCGGAGGAGACGGACAAGCTGGTGTGCGTGGTGTGGGGTTCACCGGTCGGCACGGAGGCGGCGTACCGCGAGGTCCTGCTCGGCTCGTCGCGGGTGGCCACGTTCCGCACGGTGGGCAACTGCCTCACCGCGGTCCGTGCCTGGCTGGACCACCACGCCTTCGTGAGCGACTACCGCTCCCCCTTCGACGAGGCCCCGCGCACCCCCTCACCGTCGTACCGCAAGGCGGAGGCGCTGATGCGCCCGGGCCAGCAGCTGAGCGAGCACGCGGCCAAGCAACTACTCCGCGCCTACGGCATCCGGGTGCCGCGCGAGCAGCTGGTGACCAGCGCGGCGGCGGCCGTACGTGCCGCCGCGCAGGTCGGCTACCCGGTGGTGATGAAGGCGTCCGGCGCGCGGATCGCCCACAAGACCGAACTCGGCCTGGTGAAGATCGGGTTGACGTCCGCCAGCCAGGTCCGGGACGCCTACCGCGAGCTGACCGACATCGCCCGCTACGAGGGCGTCTCGCTGGACGGGATCCTGGTGTGCCAGATGGTCGAGCAGGGCGTGGAGATGGTCGTCGGGGTGACCCACGACGACCTGTTCGGCCCGACCGTGACGGCCGGACTGGGCGGCGTGCTGGTGGAGGTCCTGCACGACGCCGCCGTACGCGTCCCCCCGTTCGGCGAGGACCAGGCCCGCGCCATGCTCACCGAGCTGCGCGGCCGGGCCCTGCTGGACGGCGTCCGGGGCCGTCCGCCCGCCGACCGGGACGCGCTGGTGGAAGTGATCCTGCGGGTGCAGCGCATGGCCCTGGAACTCGACGGTCACCTGGCCGAGTTGGACATCAACCCGCTGCTGGTGCTGCCCCGGGGGCAGGGCGCGGTGGCGCTGGACGCGCTGGTGGTGTGCCGATGAGCGAGCTGGAGACCGAGCGCGTCGGCCAGGTGGCCCACGTGACGCTGAACCGCCCCGACGCCCTCAACGCCCTGACCCCGCAGCTGCGGGACCGGTTGATCGGCGTGCTCGCGGAGGCGTCGGCCGACCCGGACGTCCGGGCGGTGGTGCTGACCGGCGCGGGCCGCGGCTTCTGCGCGGGCGCCGACCTGCGGGGCGGAGCCGGCGGCGGCGACCGGCTTCCGGGCGACGTGGCCCGCGTCCTGCGCCTGGGCGCGCAACGCCTGATCGCGGCGGTCCTGGACTGCGAGAAGCCGGTGATCGCCGCCGTGAACGGCACGGCGGCGGGCCTCGGCGCGCACCTGGCGTTCGCCTGCGACCTGATCCTGGCCGCCGAGTCGGCCCGCTTCATCGAGGTGTTCGTACGACGGGGCCTGGTGCCGGACGCCGGCGGCGCATACCTGCTCCCCCGCCTGCTGGGCCCCCACCGGGCGAAGGAGCTGATGTTCTTCGGCGACGCGGTGCCGGCGGCGGACGCGGAACGCCTGGGCCTGGTCAACAGGGTGGTACCCGACGCGGACCTGCCGAAGGCGGCCCGCGAGTGGGCGGCGCGCCTGGCGTCCGGCCCCACCCGTGCCCTGGCCCTGACCAAGCACCTGGTGAACGCCTCCCTGGAGTCCGACCGCCCCACCGCCTTCACCGCGGAGGCCTGGGCCCAGGAGCTCAACATCACGACCGAGGACGCCCGGGAGGGGCTGCGGGCCTTCGTGGAACGGCGGGGGGCGGAGTTCCGGGGACGGTGACGGTCAGTCCTCGGTGCGGTCCAGGGTGCGCAGGGTGCCGTCATCGGGTCGCCCAGGAGGACGAACAGCCGGAGGACGTCCTCGGTGCCGCTGACCGACCAGTGGGTGTCCCGGCCACAGTCGGTGTCGAGGTGCAGGAGGATGCCGGGGCGGTCGACGCCGTACGGACCGGGGTCGGGCTTCCAGGTGCCGGGGCCCGCGCAGATCACGTAGTTCTGGTGCTGCGGGGCCGTCCAGTCGTTGTGCGTGGGTTCGGTGGGGAGTCTGCGGGCCTCGGCCCGGCCGCCGGGCGCGAGACGCAGTTCGGCGCCGTTCTCGCCGCGCCAGACTCCGCCGAGGTGCGCGGGGGTCGGCTCGGGCGGCTCCTACCGCTGGATCACACCGGTCGCGGAGGCTGCGAGCCCGCCGCCGAACGCCAGGGCGAAGAGGCCGGCACAGGCGAGGGCCGACCGCCACCACAGTCCCCACTGCGACCAGGAGCGCGTGCAGACGTAGGCGATGCCGAGCGCGGGCAGCAGGCCAAGGGCCATGAGGACCGAGGCCGTGGTGACGAACGGCCAGCGGAAGAGTGCCGTCGTCACCGCAGCCCAGGCGACGGCCGTGGCCGCTGCGGCGACCGTGCGGGAGGCCCACTCCGGCCCGCCGAACCAGCGGAGCACCGGACGGGCGACCACGCTCGCGGGCAGCGTCAGCACGACGGAGACGAACAGGCCCAGCAACGGCAGCAGCAGTGGCGCGAAGATCAGCAGACAGAAGATCCCGAACGCACCGTCGTAACCGGTGTCGTACTGGTCCTGGCTCGCGCTCCAGATCCACCACAGCAGTCCGGCCGCCGGCAGCTGTGCCGCGTTCACCGGGATCGCGGCGGCCAGGTCGCTCCGCACGGACCGGGTCGCCCGGAACCCCTCGCGCACTTTCTCCCACCCCATGACCGCACCCTACGAAGAGCCTGTACGGAGCCCTTCACCGGACTTCCTATCTGACGCATCGTCAGCTTCAATGGGGGCGTGATGGGACACGCAGGGGCGGCAGCCGCCGCCGTCCGCTATCTGGGGCCGAGGCCCGTTCGGCCGTTGCCGCGCCCAAAGTTGCGGTGCGTGCGCCAGGACGAGCGGGCGCCGGTGGAGCCGGCCGAGTTCCGGCGGGTGCTGGGCGGCTTCGCGAGCGGTGTAACCGTGATCACGGCACCGGCGGCGGACCCCTCGGGGCCGCCCGCCGGGTTCGCCTGCCAGTCCTTCGCCTCCCTCTCCCTCGAACCGCCCCTGGTCTGCTTCATGGTCGGCCGTACGTCGGCCACCTGGCCGCGCATCGCCCGTGCGGGCGTCTTCTGCGTCAATATCCTCAGCGCCGGCCAGGACGAGCTGTGCCGGGCCTTCGCGGTGAGCGGCGCGGACAAGTTCGCCGGGGTGGCGTACGACCCGGCGCCCGCCTCCGGCTCCCCGCGCCTGGCCGGCACCGCCGCCTGGATCGACTGCACCGTCCACGCCGTGCACCCCGGGGGCGACCACCTGATCGTCGTGGGCCGGGTGGACGCCCTCGGTGCCACGGAGGAACCGGCCGAGCCGCTGCTCTTCCACCGGGGGCGGTTCGCCCGGCTCGGCTGAGTTGTGATCCTCGAACGGCGTGATCGAACGCGACTTCACCGTGAGCGACGTCCCCGGTCCCCGGCCTCCGGTGCCGATCGCGCGCCCCTGGTCCTGATGGGCCACGGCGGCGGCAACCACAAGGGCGCGTTCAGCCGAGCGAGGCAGCAAAGGCGCCAGACTCTGCCTCTTCTTCCGTCAACTGAACGGTTCCCCGGTGGGAAACCTCCACCTTGTAGAAGCTCTTGCCCTTGGGCACCTCCTCGACAGCGACATCGAACGTGCACGTGCCGCCGTCCAGCGTGGAGTCACCCAGGCCACCAGTGGCGATGACAGTGCCGACGGCGTCATACACGGTGACTGCCGTGCCTTCGGAGATGTCGTCGTAGCCGCCTGTGCCCTTGCATCCGCCGGCGCCGTCATCAACGGCGCTGCCGGTGAGCTCGAACGTGCCAGTGAGGGTGAACGTCTGGGGCTGGTTGCCGGCGGTCAGGGTCGTGGGACTGCTCGCGCCCTTCTTGCCGGCGTGGCTGCTGCCGCCGGTGGTGGCCCATGCAGCGCCGACGGCGCCGGCCCCGATGACTGCTCCCGCGAGGGCTGCGAGCAGGGGGTGTACGCGCGTGCGCGCGGGCGGGTTGGGTGCGGGCGGCTCGGCAGGTGGCGGCGGGTAGTCGACGCTCATGGTTCCCCCCAAGGCGTGTGTGCTGGAGAGGGCATCATGCGCCGCGTGAAGGCCCCGTGTGGGGCAAGTGCCTGTCTTGTGACCCTTGATGAGTGAGGGCTCTCTGAACGCAGGCCATTCGCACTGCGTTCCGGGCGCATACCCCCGACGCAGGCGAGCGCGCAGTACCGCGGAGCGCTGTCTCGCGGCAGGTCGCCCGGCTCTCGCCTCGACCTCGGCGATCAGTAGCTGCGTCTGGCCGCGCAGCATCGCGGTGAGCGTGTCCAGCTCGCGTGGTGCTGGAGGTAGGGCGTCGGGCGCGTTGCCGGGGCCCAGCGCGATGACCGCCGTCTCGCGGATCGTCCCGATGTCCGGGGGCACGGTGGATTTGCCGCTCTCGGCCGTCGTGTTCACTGCGCGGCCGTCCGAGTCGTACGGCAGCTCGGGCAGCCGCATGCAGGAAACGCCGTGCTCAGCGGTGGGGGCCCGTCGCTAGGCGGGACGTTCACCGTGCCGCGCTCCGCGATGACAGTGCCGTGGCGGTTCACGGTGTAGACCCGGATCGTCATGCCACCCCGCGGGCCGTCCTCGGGTGGGGCTGTAACGTTCGCCATGTCGACGCTCCTCAGCAGCGTTGGCCGTGCCCGGGGCCGTGTCAGCGGTCGCCGGGCTTCGTCATTTCGGCAGCCGGGCACAACACGGCCGCGTGCGCGGCGTGCTGACGTGGCGCCGAAAAAAGACTGGACCGGTGGACCGGTCCAGTCAAGCCGCTTGAGTGAGCCACTACCCCATCAGGTACGTCTCGACCTCCTCGAAGACGTGTGACGGCGTGACGCCCTCTTCGCAGACCAACGGGAGACGGTCCTGGTCATAGGCCGTGTGAACCACGACTGCTACAGCCGTCGGCTGTTCCACCTCCAGCAACCGGGCTTCCTCGTTACTGGCCAGGCGGACCGTGGTGATGTCGACACCTTCGCAGGGCGAACGGCCGGTTTCACGGCGCACATAGTGCGTGGTGCCCTCGGCGATCGGGCCCGGCAACGCCAGCCGGGGCGCCTCGTCGGCGATGCCGGGCGGGAACCAGGCGGTGACGACCGTCCCCGGCGAACCGTCGTCGAGCAGCACCAGACGCGTCCGACGCAGCGCGGTCTCGCCGGGTTCGAGACGGAGAGCTTCAACCACGTGCGCGGGCGGCACGAGCCGGTCCGGCATGCCCAGCCGCCGGTACGGTGCACCACCCGCAACGCGACTGGAACCGGCCTGGCGGCCACCCGCCGGTCGCGCGATCGGCGTCTCCACAACCGTGAATCCGGTGCCCTGTCGGGCCACGACCAGGCCATCGGCCCTCAGCACGTCGTACGCCTTGACCACGGTGGCCCTGGACACGCCCCACTGTTCGGCGAGGTCACGACCTGAGGGCAGCAAGTCGCCCGGGCCGAACTCACCCGCCGCGATCCGGGTCCGGAGATCGTCGGCGATCTGCTCGTACTTCAGAAGGGGCATAAGGCATGTTTCCGATCACTGGACTGGTCCACTGCGCGGGAACCAGAATGCCCGCATGACACTCCCTGAGCTAGCGCCGGAGATCGTGAGGTTCTACACCGAGACCATCGACGAGGCAGACAGGCTGAGCACCACAGCCGACGGACGCCTGGAGATGGTGCGCACCCAGGAGCTGCTGCGCCGATATCTGCCGATGCCACCGGCCCGCATTCTCGACGTCGGCGGCGGCCCTGGCGCCCATGCCCGATGGCTGGTCGAGGATGGCTACGACGTTCATCTCGTCGACCCGATCCCCCGGCACGTCGAGCAGGCCAGGGCGACCGGTGCCACCGTCGAAGTCGGGGATGCCCGGGAGCTGACCGCCCGCGACGGCTCGGCCGATGTCGTCCTGCTGCTCGGCCCGCTGTACCACCTGATCGACCGCGCCGACCGCGAACGGGCGCTCGCCGAGGCCTACCGTGTACTCAAGCCGGGCGGTCTGCTGGCGGCTGCCGGTATCAACCGGTACTCCAGCCTCTTCGAGCACGCCGCGTTCGCGCACCTCCACAGGGAACCGATGCGGAAGAGCATCGGCCAGATCCTCGCCTCCCAGATCCACGACGGGAAGAAGGCCTTCACAGCGGCCTACTTCCACAGTGGCGAGCAACTGCGTGACGAGGTGGCCGCCAGGTTCGACGACGCCCATGTCTTCGGCGTCGAAGGCCCGGCCTGGTCCATGCTCGCGGCGGCCGAGCGCAACACCGGCGGCGACTTCCGGGACACGGCTCTGTTCGCGTCGGCCCTGACTGCGGCACGCATGGCCGAGCCGTACCCGGAACTGACGGCGGCGAGTTCCCATCTGCTGGCGGTCGGCCGACGTCCGGTCTGACTCCCGAGGTCAGCGCGCCACCAGCCGCCACAGCGACGTCACCTCGGCCGCGCGGGCCGCGTGCAGGGGGTCGGTCGGATCGCTCGCGCGCGCGTGGCGGGGGCGGGTGTCCGTGCGGGCCAGGACCTTCAGGCCCGCCCTCTCGCTCGCTCCGAGCAGCTCGGCGCGGGTGCGCAGGCCCAGGTGTTCGGCCAGGTCGGACAGGATCAGCCAGCCCTCGCCGCCGGGTTCCAGGTGCGCGGGCAGACCGGCCAGGAAGGCGTGCAGCATGGCGCCACCGGGGTCGTACGCGCCCTGGTCGAGCGTGGAGGCGGGGCGGCCCGGGAGCCAGGGCGGGTTGCAGACGATCAACGCGGCCCGGCCGGGCGGGTACAGCTATCCGCTCTCAGCGTGCCAGCGGGCGGACAGGGGTGCGTTCTCGGTCCGGCGGACCAGGGACACGGCATGCTCCTCGGGAGGGTGTTCCTACGTGGGCGGGCACGAGGAACGCGTCGCCGAGGACCATGCCGGGTGTCATCAACTTCCCCTTGTGGAAAACCGGGTTCAGGATATCGCCGGTGCGAGCACGGGCGGGCGGCGGATCACCAGGGACATCAGGGCCGCCGCCGCGCACAGCGTGCCGGAGGCGTACCAGACGAGGTCGTAGGAACCGAAGACGTCCCGGGCGAGGCCGCCGAGGAAGGCGACGAGGGCCGCGCCGACCTGGTGGGAGGCGAGCACCCAGCCGAAGACGATGGCGCTGTCCTCGCCGTACTGCTCCCGGCACAGGGCCAGGGTCGGCGGGACGGTGGCCACCCAGTCCAGGCCGTAGAAGACGATGAAGAAGAGCATCGGGGGGTGCACCGCGGGGCCCAGCAGCATCGGGAGGAAGACCAGGGAGACGCCGCGCAGGGCGTAGTACACCGCCAGCAGGCGGCGCGGTTCGAAGCGGTCGGTGAACCAGCCGGAGGCGATGGTGCCGGCCACGTCGAACACGCCGATGACCGCGAGCAGCGAGGCCGCCGTCGTGACGGGCATGCCGTGGTCGTGCTCGGCGGGCACGAAGTGGGTCTGGATCAGGCCGTTGGTGGAGGCGCCGCAGATCGCGAAGGTGCCGGCGAGCAGCCAGAAGGTGCCGGTGCGGACGGAGGTCGCGAGGACCTTCAGGGTGCGGCGGGCGGCGCCCGTCACCGGGGGCGGCTTCGGTACGAACTGCCGGGCGCCGTACGGGGACATGCCCACGTCCGCCGGATGGTCGCGGAGCAGGATCCACACGAAGGGGACGACGGCCAGGGCGGCCAGGGCGACCGTCACGGCGGCCGGGCGCCAGCCGTGGTGCTCGGACAGCCAGGACAGCACCGGCAGGAAGATCAGCTGGCCGGAGGCGGACGCGGCGGTGAGGATGCCGCTGACCAGGCCTCGCCGCTCGGTGAACCAGCGGTTGGTGACCGTGGCGGCGAAGGCCAGAGCCATCGAGCCGCTGCCGAGGCCGACGAGCAGGCCCCAGCACAGCCACAGCTGCCAGGCCGCCGTCATCCACACGGTCAGGCCGGAGCCGGCCGCGATCACGGTCAGCGCGACGGCGACCACCCGGCGGATGCCGAAGCGGTCCATCAGCGCGGCGGCGAAGGGCGCGGTGAGGCCGTAGAGCGCGAGGTTGAGGGAGACGGCCGCGCCGATCGTGCCGCGCGACCAGCCGAACTCCTGGTGCAGCGGGTCGATGAGCAGGCCGGGCAGGGAACGGAAGGCGGCCGCGCCGATGATCGTGACGAAGGTGACGGCGGCGACGAACCAGGCGCGGTGCACACGGCGGCGCCTTACGGGCGGGGCCTGGACGGGGGCTGCGGCGGGGCTTGTCTGAGTCACGTCATACAGCGTCCTTTCTCCATGAGCGCGCATCGAGTGGCCCGGGAGACAGCATTCGCTAGGAACGGGCCATGAGTGGTTCCGAGGAGTTCCGTCCGCACCGGGTCGCCGTTCTCGCCCTCGACGGCCTGCTGCCCTTCGAGCTCGGCATCCCGCACCGCATCTTCGGCCGCCCGAAGGACGAGCGGGGCCGGCACCTGTACGAGGTGGTGACCTGCTCGGTACGGCCGCCGGGCCCGGTCGAGACGGACGCCGACTTCGCCATCCACGTCGCCCACGGACCGGAGGCGCTCGCCGAGGCCGACACGGTCGTCGTCCCGGCCTCGTACGAGCTGGGCCCGGTCTTCGAGGAGGGCCGGCTCACCGACGAGCTGGCCACCGCCCTCGCCCGTGTCCGCCCCGGCACCCGGCTCGCCTCGATCTGCACCGGCGTCTACGTCCTCGCCGCCGCCGGACACCTCGACGGCCGCCCGGCGACCACGCACTGGGCCGACGCCGAGCGTTTCCAGCGGATGTTCCCGAAGGTCGAGGTGGACGCGGAGGTGCTGTTCATCGACGACGGTGACGTGCTGACCTCGGCCGGGGTCGCCGCCGGGATCGACCTGTGCCTGCACATGGTGCGCCGCGACTTCGGTACGGCGGTCGCCAACGACGTCGCCCGGCGCACGGTCGTACCGCCGCACCGCGACGGGGGCCAGGCCCAGTACATCGAACGCCCGGTGCCGGACCCGCAGCTGGCCACGACCACGGCCGCCCGCGCCTGGGCGCTGGGCCGGCTGCACGAACCGATCCAGCTGCGGGACATGGCCGAGCAGGAGGCCATGTCGGTCCGCACCTTCACCCGCCGGTTCCGTGAGGAGACCGGGATCAGCCCCGGCCAGTGGCTCACCCAGCAGCGCGTCGAGCGTGCCCGGCATCTGCTGGAGACCACCGACCTGTCCGTCGACCAGGTGGCCCGCGAGGCGGGCTTCGGCACGGCCCAGTCGATGCGCCAGCACCTGCAGCAGGCCCTCGGGGTGACACCGACCGCCTATCGCAGGACGTTCCGGACCGGCGTCAGAACGTGAGCACCGCGCGGGCCACCCGTCCGGCCTCCGCGTCCGCGCGGGCCTTGGCGAAGTCCTCCACCGGATAGGCGGCCGTCACCAACTCGTCCAGCAGCAGGCGCCCCTGGCGGTACAGCTCGGCATAGCGGGCGATGTCACGCTGCGGGCGCGAGGAGCCGTAGCGGCAGCCGAGGATCGCCTTGTCCAGATAGAGGGAGGAGACGAGGAAGGACGCCTCGGCCGTCACCGGCGGCACCCCCAGCAGGATCGCCTGCCCGTGCCGGTCGAGGAGGTCGATCGCCTGCCGGATCAGCTCCACCCGGCCGACGCACTCGAATGCGTGGTCGGCGCCCGTGGGCAGGAGGTCCCGTACGCCCTTCGCCGAGGTCAGGAAGTCGGTGGCGCCGAACTGCCGGGCCATCCCCTCCTTGGCCGGATCGGCGTCCACGGCGACGATCCTGAGCGCTCCCGCGAGCCGCGCGCCCTGCAGCACGTTCAGCCCGATGCCGCCGGCCCCGATGACGACGACGCTGTCCCCGTGGTCCACCCGCGCCCGGTTCAGCACCGCCCCCACGCCCGTGAGCACCCCGCACCCGATCAGCGCGGCGGACTCCAGGGGGATGTCCTTCGGGATCCGTACCGCCTGCACGGCCTTGACGACCGTGTGCTCGGCGAAGGCCGATGCGGCGGCGAACTGGTGGACCGACGAGTCCCCGCGGGTGAACGGCTTCGCCGGGCGCCCGATCGCCTGCCGGCACATCGTCGGCCGGCCCCGGTCGCACTCCGGGCACGTCCCGCAGTTGGCGAGCGTGGACAGCGACACGTGGTCGCCGGGCGCGACATGGGTGACGCCCGCGCCGACCGCTTCCACGACCCCCGCGCCCTCGTGCCCCAGCACCACCGGCACCGGAAAGGGGATGGTGCCGTCCACCACGGACAGATCGCTGTGGCACAGCCCGGCCGCCGCGACCGCCACCAGCACCTCACCGGCCCCCGGCTCCCGCACCGCGAGATCGTCGACCACCTGCACCTGCTTGCCGTCGAACAACACACCACGCATCACACGGCCCCCTTGGGCTCTCTGGGCAGACCGAGCACGCGCTCGGCGATGATCGTGCGCTGGACCTGGTCCGAGCCGCCGTAGATCGTGTCGGCCCGGGAGAAGAGGAACAGGTGCTGGTCGGCGCCGAGTTCGTACGGCGCCGAGGGCGACCAGTCGGCGGGGCCGACGGCGGCCCGCGCCCCGCGCACCTGTACGGCGAGCTCACCCAGGCGCTGGTGCCAGCCGCCCCACAGCAGTTTGGCCACGCTGGGCGCGCCGGGACCGGCCGAACCGCCGAGGGTGCGCAGGGCGTGCCGGCGCATGGTCCCCAGTTCGGCCCACTGCCGCACGAGCCGCGCCCGTACGACGGGGTCACGGACCGCTCCGCTCTCCGCCGCGGCACGCACCACGGCAGCCAACTCCTCGGCGAACCCGATCTGCTGGGCGAGCATGGAGACCCCCCGCTCGAAGCCCAGCAGGCTCATGGCCACCTCCCATCCGCGCCCCTCTCCCCCGACGACGTGCTCCACGCGCGCGTACGCCCCGTCGAAGAAGACCTCGTTGAAGTCGCTGGTGCCGGTCATCTGCCGGATGGGGCGGACCTGGATACGGCCGGGCTGGTCCATGGGGACGAGCAGGAAGCCGAGGCCGTGGTGGCGCCTGGACTCGGGGTCGGTGCGGGCCAGCACGAAGCACCAGTGGGCCTCGTGGGCGAGCGAGGTCCAGATCTTCTGCCCGCTGATCCGGTAGCGGTCCCCGTCCCGTACGGCCGCCGTCCGCACTCCCGCCAGATCCGAACCGGCCCCGGGCTCGCTGTAACCCTGGCACCACAGTTCCTCACCGGCCGCGATCGGGGGCAGGAAGCGGGACTTCTGCTCCTCGGTGCCGTGGGCGACGAGGGTGGGGGCGAGCAGGTTCTCGCCGATGTGCCCGACGCGGTGCGGTGCGGGGGAACGGGCGTACTCCTCGGCCCAGACGACCTGCTGGGTGAGGGTGGCGGTCCGGTTGCCGTATCCCGACTGCGGCCAGCCGAGGCCTATCCAGCCGGCTTGGCCGAGGGTGCGTTCCCAGGTGCGCCGGTCCGTAGCCGGGTGCGCGTGGGCAGCCAGCCAGGAGTGGGCCTCGGCCCGGAAGTCCTCGTCCTCTTCGGTGAATCCGAAATCCATGGAAACCGCCTCGGCTCGAGCGCCCCGTCCGGGGCGCGGGGAACTGCGCGACCGGCCACACGCGACCCGCGGCCGCCAGACCACGACGTGTGCCGAGCTGTCAGGCGTTCGGCCTGGACCCGCCCCGCGCCGCCTCCTCCATCGCCGCCAACCGCGCAAGCATGGGCATGGGGTCCGCACCCACCGACCCCGGCAGGAACTCCGCGATCGTTTCCGGTGTCCAACCGCCGGAGGCATACGCCGAACGCAGCTCCCTCGGCTGCGCCCACACCGCGATCTTCGGCCCCGCGACGGTGTACACCTGCCCGGTGATGCCGTGCGCGGCGGCCCCGTCGGAGAGCAGGTACACCACCAGTGCGGCCACGTCCTCCGGCTCGCCGATCTCCGTCAGCTCCATGGGAACGTTGGCGGACATGCGCGTACGCGCCACCGGCGCCACCGCGTTCGCGGTCACCCCGTACTTGTGCAGACCGAGAGCCGCGCTGCGCACCAGCGAGATGATCCCGCCCTTCGCCGCGCTGTAGTTGGCCTGGGACACCGATCCCTGATGGTTGCCGCTGGTGAAGCCGATCAGCGTGCCGGAACGCTGCTTCCGCATCACCGCGGACGCCGCCCGGAACACCGTGAACGTGCCCTTCAGATGGGTGGCGACCACGGGGTCCCACTCCTCCTCGGTCATGTTGAACAGCATCCGTTCGCGCAGGATCCCGGCCACGCACACGACCCCGTCCAGCCGGCCGTACGCCGCCGACGCGACGTCCACCACCCGCTGTCCGCCCGCCATCGTGGAGATGTCGTCGGCGACCGCGACCGCCTCGCCGCCCGCCGCCTCGATCTCCTTGACGACCGCCTCGGCGACCTCGCTCGTGGGCGAGGCTCCGTCCACGGAGACGCCGTAGTCGTTGACGACGACCTTCGCCCCCTCGGCGGCGGCTGCCAGCGCGACCGCCCGGCCGATCCCGCGTCCGGCGCCCGTGACGGCGACGACCTTCCCTGCCAAGAAGTTCCCCACGCCCGGCCCCTTCCCGCTCTTTCTGACGGACCGTTAGATTTTATGACCCGTCAGACAGTCGGAGACAAGCCCCCGGGGAGGGCCGATGTCGCTGCCCGCCGAGTTCCATGAGATCGCCGAGCGCGTGAACAACTGGGGGCGCTGGGGGGCCGATGACGAGATCGGGACCCTGAACCTGATCACGGACGAGGTGGTGCGGCAGGCCGCCGCCGGGATCCGCACCGGCCGCCGTATCCCCCTCGCGCTCCCGCTCCGGCAGGACGGGGTGCAGACCGGCGTGATCCCGGGCCGGGTCAATCCGCTGCACGCGATGGTGCAGATCAATCAGGAGCTGTTCGGGCCGGGCACGGTGGCGTGCAGTGACGACGCGGTGACCATGGGCCTGCAGGCGGGCACCCACTGGGACGCCCTCACCCATGTCTCGCACTCGGGGAAGCTCTACAACGGCCGCCCGGCGCACACGGTCACCGCGCACGGCGGCGCCGAGTTCAGCGGGATCGACAAGGTGCGGCACATCGTCTCGCGCGGGGTGCTGCTGGACGTGGCACGCGCGCGGGGCGTGGAGCGGCTGGAGGGGGGTCACGCGGTCACGCCGGAGGACCTGGAGGCGGCGGAGGAGTTCGGCGGGGTGCGCGTCCGGGCGGGGGACGTCGTGCTCGTCCGTACCGGGCAGGTGCAGCTGTATCTGGCCGGGGACAGGCACGGGTACGGCTATCCGTCACCGGGGTTGTCCCTGCGTACGCCGGAGTGGTTCCACGCGCGCGATGTGGCGGCGGTCGCGAACGACACGCTCACTTTTGAGATATTTCCGCCCGAGACGGAGAATCTCTGGCTGCCCGTGCACGCCCTGAATCTGGTGGAGATGGGGATGCTCCAGGGTCAGAACTGGAATCTCGAAGAGTTGTCCACAGCCTGTGGAGAAACGCGGCGGTACACGTTCCTGCTGTCGGCGATGCCCGAGCCGTTCGTCGGCGCGACGGGGACGCCGGTGGCCCCCGTGGCCGTCCTCTGAGAATTCCGTGGCCCTGCTGGACCGGCCGGCGGCGCGCCTCCCCCCACGGTCACGCGCACGCGCCGCCCACCGGGTGCGACCCACACTCGACGAGGACCGCCGTCGCCCGGGCCCTCGCCGTCCCCTCGCGGCGAATCGTCGCCCACAAGCGTGATCAGCCGGTCACGGGTCGTCAACGCCGGTAAGGGGATTTGTTACGTAAGCCCCGTTCGTGACACCCGCGCACGGATGCATCCCCGGCGCACCACCGCGCCGGGTGCTACACCGCCTCGAAGGCGAGACCCTCGTACGCGGCCACTCCGCCCCCGTACGCCATCGCTGCGCTCTCCCTGGGCTGCGAACAGCGGTCCAGTTCGCACCAGATGCTCTTGCCGGCGCCTTCCGGGCTCCAGCCCCAGCGGTCGGCCAGGCAGTCCACGAGGGCCAGGCCACGGCCGCCGGTGGCGTCACTGCCGGCGCAGCGCGGCACGGGGGCGCGGGACGAACTGTCGGCCACCTCGACCCGCACCGTGGCCACCTCGGGCGGCTCGGCGGCGTCCGCGGACCCGGCGGAACGCACCGCCCCGGCGGGGTCCGGGGCAACGACCGGTTCGGGCGTCCCGGCGGGACCGGGGGCAACGGCGGGCTCGGTGGCAACGGCGGGCTCGCCGGTCGCGGCCGGATCCGCGATCCCGGCCGGATCGGTCGTCCCGGCCGTGGTGCCGGGCAGGGAGAGCCGGAGCACGGCCGTGTGGCCGGTGTGCACCACGGCGTTGGTCACCAGCTCGGAGACCAGCAGGATCAGGGTCTCGGCCAGCGGCTCGTCGGCTGCTATTCCCAGCCCCGCGAGCCGCGAGCGGGCCCATCTCCGCGCCCTCCCCACCTCCGTGGGGTCGGGCCGGATCTCCAGCTGCACTTGAAGCACCTGCACCGCTCACACCATCCGAACCGGCGGACACATGACCCCACGCCGACCGGCCGCCACGGCCGGGGCCGCGGCGACGATCACGAGGGCCACGATCGTAGCCATTTTCTGCATGGCCAGAACAACGGCCAGAGCAAGGGTCACAGAACGTGAGTCCCTTACGCGACAGCATGGTTGACGTACAGTCACCCCAACAAGCGCTTCGGGCATATTCCAGCGCGAAGGAGTACGCGTAAGGCATACTGTGCGACGCTCGCTCAGGGGAGTCGAACAGGCGGCGGCCGAAGCCGCAACCGCCCCGCGAGCAGCGGCGCGCACCGCGCGACCCGGCATCGCCCCAGAGCGATCACCGGCCCGGCTCGTGCTCACAGCCACTCGCATCCCACACAAGGTACCGGAGCGGACGCCCGACTCCGGGTCGTGACGAGTCCCGAGAAGGACACAACCCGGTATCGACGCTCCGTGATACCGGCGTGCCACGATCCGCGACAACTTGGGCCAAGGCTTTGCCGCTGATGCAGCCCAGAGCGCTGACGGCTCTTCAGGCCGCCAGACCGGCGGCGAGGAACTCCTCACTCTCCGTGCTCCCGCCACCACGGCGGGCCCGTACCCAGGCCCTCTTCAGATGCAGATGGACGTCCGCCTCCCACGTGAACCCCATGCCGCCGTGCACCTGGAGGCAGTCGCGGGCGCCGCGTACGGCCGCCTCGTCGGCGAGCAGGCGGGCGGCGGCGATGTCTGCCGGGTCGGCGGTGACGGCGGCGGCGTAGACGGCGACGCGGGCGGTCTCGGTGCGCACCAGGAGGTCTGCGCACAGGTGCTTGACGGCTTGGAAGGCGCCGACTGGACGGCCGAACTGTTCGCGGCTGCGGGCGTGTTGGACGGCGAGCTCGGTCACGCGCACGGCGGTTCCCAGTTGCTCGGCGGCGGTGAGGAGGCCGGCCGCCGCAACGGCACGACGGCCCGGGGCTGCGCCGGGAACGCGGTGCAACGGCGTGAGCGGGTCCACCGAGCGCAGTGGTGCGGCGTCCTCGGTGTCCCCGAGGACGACGTCCGCCCTCTCCAGCCACTCCACCAGTTCCCCGTCCACGGCTGTCACGACCGTTTCGCCGGTGGCGGCGCCCGGGACGGTGCCGGCCGCCAGGTGGGTGGCGACGAGGGGGCCGGGCAGGAGTGCCCGGCCCGCCTCCTCGAAGGCCAGTGCCGCCTCCGGCAGGCCCAGTCCGACCCCGCCGTCCGCCTCGGGCAGCCGCAGGGCGAAGAACCCCGCGTCCCCGAGCGCCCGCCACAGCTGCCGGTCGAGCCGCCCCGGCGCGTCGACGGCCGCACGCAACGCGTCCCGCCCGAACCGCCGGTCCAGCAGCTGACGCACGCCGGCCCGCAACGCGCACTGATCGTCGCTCAGTTGGAAACGCACACTCGTCTTCCCTTCGGTCGGCACCCTGCGCGACCGGCCCCGCGCCCCCGCCTGCCCCCACTCCGTGAAGGCCCGCGCACGATTCATCTCCCCTTCGGCAGACCGAGGATCCGTTCCGCCACGATGTTGCGCTGGATCTGCGAGGTGCCGGCGGCGATCGTGTACGACAGGGACGACAGGCGGTCGAGGGTCCAGGGGCGGTCCAGGTCGAGGCTGTCCGGGCCCAGCACGTCGGCTGCGGTGTCGTACAGCTCCTGGCGGGCGTGGGAGTAGCGGAGCTTGAAGACCGAGCCGCCGGTGCCCGGCACTCCGCCGCTCGCCTCCGCCTCGCTCACGTTCCACTGGGTCAGCCGCCACAACGCCCGGAACTCCGCCTCCAGCCGCCCGAGCCGGCGGCGCAGTACGGGGTCGTCCCAGCGGCCGTTCTCGCGTGCGGTCCGGGCGAGTTCGCGCAGCACCCGGCGGCAGGCGACGACCTCGCCGACGAAGGCCGTGCCGCGCTCGAAGGACAGGGTCACCATGGTCACGCGCCAGCCGTCGTTCTCCGCGCCCACCCTGTTGGCCACCGGCACCCGGACCCCGTCCAGGAAAACCTCGGCGAACTCCGCCGACCCGGCGAGCGTGCGCAGCGGCCGTACGGTGATGCCCGGCGCGTCCATGGGCATCGCGAGCCAGCTGATGCCCCGGTGCCTGGGCGCGTCCGGATCGGTGCGCACCAGCAGTTCGCACCAGTCGGCGACCTCGGCGTGGGAGGTCCAGATCTTGGACCCGGTGACCACGTAGTCGTCGCCGTCGCGCCACGCGCGGGTGCGCAGCGCGGCGAGGTCGGAGCCGGCGCCCGGTTCGCTGAACCCCTGGCACCACACCTCCTCGCCGCGCAGGATCGGCGGCAGCCAGCGCGCCCGCTGCCCGGGAGTGCCCTCGGCCGCGATCGTCGGGCCGGCGTGCAGCAGTCCGACGAAACCGGCACCCACATAGGGCGCGCCCGCCTTCTCGGTCTCCTCCAGGAAGATCAGCCGGGTGGTCGGCGAGGCGTCCCAGTGGACGTCGGCGTACCCGGCGTCGTACAGCATCCGCTGCCAGCCGAGGTCGTACGCCCTGCGCGCGGGCCAGTCGTCCGGGGACGGCTTGGCGGGGAGGGCGGGGAGCACCTTGGCGAGCCACTCCCGCAGCCGGCCCCGGAACTCCTCCTCCTCGGGCGTGTAGGAGAGGTCCACTAGCGGTCCAGGTCGAGATCCAGCATGCGGATGGCGTTGCCCCGCATCAGCTTGTGGATCGTCTCGTCGTCGAGGCCCTTCACATGGTCGAGGGCGACCTCCTTGGTGTGCGGGAAGGTCGAGTCGACGTGCGGGTAGTCGGTCTCGAAGGTGGCGTTGTCCCTCCCCACGGCGTCCAGCGACGCGACTCCGTGTTTGTCGCGGAAGAAGCAGCAGAAGATCTGCCGGTAGTAGTACGTCGACGGCGGCTCCGGGACCAGGTCCCTGACCCCGCCCCAGGCGCGGTGTTCCTCCCAGACGTCGTCGGCGCGTTCCAGGGCGTACGGGATCCAGCCCATCTGCCCTTCGGAGTAGGCGAGTTTGAGGGACGGGAACTTCACCAGCACCCCGCTGAAGAGGTAGTCCATCATCGAGGCCATCGCGTTGTTGAAGCTGAGCGAGGCCTGGACGGCGGGCGGGGCGTCCGGGGAGGCGGCCGGCATCTGCGAGCTGCTGCCGATGTGCATGTTGACGACCGTGCCCGTCTCCTGGCAGACCGCGAAGAAGGGGTCCCAGTAGCCGGAGTGGATGGAGGGCAGCCCCAGGTGGGTGGGGATCTCGGAGAAGGTCACCGCCCGCACCCCGCGCTCGGCGTTGCGCCGGATCTCGGCCATGGCCAGTTCCACGTCCCACAGCGGGATCAGGCACAGCGGGATCAGCCGGCCGCCGCTGTCCCCGCACCACTCCTCCACCATCCAGTCGTTGTAGGCGCGCACGCAGGCGAGGGCGACCTCCTTGTCGTGCGCCTCGGCGAAGGTCTGGCCGCAGAAGCGGGGGAAGGTCGGGAAGCAGAGGCTGGCCTCGACGTGGTTGAGGTCCATGTCGGCGAGCCGGGCCTTCGGGTCCCAGCAGCCGCGCCGCATCTGCTCCCTCGTGATCCCCTCCAGCGTCATCTCGTCCCGGTCGAAGCCGACGGCGGCGATGTTGCGCTTGTACGGGAACTTCAGGTCCTCGTAGATCCACCAGTCCGTCGGCTGGCCGTCCGGATCCATGGTGATCCGGTACTTGCCGCCGATGTAGGCGAGCTCCCCGATTCCGGCGGTCAGCGGTTTGGGCCCCCGGTCCCGGTACCTGGACGGCAGCCAGGTCTCGAAGAGGTGGGCGGGCTCGATCACATGGTCGTCGACGCTGATGATGCGGGGCAGTTCGGTCATGGTTCCCCTCGCGTTCCCCTCCGTCGGACAGTACCCGGACGGCTACTTATCTGATGCACCGTCAGATAGCATGGCAGCTGACGGTTCGTCAGCCAAGACAGTCAGGGGCCAGACGTGAACGAGACCCCGCACTCCCTGGGTTCCGCCCGCACGCTGTGGGACCTGGTCGTCCGCCGCGCGGCCCTCACCCCCGACCGCCCGGTGCTGCTCCAGGAGGACCGGGCCCTCACCTTCGGCGAGCTGCGCGCGCGTGCCGAGCGGGTCGCGGCCGGCCTGTACGGCATGGGCGTACGCCCCGGCACGGTGGTGGCCTGGCAGCTGCCCACCCGCATCGAGACCGCCGTGCTGTCCTTCGCGCTGGCCCGCCTGGGCGCCGTGCAGTCCCCCGTGATCCCCTTCTACCGGGACCGGGAGGTCGGCTTCGCCCTGAGGGAGTCGAAGGCGGAGTTCTTCGCGGTCCCGGGCGTGTGGCGGGGCCACGACCACACGGAGATGGCCCGCCGTCTGGGCGCGAAGGGGATCTTCGAGGCGTACGACGCCCTCCCCGACGGCGACCCGTCCGCCCTTCCCGCCCCGCCCGCCGAGGGCACCTCGGTCCGCTGGATCTACTGGACCTCGGGCACCACCTCCGACCCCAAGGGCGTGCTGCACACCGACCGCTCCCTGATCGCCGGCGGTTCCTGCCTGGCGCATGCACTGAGGCTCACGGCGGCCGACGTGGGCTCGATCGCCTTCCCGTACGCCCACATAGGCGGCCCCGACTACCTGGTGATGCTCCTGCTCTACGGCCTCCCGGCGGTGATGTTCGAGCACTTCGCGCTGCCGGACGCGCTGACGGAGTACCGGCGCCACGGGGTGACCGTGGCCGGCGGCTCCACGGCCTTCTACTCCATGTTCCTGGCCGAACAGCGCAAGCAGCCGGGTGCGGAGCTGGTTCCGTCCCTGCGCCTGCTCGCGGGCGGCGGCGCGCCCAAGCCCCCCGGGGTCTACCACCGCGTGGTCCGCGAGATGGGCGTCCAGCTCACCCACGGCTACGGCATGACCGAGGTACCCATGATCACCATGGGCGATCCCGAGGACAGTGCCGAGAACCTGGCGACGACCGAGGGCCGCCCCCCGACGGGCATGGAGATCCGGATCGTGGACGGCGAGATAAGACTCCGCGGCGAGGCCGTCTGCCAGGGCTATCTGGATCCCGCGCAGACGGCCGCCGCCTTCGACGCCGACGGCTTCCTGCGCACCGGCGACCTGGGCCACGTCACGGACTCGGGCCACCTGGTCCTCACCGGCCGCCTCAAGGACGTGATCATCCGCAAGGGCGAGAACATCTCGGCCAAGGAGATCGAGGACCTGCTGGCCGCGCATCCGGCGGTGGCCGACGTGGCGGTGGTCGGGCTGCCGGACGCGGACCGCGGGGAGCTGGTCTGCGCGGTGGTGGAACAGCCGCCCGGTGCGCCCGGGTTGACTCTGCCGGAGGCCGTCTCGTACCTGCGCTCGGCGGGCCTGTCCGTGCACAAGCTGCCGGAGCGGCTGGAGGTGGTGGAGGCGCTGCCCCGGAACGACACCCTGCGCAAGGTGCTCAAGTACAGGCTGCGGGAGCGGTTCTCACGACCGTTTCCTTAGGCCACTCTGCGACCCACCTCGCTCCCACCCACCTGGGAAAGAGCGGATACAGCGGGTGGCCGCTCGATGAATGCGTCGGCCTGATCACGGCGGAGGCGCTGCAAGCGGCCGACGAAGCCGAGTAGCGTCCGGCGACCGGTCAGCCCCGCTCACCGAACGAAGGTTGAGCGCAACTGGCAAGGGAACGGCGGCTATGCCGGGACGGTGAAGTAGTGCGCGAACGCCGGGATGATCTCCGGCTCGCCCACCAGGCCGTCGCCGTCGGTGTCCAGTGCGGCGGCGACCGTCCGGGCGGCCTCCTCCGGCACGTGGAACACCCGCAGCACGCGTGCGGTGTCCGCGACCGTGGCCCGGCCGTCCCCGTCGGTGTCCGCGACGGCCAGGGCCGCGTGCAGGAAGGGGCGGGCGATCCCGGCGAAGCGCTCGGGGTTGTCGCGCAGGCGCTTGACCGCGCCGGTGACGAACTCCTCGCGGGTGATGCGCTGGTCGCCGTCCCGGTCCGCGATCCCGGCCATGCCCTGCCAGAACGCCTCCGCGCCGGCGTACAGCGCCTGTCCCTTGTCGGAGCGGGCGGTGACGGAGAACTCGGCGAGCAGCGCCTTGGCCGCCGAACTGAAGTCCTCGCGGTCGATCCAGCCGTTGCCGTCCTGGTCGAAGGTGGCGAACCGGGCGGCGATCCTGCGCTCGTACTCGGTGCTGACCATGTCTGTTCGGGCCGCCTTACGTCTGCGTGGGGTCGATCTGCCAGGGAGCGTACGACGGAGCCGGCCGCCGGACGGCGGGAATCCGGCGGTTGTGCCAAGACCGGGGGAATTCTGCGACAACAGTGTGGCCTTGTCGCGAAGACTCCGGGGCTCTCACGCGGAGAGCGGGCCCGCCTCGTCGGTCGTCGCGGACTCCAGATCGGGCCGGACGTCGAAGAGGCGGCGGACCCCGAGCGCGCCGAGGACCCGGTTGACGTGCGAGCCGTCGACGGCGCCCCGGTCGGGCAGGATGAGCCGGAGGCTGCCCTGGCAGGAGCGGATGAGCCTGCGGGCGGCGATGAGGACACCGACCCCGCTGGAGTCGCAGAAGAACACCTCGGAGAGGTCCACGACGAGGCTGTGATGGCCCTCGGCGACGACGTCGTGCACGCGTTGGCGCAAAACCGGCGAGGTCATCAGGTCCAGTTCCCCGGTCACCCGGAGCACGGCCCACTCGCCCTGTTCGACGCCGGTCACGTTGAATGCCACGTCCCTGCCCCTCCGCTCGCCGGAACTCCCGGAACCGCCCGGAAACGGAAGCAGTTCCTACGCTTGCTTCCGCGCGGCTGCCCAGCGGCCGTTCCCTGAAACGTCGAGCAGCAAACCGGCCTAGATCAACAAGGGGCTTATTTCGGTCACTACCGATCTCACTCGATCAGGCATGCACACGGTCCGTGTGGAGGTTATGTGAAAAGGGCACTATCACCAGCGGCGCTTCGAGGGGCGCACATTGGCACAAAGGGGCGTGCGGTGTCAGAGGTGCCGACTACATTCGGGAAGACGGTGCAGACAGGCTGGCACGGGTGAGGGGAGGGGACCGCATGGCCACGAAGAACGTACCGCCCCGCGGGGACCGGAAGATGCAGCAGCGGCTCGCCCGTGGCGAGGCAGCCGCCCTGGGCGAGATGTACGACCGGTTCGCCTCGCTCGTGCACGGCCTCGCCCACCGCGTCCTCGGCGACGAGAAGGCCGCCGACACCCTCACCCGCGAGGTCTTCGCGCACCTCTGGGAACACCCGGAGACGTACGACCCCAGGAAGGGCCCGCTGCGCACCTGGGTCGCCGGGGTGACCCACCGGCTCGCCGTGCAGCGGCTGCGCGACAGCGAGACCGCGGCGCTGCCGCAGGGCGGCGGCTCCCTGGCGGAGCTGGAGCGCAAGGTGTGCCGCGCCTCGGTCGCCGCCCGCGCCGACTACATCGTCCACTCGATGCCCGCTCCCCTGCGCCGCGCCCTCGACCTGGCCTACTTCCAGCGCCGCGACTACCGCCAGACCGCCGCCGACCTCGGTGTCACCGAGGACGAGGCCCGCCGCCGGCTCCGCCTCGGCCTGCAACTGCTCTCCACCGCCCACGACGCCGGGACACCGCCGGGACACGGAGGTGCGGTGTGAGCGGAGCGGGAGGGTTCGAGGCACCCGACGAGCACGGCGGGCAGGAGGAGGACAAGCCGCGCGAGGGGCACGACGGCGCCGGCGGCCGGGGTGACGAAGGGCACACCGGTGACGGCGCCGGCGGCTCGGGGCAGGACCCGGACGGCACCGGCGCACCCGAACCCGCCCGGCCCGCGCGCATACCGACGCCCCGCACCTCGGTCGAGGACAGCGGGCTGCCGCTGCCCGACCTCCCCGGCCTCGCCCCCGTGCCGCTCGACCTGCCGCACGACGTCCTGAAATCGCTCCTCGGCGCCTGGGCGCTGGCCGCCTGCTCGGCAGCGGAGACCGCGGCCGTCGAGGACCACCTGGGCTCGTGCGGCAGCTGCGCCGACGAGGCCCGCCGGCTGCGCGAGGCGGTCGGGCTGCTGCACCGGCCGGAGAGCCTCGACCTGGACCCCGGGCTGCGCACCCGGGTCCTGGAGAGCTGCCTGGAGCGCCGCCCGCCACGGATACCCGTGCCGGAGTGGTCGGCGCCGTACGACGCCGAGACCGCCCGCCTGGACGCCCTGCTGCAGGACTTCGGGCACGCGGAGTGGCATGCGCCGGTACGGCTGCGGTGGTTCGCGGCCGACACGGCGCGGAACCGGCGTACGACCGTGGCCGGGGTGATCGCGCACCTGCTGTCCGTGGACGGGCTGATCGCCGTCGCGCTCGGCCTGGAGGACCCGCTGGCCGGGGTGGCCGGGGCGGCGCAGCACGCGGCGGGCCCGGCCGCGCGCACCGAGGCGTACTGGCGGACCTCCCACTTCCCGCCCACCGGCTCGGTGCGGGGGCCCTGGCGGGAGCAGAGCCACGGCCTGGTCCGGACGGTGTCCTTCACGGGCGGCCACGCGGGCGGACTCGCGGTGTCGTACGGCGACTTCGAGCTGCCGCTGCACGACGCGATGCTGGACCGGGCCTTCGAGTGCTGGATCCACGCCGAGGACATCGCGGAGGCGGTGGACTACCCGTACGAGCCGCCCGCGCCGCGTCACCTGAACAAGATGATCGACCTCGCGGCCCGTATGCTGCCCGCCGCGCTGGCGGAACGCCGTCAGCAGGGGCTGGCCTCGCCCGCCCGGGGACGGCACCTGGGCCTCGCCGGCGAGCCCGGCCGCAGCCTGCGCCTGGAGATCGAGGGCTCGGGCGGCGGTGAGTGGCTGATTCCCCTGGACTCACCGGCGGCAGTGGGCTCCGCGGACTGGGAGGTGGCCCATGTGGCGCTGGACGGCACGGAGTTCTGCAAGCTCGCCGCAGGCCATGTGCCGCCGGAGGAGGCCGCGGCCGGGCAGGTCGGCGACCGGGAGGCGATCAGGGATGTGCTGTTCGCCGTGGCGGGGTTGAGCCGGATGTAGGTGCGGGTTGCGGTTCCGCGGGCGGCTGCGGGCGGGCAACCCCCACGCACTCGCCGGCGGCCGAACACCCGGGCTCTCAGGCGAACACCACCGTACGGCGCCCGTTGAGCAGGATCCTCCGCTCCGCATGCCACTTCACGGCCCGCGCCAGCGCCTGGCACTCCACGTCCCGCCCGATCGCGACCAGCTGATCCGGTGTGACGTCATGCCCCACCCGCTCGACCTCCTGCTCGATGATCGGCCCCTCGTCCAGGTCGGCGGTCACATAGTGCGCGGTCGCCCCGATGAGCTTGACGCCCCTGGCGTGCGCCTGGTGGTACGGCTTCGCACCCTTGAAGCTCGGCAGGAAGGAGTGGTGGATGTTGATGATCCGGCCGCTGAGCTGCTTGCACAGGTCGTCCGAGAGGACCTGCATGTAGCGGGCCAGGACGACCAGTTCGACACCCTGCTCGCGCACGATGTCCAGCAGCTTCGCCTCGGCCTCCGCCTTGGTGTCCTTCGTCACCGCGATGTGGTGGAAGGGAATGTTGTACGACCCCACCAGCTCTTCGAAATCGGTGTGGTTGGAGACCACGCCCACGATCTCCACCGGCAGCGCACCGATCCGGGCCCGGAACAGCAGGTCGTTCAGGCAGTGCCCGAACTTGCTGACCATCAGCAGGATGCGCATCTTCGCGTCGGCCCGGTTGATCTGCCAGTCCATGTGGAAGGAGTCACCGATCGCCGCGAAACTCGCCCGCAGCTTCTCCACCGTCACCGGCGCCTCCGCCGAGAAGTGGACGCGCATGAAGAACAGACCCGTGTCGCGGTCGCCGAACTGCTGGCTGTCCTCGATGTTGCAGCCGGTCATGAACAGATAGCTCGACACGGCGTGCACGATGCCCTGCTTGTCCGGGCAGGAGAGGGTGAGGACGTACTGGTCGGCCGGTGCGGCGACGGACGCGGACTGCTCATTCATGCCCTACAGGTTCTCACGTCGGCCGCCCGCCGTGGGCAGTCGTCCCGCAGGGCGGGACGCGCGGGCACGGCCCCCGGCGCCGGGCGCCGGCCCGGGGAAGCCCGGCCCCTGCCTACGCGGACCTCGTCATGATCCGCAGCACCTCGAGGCTCCGGGGAGGCGTGTCGGGTTCGTCCCCGTCACTCGCCGCGAGGAGCAGGTGCGCGTCCCGCGCCGCCCGCACCGCCTCCGGCCACCCCTGGTGGTCGAGATAGGCGGCGACCGGGGCGTCCGGCCCGACCTGGTGCATGATCCGCAGCACCCGCAGCACGGCGGTGTCGACGAGCGCCGCCTCCTGCGAGTCCCGGAATATCGTGCCGACGTACTTCTCCGCGGACCAGTTGTCCAGCCAGGTGTCCTCCACCAGCCGGTAGACGGCGTCGGTGACGTCGCCGTACCCGTCCACGCCGGCCAGCCAGACGTCGCGCTGGAACACCGGGTCGGAGAGCATGTGCAGCGCCGAGCGCACATTGCTGCGCCAGCGCCACCACGGCATGTCGCTTAGGGGCATGCCGCCCATGGTGGAGGAGCGACGGCCGCGACGGGAAGAGTTCTCCGAACCTTGCACGGTCATCGATCGTACGTTCCCCGTCACACCGGCCCCACCACCCCCTGTAATTCACCTCGATGTCACCCTTCGTTGACTTCGGGTCACTCTGTGGTTAGCGGTGTGAGGGAATCGTGCGTGTACATGACCGGCAGGCGACGCACCGTTAGTTCGTTCCTCCCCTCGGCCTTCCGCCCCGGCAGAGCCACCGCGCTGTCCGCCGGCGCGATGGCTCTCTGTGCGTCGCTCACCGCCGGGTGCGGGGTCGTCCCCGGCGTCACGGGGGGCGTCGGGGACGACCCGGTCAAGGTCATGACCTGGGCCCCGCAGGACACCGACGCCACCAACAAGCCGGGCATGCCCGCGATGGCCCTCGCCTACGCCCGGTGGATCAACGCGCGCGGCGGCATCAACGGCCACAAGCTCCAGGTCCTGACCTGCAACGACCACAACGACAGCGTGGGCGCCGCCAAGTGCGCCCGGCGCGCGGCCCACGAGAACGTGGTCGCGGTCGTCGGCTCCTACAGCCAGTTCGGCGACTCCTACCTCGCCCCGCTGGAAGGCGCCGGCATCCCCTACATCGGCGGCTACGGCGTCACCAACGACGAGTTCACCGGCCAGATGTCGTACCCGGTCAACGGCGGCCAGCCCGCCCTGCTCGCCGGACTCGGCAGGGCCCTCGCTGATATCTGTGGCAACGTCGCCCTGGTCCGCCCGGACAGCATCGCCGGCGACGAGCTGCCGGTGCTGCTCGACTCCGGCCTGAAGGAGGGCCGGCACGCGAACGCGGGCGACCACCTCGCCGCCGAGGACGCCACCGAGTACGGCGACCAGGCCGACCAGGCGCTGCGCTACGCCACCAAGGACGTACTGAAGAAGGGCTGTGTGGTGCCCGCGCTCGGCGACCGCACCGACACCTTCATGGACTCCTTCCGGCGGGCCCGCGAGAACTACTCCCGGGTACGGCTCGGGACCGTGCTCGGCAGCGTGGACCAGACCGTGATCAACGCCACGGGCGGTGCGTCGGGGCCGTACGAGGGGGCGTACATCACCGGCTGGTATCCGCCGGCGTCCGACGCCCGGTGGGACCCGATGAAGAAGGTGATCAACGAGGAGGCCTTCGGCGACAACCGCATCGACCCCGCGGACGCCGGAGTGCAGACCACCTGGATCGCCTACACCGTGCTGAAGGCCGTCCTGGAGAAGATCGGCGCCGGCGAGATGAGTTCCGACAGCGTGCGGCGCACCCTCAACGACGGCCTGCAGGTCTCCACCGGCGGCCTCACCCCGCCCCTGCGCTGGCCCTACGAGGGCAAGCTCGCCGCGGTCGGCTTCCCGCGGCTGGTCAACGCCGACGTCACCCTCGAGGTGGTGCAGGACGGCAGCCTGGTCGCGGCCCGCAAGGGCATCGGCGGCCGGGGCGGGATCACCGACATGACGAAGACACTGGAGAACGCCGACGTGCAGTGACGCCCGCCGGCGCGTCCCTCAGGGCCGGGTCACAGCCCGGCTCACAGCCCGGTCACAGCTGGGTGGGCTGGCGCTGGGTCAGGCCGTACTTGCGCGCGATCGCGTTCCACAGCGCCGCCGCCTTCACCTTCTGCGCGCTGGCGGTGCCGCTCGCCCGGTTGCCGGCCCGGGTCTCGTCCGTGACGCGGGCGTGGCCCTTGCGGCAGACCTTGTGTCCCTTGGCCTGACCGGCCCAGGCCGCGTAGTGGTTGTCGGCCGCGGCGGACGCCTGCCAGGCCTTGGTCAGCGCGGCCGTCAGGTCGCCGTTGGCCGGCAGCTTGTCGACGCTCAGCTTGCCGAGCCGGGTGACCAGCCCGCTGCGCTGCCCGGCCGCGGCGCGCAGGTCGGAGGCGGCCTGGTCGAGGTTGTCGCAGTTCTTGACGTCGGCCACCGCCTTGATCACCGAGGCGCGGCTGCCGCCGCTGTCGGCGAGCAGCTTGTCCAGCTCGACCGCCTGCTGGCGGGCCGGGTCGGCGGCGGGCGCGGAGGAGCCCTGGCCGGGGGCCGGGGAGGCGGCGGCGACCGTCTTGCCGTCGTTGCCCTGGTCCTTGTCGCCACCGCCGCTGAGCAGCACGCCGGCGCCCACGCCGATGACGACGATGCCGACACCGACGGCGGCGATCAGCGGCACCCGCGACCGGCCGCGGGGCCGGTCGTCGTCGTAGCCGGAGTCGTACGACGGCTGGGAGGCGCCGTACGGGGGCTGCTGCGAGCCGTACGACGGCTGCGCCGGGCCGGGGCGGGCGTCCGGCCGCTGGACACGCGGCAACTGCTGGGTGGACCCGGCCGGGCCGTCACCGCCCGCCGGGCCGCCGCGGAAGAGGTTGTCGAACTCGGCGGGCGGCTGCCGGTCCATGCCCTGCGCCTGCGCGGCGTACGGCGGGATGTACTGGGTGGCCTCCGAGTCGGACGGCGCGGGCGCCGGCGCCTGCTGCCGGGGGACCTGGCCCAGGTAGCGCGTCTCCTCGCCGGCCGACTCGGGCGGCAGCGCGCCTGGGGCCACCGGCGGGATGTACTGGGTGGCGCCCTCGTCCGCCGCGGCCGGCACCGGCGGCAGGTACTGGGTGGCGCCCTCGGCGGGGGCCGCCGGTACGGGAGGTATGTACTGCGTCGCGCCCTCGTCGCCGGGGCCGGCCTGGACCGGCGGGATGTACTGGGTGGCGCCGTCGGCCGTCGGGGGCAGCGGGGCACCGGCGGCCGGATAGGCGTCCGGCACGGCCGGCGGAAGCGGCGCGGCGGCGGCCGGCGGCTGCTGGTTCTGGTGCTGCTGGTTCTGGTGCTGCTGGTTCTGGTGCTGCTGGTACGGCGCCGGGGTGCCGTACCCGGGCTGCTGGCCGGCGCCGGGGTGGTCGTACGACGGCGCCGGGCCGCCGTACGACGGGGCCGGGGCACCCTCCGGGGGCAGCGGGCCGGGGTTCCCGGCGGGGAGCTGCTGGTCCGGGGCGTGCCACTGCTGGGCCGCCGCCGGGGGCCAGCCCTGCCCCTGCTGGGGCGTCTGCTGTCCGGGCCCCCAGGAGCCGCCCCAGGCCTGACCGCCGGCCGGGGCGGCGGGGGCGGGCGCGCCGGTCATGCCGGGCAGCAAGGGCTCGCCTCCGTCGGAGGGCAGCACGATGCCTTCGCGCGCGGGCTGCGCCGAGGGCTCCTCGCCCCGTCCACTCTGCGTCACCGGGACTCCTACCAATGGGGGACCTTGTGAATCGGGCTCACGCTACCGGGTCCCCCGAGCCGGGTGCCACGCAGCTCAGGGCGCGATCTTCTTCCCTGTGACAGCGGTAACAAAACCGCCCCGCGGTGCGCTGTACAAGGCACGTCATACGGCACTGCGCACGCCGCCGGGTGCCGTTCGCCGTGCGTTCACGCGACCGCGGGGCCGGTGTTCACGCTGCCTGCTGGAGATCGAGGCGCGCCCCGAACTCCCGTACCACCGCCTCCTCCCGGAAGGGTTCCAGGCGCTGCTGCAGATCCTCCAGATACTCCGCGCCCCGGTTGGAGCGCAGCGACTCCAGCAGCTCCACCGCCTTCAGGCCCGTGCTGCAGGCCTGTTCGATCTCACGCTGCTGCACCTGGGCCGTGGCCAGCAGCACATGACCGATGGCACGCCGGCGGACCCGGGTCTCGGGATGCCCGGCCAGCGACTGCTCGGCGTACCGGGCCGCCTGCTCGGCCTGCCCGAGGTCGCGGTGGCAGTGCGCCAGCTCGTCGGCCAGATACGCCTCGTCGAAGTGCCGGATCCACACCGGGTCGTCGGCACAGGAGTCGTCGGCCTGCTCCATGGCCGTCAGCGCCCGCCCGGTGGACGCCTGCGCCGCGCGGGCGTCACCGAGCAGGGCGTGCCCGCGCGCCTCGGCCGCGTGGAACATCGCCTCCACGCGCGGGGTCACGTGCCCCCGCGCCCCCTCCTGCGCGGCCCGCGCCAGCTGGGAGATCTCGCGCGGGTTCCCGAGCTGCGCGGCGAGGTGGCTCATCGACGCGGCCAGGACGTAACCGCCGTACCCGCGGTCCCCGGCGGCCTGCGCGAGCCGCAGCGACTGGATGTAGTACCGCTGGGCCAGCCCCGGCTGCCCGGTGTCCACCGCCATATAGCCCGCCAGCTCGGTCAGCCGGGACACGGCCGCGAACAGGTCCCGCCCGACCGTCTCGCGGTACGAGCCCGCGAGCAGTCCGGAGACGACGCTGTTGAGGTAGTGCACGACGACCGGGCGGACATGCCCGCTGCCGTACTGGTGGTCGAGATCGGTCAGCGCCTGTGTCATGGACCGTACGGCCGCCACGTCGGCCTGCCCCACCCGCGGGCCGGCCTGCCGGGCCACCTGGGCGTCCGGCGCCGAGATCAGCCAGTCGCGGCTGGGCTCGACCAGCGCGGAGGCGGCGACGGAGGAACCGGACAGGAAGTCCCGGCGCCCCACGTCGCTGCGCCACAGCTCGCAGACCTGCTCGATGGCCCCCAGTACCGTCGGCGAGAACTGGAGACCGACTCCCGAGGCGAGGTTCTTGCCGTTGGCCATGCCGATCTCGTCGATCGTGACCGTACGGCCGAGCTTGCGCCCGAGCGCCTCGGCGATGATCGCCGGGGCCCGGCCCCGCGGCTGCTGGCCGCGCAGCCAGCGGGCCACGGACGTCTTGTCGTAGCGCAGGTCGAGGCCGTGCTCGGCACCGCACATGTTCACCCGCCGGGCCAGCCCGGCGTTCGAGCACCCCGCTTCCTGGATGAGCGCCTGCAGCCGTTCGTTCGGCTGCCTCGCCACGAGAGGCCTTGCGGCCATGTACTACCCCCTGCGTTGCGATCCCCTGGGCGTGACCTGTTCCGCAAAGATCACTGCCCAGCTGACATACCGTCAATGCGCGACATGTGCGGTTTGCCGGGGTAACGACGGCTGCCAACCCCCTCCCTGGCTACCCAGCTCACGCCGTGCTTCCTCCCGCGCGCCCCCACCCGTGCACCCATGCGCCCCGACTGCGGAGCCGATGCTCCGCCCCCGCGCGCACCGCAGCCGTAACTCCAGGTGGGCGCGGGAGTTGAGAGGGGCGTGGAAGAGACGATCGCGGGCGCCCAGAACACTCAGATTGCCGGTCAGATTCCGCAGCAACGCGGGGAGTCGCTGCTGGAAGCCGCCGTACGCTACGCCGAGGAACGGCACTGGGACGTGTTCCCGGGCACCTGGCTGGAAGCGGTCGCCGGCCAGCAGCGCTGCTCGTGCAGCGACGCCTCCTGCCCTGCGCCGGGTGCGCACCCCGCGCGCCCCGACTGGGCGACCCAGGCGACCGGCAGCGCGACCGTCGCCCGCCGGATGTGGCAGAGGCAGCCGACGGCGTCGATCCTGCTGCCGACGGGGCGGACGTTCGACGCGCTGTCCGTCCCGGAGAGCGCGGGGTTCCTGGCTCTCGCCCGTATGGAGCGGATGGAGTTGACCCTGGGACCGGTCACCCTGAGCCCGGACCGGCGGATGAACTTCTTCGTGCTGCCGGGAGCGTCGGCGAAGGTGCCGGATCTGGTGCGGAAGTTGGGGTGGTCGCTTCCGTCCCTGGATCTGGTCGCCCTCGGCGAGGGGGCCTATGTGGCTGCGCCCCCCACCCGGTTCGGGTCCCGGGGGGCTGTGCAGTGGGCTTGCCGGCCCACGCCGGCGAACCGGTGGTTGCCGGATGCGGAGGAGTTGATCTCCCCGCTTGCCTATGCGTGCGGCCGGGACCGGTAACGTCCGCGGTTCCCAGCGTCCCTGAGACCGGCGTCACCGCCGTAGCCTTCTTGCATGACCGGAGTTGCGGTGCGCGTGCGGGGGCTGTGGAAGCGGTTCGGGCAGCAAGTCGCTGTCGGCGGGATCGATCTGGAGCTGCCCGCTGGGAAGTTCATCGGTCTGGTCGGGCCGAACGGGGCCGGTAAGACCACCACTCTCTCCATGGTCACCGGGTTGCTGCGGCCCGATGCCGGGTCCGTGGAGGTCGTCGGGCACGACGTGTGGCGGGATCCGGTGGCCGTCAAAGCGAGGATCGGCGTCCTCCCCGAAGGACTACGGCTGTTCGAGCGGTTGTCGGGTCGGGAGTTGCTCGGTTACACGGGGCGGCTGCGCGGGATGCCGGGGGTTGAGGTCGACAAGCGGGCCACCCAGCTGCTGGACGTCCTCGACCTGGCCGGCGCCCAGCACAAGCTCGTCGTCGACTACTCGACCGGCATGCGCAAGAAGACCGGACTCGCCGCCGCCCTCCTGCACAATCCCGACGTGCTCTTCCTCGACGAGCCGTTCGAGGGCGTCGACCCGGTGTCCGCGCAGACCATCCGGGGCGTCCTCGAGCGGTACACGGCCTCCGGAGCCACCGTCGTCTTCTCCTCGCACGTCATGGAGCTGGTCGAGTCGCTGTGCGACTGGGTGGCGGTGATGGCGGCCGGACGGATCCGCGCGACCGGCCCGCTGGCCGAGGTGCGCGGCACGCATCCGACGCTCCAGGGGGCGTTCCTGGAGCTGGTCGGGGCGAGCGGCCGGGACACCGGATCCGATCTGGACTGGCTGGGCGGCGGGGCGGCCCGATGACGAGCCTCACCTCCACCCTCGTACGGCCGAAGCTGTCGCTGCTGCGGGGCGGGCTGCGGCAGTCCGGGGTCCGGCGGGCCGCGTTCGTCGCCTCGGCGGTCGTCGCGGTCCTGTTCGCGCTGCTGCAACTGCTGGGACTGCTCGCCCTGCGCGGCCACCCGCACGCCGACGCCGTCGCCGTACCGGGTACGGCCGTCCTGGCGCTGGGCTGGGCGGTGCTGCCGCTGTTCTTCCCGACCGGCGACGAGACGCTGGACCCGACCCGGCTGGTGATGCTTCCGCTGCGCCCTGGGCCGCTGGTCCGGGCGCTGCTCGCGGCCTCCCTGGTCGGCACCGGCCCGCTGTTCACCCTGCTGGTACTCGCGGGCTGCGCGCTGTCCCTGGCGCACGGCGTGGCGGGCCTTCTGTGCGCCGTCGTCGCCGTCGGCCTCGCCCTGCTGGTCTGCGTGGCACTGGCCAGGGCCGTCGCCACCGCCAACGTACGGCTGCTGACCAGCAGGAAGGGCCGCGATCTGGCCGTACTGAGCGGGCTGGTGATCGCGATCGGGGCACAGCTGGTCAACTTCGGCGCCCAGCACCTGCGTTCGGCCGGGCTACGCCCCCTGCAACCGGTCGTGGACGTGCTGTCCTGGGTGCCGCCCGCGTCGGCGGTGGCGGCGGTGCGCGCGGCGAGCGAGGGCTCGTACGGTGTCGCGCTCGCCCGACTCGCCGTTGCGGCAGCCGGGTTGGCGGTACTGATCGCCGGGTGGGCGCGGAGCCTCACCCGGCTGATGATCGCCTCCGACGCGTCCACGCTGCAGCCGGCCGATGCCGGGGGCAGCCGCCGCTCGGCCGCCGGACTCGGCCGGCTGCTGCCGCAGGGCCGCACGGGTACGGTCATGGAACGCAGCCTGCGCTATCTCTGGCGGGATCCGAAGACCAAGGCCGCCTGGGTCACCGCGCTGGCGATCGGGCTGATCGTGCCGGTGTTCAACGCCGTGCAGGGCACCGGATCGGTCTACTTCGCGTGCTTCGCGGCCGGGATGCCGGGCATCCAGATGTACAACCAGTTCGGGCAGGACACCTCCGCGTTCTGGATGGTCGCCACGACCATCTCCTCGCCCCGGGACGCCTACGCCGAGCTGCGCGGCCGTGCCCTCGCCCTGCTGCTGGTCACCCTGCCGTACGCGGCGCTCGTGACGGTGCTGACGACAGGGCTGCTGGGCGCCTGGACGCTACTGCCGGAGGTCCTGGGCCTGTCCTTCGCGCTGCTCGGGGCGATGCTCGCGACCGGCGCCTGGACCTCGGCCCGCTTCCCGTACTCCATCCCCCAGGAGGGCCACAGGAACGTCGCCCCGGGCCAGGCGGGCCTCGCCTGGATCTCCGTCTTCGGCGGCATGGCCGCGGCGGCCCTGGTGTGCTCCCCCGTCATCGCCCTCACGATCTGGCTGCACGCGAGCGCGGGCGGGGAGGGGTGGAGGTGGCTGCTGCTGCCCGCGGGAGCGGCGTACGGCGCGGGGACGGCCCTCATGGGCCTGCGCCTGGCGGCTCCGAGAACGGCAGCACGACTGCCGGAGATCCTCACGGCTGTGAGCAAGGGGTAGGCAGTCCGGCCCAACGGGCACGGGGAGCCGCGCGAGAACCCACCGCGCACCCGCGCTCGCCGACGCGCCGGACCCGGCGGACGAAACCGCGCGCTCAGTCCCCGAGCACCCGGTCAAGAAACGGCTGGACAGCATCCCGCCAAGCCCGCGGCATGTCGTAATGCGCAAGGTGCCCGGCGTCGGAAACCTCCGCGTACTGCCCGGCTGGCAGCACCCGCACCATCTCCTGCGCCTCCGCCCGCCCCAGCTCCCCGTCCACCCCCCGCACCACCAGCGTCGGGCACCGCACCTGCGCCAGTTCCTCCCAGTGCGCGTCGTACACCCAGCTCTCCCGGGTCCGCAGCATCTGCCCCGGATCGAACACGGGGCGCCAGCCGTCGGCGGACTCGTGCATGACCTCGGCGTAGAAGGCGCCGCGGGCGGGGCTCGGCCGCTCCACCCACGGATCGTCCTCACCGAACCACTTGCGCACGTCGGCGAGCGTGGCGAAGGGCACGGGCCAGGCCCGGAACCAGTCCGCCCACTCCCGCTGCGAGGCGGCCCCCAACGCGGAGGCCCGCATGTCGCAGATGATCAGACCCCCGACCAGATCCGGGCGCTTCGCGGCGAGCTGCCAGGCGGTCAGCGCGCCCATGGCGTGGCCGATGAGGAGAGCGGGGGCGAGGCCGAGCTGTTCGATCGCGGCCTCGGCGTCCTCGACATAGGCCTCGCGGGTGTAGGCCGCCTGCGGGGGCTTCTCGCTCTGGCCGTGACCGCGCTGGTCGAGGGCGACGGCGCGGTGGCGGGCGGCGAGCCAGCGGGCGGTCGAGGCCCAGTGGGAGGCCCGGCCCATCAGGCCGTGAAGTAACAGCACGCCCGGACCGCCGGGCTCGGGATCCGGCCGGCCGTCCGCCCGGTCGAGTCCCGTCTTGGGAGGGTCGGCGAACTCCCAGGCGGCCAGGCGCACACCGCCCGCTCCCGTCACGTCCATGCGCCGCGCCATGGGCCTGGCACCCCCCAGCTCCGCCTGCCTCGTACCGGTGTACTGCCGTACTCGTACTCGCTGCTGTCGCTGTCGTACTGCCGCCGCAGACTATCGAATGCGCATTCGAAAGATCTGCCTCTGCGGACAACACCCCTCATTCGAGTGACACCCCTCGAGGAATGATCGCCGCCGCCCAGGGGATCTTTTCTGGCGGGAGGCGGACCGCTCGGGGACAAACGGTCCGAGGGGGATGACCCTGAGAGCTCGGGGCTCCGGGTCAGCACTGGGGAGGACAGGCCCCGGCGCCACAAGGCGCCGGGGCCTACCCCTGCTCAGCGCTTGGCGACGAACACATGCGAGGCGACGTCCGCCTCCAGTTCGGCCGCCTCGCCGCCGCTGCCCACCAGCACACCGCCGGCCGACTCCGTCACGCTCACCACGGAACCGGGCTGCACGCCCGCACGCCGCAGCGTGTACATCAGCTGCGCGTCCGTCTGGATCGGCTCGCCGATACGGCGGACGATGACCGTCTTGCCGTCCGTGCCCGGATCCAGGTCGGCCAGCGAGACCATGCTCTCGTCCAGGAACGGGTCGGCGCCGTCCTTCTCGCCCAGCTCCTCCAGGCCCGGGATCGGGTTGCCGTACGGCGACTCGGTCGGGTGCCGCAGCAGCTCCAGCACCCGCCGCTCGACGGCCTCGCTCATCACGTGCTCCCAGCGGCAGGCCTCGGCGTGCACCTGCTCCCACTCCAGGCCGATCACATCGACGAGGAGACACTCGGCCAGCCGGTGCTTGCGCATCACGCGCGTGGCGAGTCTCCTGCCCTCGTCGGTCAGCTCCAGATGACGGTCGCTGGCCACGGACACCAGGCCGTCGCGCTCCATCCGCGCGACCGTCTGGCTCACCGTCGGCCCGCTCTGGTCGAGCCGCTCCGCGATGCGGGCGCGCATGGGGACGACGCCTTCCTCTTCGAGTTCGAGGATGGTGCGGAGATACATCTCCGTGGTGTCGATCAGTCCGGACATACGTGCCCCTCGATTACCTCTGCCGGCAGCCCGGCGCGTGCGCTGGCCCTGGCACCAATTCTGCCGGATCCCACTGACATCCGGGGGCCGCGCCGAAAACGGGGGCCGCCGTCGGGGTACGGATCCGTTGCCGGGTGCGGGTCCGCGCCGGTTGCGCACGCGGTTCCCCGCGCTCCTCGGGGAGCTGGGGTGCCGCCGGCCCTGGCCACCGGCCGTATTGACACCGCACTGGTCCAGACCGCACGGTGATCCGCGACACAGACGCTGCGAAGGGGCACCGCATGAGCGACGGCACGCCTGCCGACCTGTTCTTCGACGCCGCCATCACCCTGCTGCAACGGGTCCGCGAGGAGGAGGCCGAGTCGATCACCGCGGCCGCCGCCCTCCTCGCCGACACCGTCGCCGCCGGCGGCCGCCTGTTCGCCTTCGGCGCCGGCCACTCCTCGCTGGCCGCCCAGGACGTCGTCTACCGTGCCGGCGGCCTCGCCCTGATGAACCTGCTCGCCGTCCCCGGCGTCGTCGGCGTCGACGTCACCCCGGCCACCCTCGGCTCCGCCCTCGAACGCGTCGACGGCCTCGCGAGCGCCGTCCTCGACACCGCACCGATCCGCTCGGGCGACGCCCTCGTGGTCGTCTCCCTCTCCGGGCGGAACGCGCTGCCCGTGGAGATGGCCGCGGGCGCCCGCGCCCTCGGCGTGAAGGTCATCGGCGTCACCTCGGTCGCCTACGCCACGCAGACCACGTCCCGGCACGCCTCCGGCACCTTCCTCAAGGACCACTGCGACATCGTCCTGGACTCCAAGATCGCGGTCGGGGACGCGGAACTCACCCTCGACACCATTCCGGCGCCCTTCGCCCCCGCCTCCACGGTCGTCACCGCCGCCCTGATGCAGGCGCTCATGGCGACCACCGCCGCCACCCTCGCCGGCCGCGGCATCGAACCCCCGCTCCTGCGCTCCGGCAACGTCGACGGCGGCCACGAGTGGAACGGCCGCGTGATGCGGGAGTACGGCGACCGGATCTTCTACCGGCGCTGAGACCGGCCCCGTACGCCGGTGTGCGGGACCCGCACCACGCACCCGCACCACGCAGACGACCCGCGAGCTCGGGTCCTCCGCCTGTCGGCGGAGAAGCCGGCCGGACGTACCGGCGAGCTCGCGGGTCGGGTGGACTGCCTGGGATTGGGCCGGCTGCACGCCTGTCACGTGCTGGTCCGGCACCGCACTGGATGTGGTGGCGGACCGCTAGCCCGCAGCCACCTCACGCGTCCGGTTCTCATACATCTGCCGAACCACCTCCCTTCTCGTGTACCCCACACCTTAGGAAGCCGACGGGAGGCGCTCAACCTCTTTTTTGGTGCGCATTGATTCCCCCCAACTTGCGGGAACAGGATGTGGGCTGAGTCACGTTCCAGTTGAATGAAGCATGTAGGCCAGTGAGCGAATCGCGTGCCGTGGGCGCGCCGACGCAGCCTCCAGGGGGTCCAGGTGAGTGCTTCCCGGCGGAGTGGGACCACCGACGAGCTGGGGCCGGACGAGCCCGGTGAGTCCGGGGGCTCCGATCTGCTCGCCGCGCTGCTCGACGGCATGGACGCGGCACTGTGTGCCTTCGACGCGGACGGGGTCGTCACGCACTGGAACCGCGAGGCCGAGCGGATCCTCGGCTGGACGGCCGCCGAGGCGGTCGGGCGGCACGGGTTCGCCGGGTGGGCGGTGCGCCGTGCCGACGCCGAGGAGGTGCAGGCCCGGCTGATGTCGGCGATGCACGCGCCCGGGCGGCAGGTGCATGAGTTCGCGCTGGTCACGAAGGACGGCGGACGGGTGCTCGTACGCACGCAGTCCGCCGCCGTGCGCGGGCCCGAGGGGAAGCCGGCCGGGGTGTACTGCGCGTTCAGCGAGGTGCACGCGCAGATCGATCTGGAGCGGTCGATCGCGCTGAGCGAGGCGCTGTTCGAGGACGCGGCGTGGGGGGTCGTGCTGATCGACGCCGATCTGCGGCCGGCCGTCGTCAACGCGCACGCGGCCCGTGCCCTCGGGATCGGGCGTACGTCCGCGCTGGGCAGGCCGCTCGGCGAGCTGCTCGCGCAGGGCGTGGAGGAACTGGAGGCGGCGCTCACCCATGTGCTGGCCGAGGGTGCGCCGCCCGCGCCCGCCGAGATGTGGGTGTCCGTGCGCACCCAGGAGAGCGGGAAGCGGCGCTGCTGGCGGAACGGGTTCGTGCGGCTGGCCTCGCCGCTCGCGGAGGAGCCGGTGCCGTTGGGTGTCGGCTGGCTGTTCCTGGACGTCACGGAGGCCAAGCAGGGTGAGCAGGAGGCGGCCCTGCTGCGGTTCCGTACGAACCAGTTGCACCGGGCCGCCCGTGCCGCCGCCGAGTGCGAGGATCCGGCCGAGGCGGCCGTCGTCCATCTGGACTTCGCCCTCGCGGGCTTCGCCGATCACGCGTTGATCGACCGTACGGCGCCTGCCCCGCGCCCGGAGGGCGAGGAGGCGGCCGTACGGCTGGTGCGGCTCGCCGCGACGCCCGCCGGGGCGCCGGGGCCGAGCCTGCTCACGGGCGCGGCCGGACTGCCCGTGCGGTACGAGGCGGGTCATCCGGCGCTGCAGTGCGTGGAGCGGGCCGGGGCCGTGCGTGCGGACGCCGGGTCGGTACCGGCGGAGCGGGCGCGGGAGTGGGCACTGGCCCGGCAGTGGCCGGGTGACGCGGTGCACGCCCTGTGCGTGGTGCTGCGCAGCCGGGGGCGGACGCTGGGCGTGGTGACCTTCCTGCGCGGCTCGGGCCGCAGCCGCTTCGAGCGGTCCGACACGGCCTACGCGGAGGACGTGGCGGTCCGTATCGCGGCGGCGCTGGACCTGGCGGAGGCGGTGCGGGAGGAGTAGGAGGCACTCGGGCGCTGAGGGGCTGAGGCCGCTCAGGGGCTGAGGCCGCTCAGGGGCTGAGGCGTTCCACCGTCCAGTGGCCGTCGGCCTGGAGGACGTACCGCAGCCGGTCGTGGAGGCGGTTTTCGCGGCCCTGCCAGAACTCGATGGTCTTCGGGGTGACGCGGTAGCCGCCCCAGTGCGGGGGGAGGGGGACCTGTTCGCCTTCGGGGTAGCGGGCCTCCAGGCCGGCGTAGGCGGTGTCCAGTTCGGTGCGGGAGGCGATCACCGAGGACTGGGCGCTGGCCCAGGCGCCCAGCTGGGAGCCGTGCGGACGGCTGCGGAAGTAGGCGGCGGTCTCGTCGCGGCCGGTGCGCTGGGCGGTGCCGGTGACGATGACCTGGCGGGCGAGCGGGTGCCAGGGGAAGAGCAGGCAGAGGTGCGGGTTCTCGGCGAGGTCGCGGGCCTTGCGGGAGTCGTAGTTGGTGTAGAAGACGAAGCCCTCGGTGTCGAACTGCTTCATCAGGACCGTGCGCGAGCTGGGCCGGCCCGCCGCGTCCGCCGTGGAGACGACCATCGCGTTGGGTTCGTAGACCGTGCCGTGCAGGGCCGCCCGGGCGGCGTCCTCGAACCAGCGGGCGAACTGGTCCATGGGGTGCGTGGCGAGGTCCTGTTCGGCGAGGCCCTCCGCCCGGTACTGCTTGCGCATGGCGGCGGGATCGATGACGGGGTCCAGGAGGGGTTCGCGGTCGGTCACGCGGTCATCTTGCCGTACGGGCGGTGCGTACCGTCCAGGCGCATCGAACGGGTGTGGCACTGAGTGTCGCGCGGGCTCCCCAAGTGTGACACTGGGGGTTATCGTGCTGGTTCCCTTGCGGTTTGGGTGACCACCGGCCGATCGGGGCATCACCGGGGTGACCGCCGCCGACCACTTCACGAGGAGCCGCCTGATGTCCGATTTCGTACCCGGACTCGAGGGAGTCGTCGCGTTCGAGACGGAGATCGCCGAACCGGACAAGGAGGGCGGCGCCCTGCGCTACCGGGGCGTCGACATCGAGGACCTGGTGGGGCACGTCTCGTTCGGGAACGTGTGGGGGCTGCTGGTCGACGGCGCCTTCAACCCGGGTCTGCCGCCCGCCGAGCCGTTCCCGATCCCGGTGCACTCCGGTGACATCCGGGTGGACGTGCAGTCGGCGCTCGCCATGCTGGCGCCGGTGTGGGGGCTGAAGCCGCTGCTCGACATCGACGAGCGGCAGGCGCGGGAGGATCTGGCGCGGGCCGCCGTCATGGCGCTGTCGTACGTCGCCCAGTCCGCGCGTGGGCAGACGCAGCCGATGGTGCCGCAGCGGGAGATCGACAAGGCGAAGTCGGTCGTGGAGCGGTTCATGATCCGCTGGCGGGGCGAGCCGGATCCCAAGCACGTCGCGGCCGTGGACGCGTACTGGACGTCCGCCGCGGAGCACGGCATGAACGCGTCGACGTTCACGGCGCGGGTCATCGCCTCCACCGGTGCCGACGTCGCCGCCGCGCTGTCGGGGGCGGTCGGGGCGATGTCCGGGCCGCTGCACGGCGGTGCGCCCTCGCGGGTGCTCGGGATGATCGAGGAGATCGAGCGGACGGGGGACGCGGAGGCGTACGTCAAAAAGGCCCTGGACCGGGGTGAGCGGCTGATGGGGTTCGGGCACCGGGTGTACCGGGCGGAGGATCCGCGGGCGCGGGTGCTGCGGCGTACGGCGCGGGAACTGGGTGCGCCGCGGTTCGAGGTCGCTGAGGCGTTGGAGAAGGCGGCGCTGGAGGAACTCCACAACCGGCGGCCTGACCGGGTGCTGGCCACCAACGTGGAGTTCTGGGCCGCGATCATGCTGGACTTCGCCGAGGTGCCGGCCCACATGTTCACGTCGATGTTCACGTGTGCGAGGACCGCCGGGTGGTCGGCGCACATCCTTGAGCAGAAGCGGACGGGGCGGCTGGTGCGGCCTTCCGCCCGGTATGTGGGGCCGGGGGCGCGTCGGCCGGAGGACATCGCCGGGTACGCGGACATCTCCCGCTGAAGGGGCGCATGAGGAGCGCGGGCGACTGCGGGTGCCTTGTGGCGTGCCGGGCCCACGCGGCGGGGGCGCACGGTGGGGTGGGCCCCCGTCCCCTCAAAAAAGACCCCCCCGGGCCCCCCCTTTCCCCCCCCGTTACCCAACCCCCCCCCAAGCACTCCCCCACCAAGCGGGGGGGTTTCCGCTTTGCCTTTGGGTT
>NZ_JBVJVY010000020.1:0-146468 GCF_055603265.1 Streptomyces sp. NPDC037288
GCATATTTTTTTTTGGGTGTCGGACTTCTTCTACGATCCTTTCTGTTCCGAGTCCTTCCCCCCCCCCCCCCCCCTCCCCCCCCCTCCCCCCCCCCTCCCCCCCCCCCCCCCCCCCCCCCCGCGACCATTCCGGTTCACCCGTGACCCGCGTTTCATTCTGTGACGGCCACCACATGAACCTCGGCGTGATCACCTCGTAACATTGCCGCATGTCTTCGACCGAGTCGCCGTCCGTGCCGGCCGCCAGCGTGCTTCCGAAGGTGGCGCCCGTCCGGGTGGCAGAGGGCGAACGGCTGCGGTCCGTGGGGCTGCCCGGAGTCACCCTGTCGATCCGTTCCCGCCGTCCCGCGCGCCAGGGCCTGCCGCCCGCCCTGTACGTCCACGGGCTCGGCGGCTCCTCGCAGAACTGGTCGGCGCTGATGGCCGAGCTGGACGGCGTCGTGGACAGCGAGGCGGTCGACCTGCCGGGCTTCGGCGACTCCCCGCCCCCGGACGACGGGGACTACTCCGTCACCGGGCACGCGCGCGCGGTGATCCGCCATCTCGACGCGGCCGGCCGCGGTCCGGTCCACCTGTTCGGCAACTCGCTCGGCGGCGCGGTCACCACGCGCGTGGCCGCCGTACGACCCGACCTGGTCCGTACGCTCACCCTGGTGTCGCCCGCCCTGCCGGAGCTGCGCATCCAGCGCACCGCGGCGCCGACCGCCCTGCTCGGCGTGCCCGGTGTCGCCGCCCTGTTCACCCGGCTGACCAAGGAGTGGACCGCTGAACAGCGGGTGCGCGGGGTCCTGGCGCTGTGCTACGGCGACCCCGCGCGCGTGTCGCCCGAGGCGTTCGGGCATGCCGTGGAGGAGCTGGAGCGGCGGCTGCAGCTGCCGTACTTCTGGGACGCGATGGCCCGCTCCGCGCGCGGGATCGTCAACGCCTACACACTCGGCGGACAGCACGGCCTGTGGCGCCAGGCCGAGCGCGTGCTCGCGCCGACCCTGCTCGTCTACGGCGGTCGCGACCAGCTGATCGGCTTCCGCATGGCCCACCGGGCCGCCCGCGCCTTCCGTGACGCCCGCCTGCTGTCCCTGCCGGACGCCGGGCACGTGGCGATGATGGAGTACCCGGACGTGGTGGCCACGGCGTTCCGGGACCTCCTCGCGGCGAACGGGGACGGCGGCACCGACGTGGCTACGGGGAGCTGAGGCCGACGTGGGACGCCACAGCCGCCGCGGCCCGGCCCCCAAGGACGACTCCGCGGACATAATCGCCAGGCGCAGGGAACAACAGGGCACCCCCTCGGACGGTGGGGACACTCCGGTCCAGGGCGGCGGACAACCCCTGTTGCCGGGGCAGCGACAGGCGCCGCCGGAGCGGCGACCCGAGCCGCGGGGGCGGCGTCCGGGGCCGATGGGCGGGCCGGGTGCCGCCGCCGGCTACCCGCCGCGCGCCCCCCAGGGATCGCCGACGTTCCCGGACGGCACCCCCACTCACGGAGTGCCGCGTCTTCCTGACGGCACGCCGGCGCCTCGTGTCCCGACGTTTTCCGACGGCACACCCGCCCGGGGTGTGCCCGGCTTCGGTGACGGCACGCCCGGGCACGGTGTACCCCGTTTCCCTGACGGCACGCCCGCGCACGGTGTGCCGAGGTTTGCTGACGGCACCCCGGCTCACGGAGTGCCGCGGTCCGGCGACGGCACGCCCGCACACGGCATGCCCAGGCTCCCCGACGGCACTCCCGCACACGGTGCGCCCCGCCTTCGTGGCGGTGCTGCCACGCGTGGTGGGCACCCCGAGCAGCGGGAAGCCGGGGCCGCCTGGGGGGAGTTCGCGGGAGCGGCCGGCCCCGGTGGGGTACTTCCGCGGCAGCGGCCGGCGGGGCCGGGATCCGGCACCGGGCCGCGGCAGGAGTACCTCGACGCCTTCACCGACGGGCGCGACGGCGCTGTCGGCATCGAGGGCGACGTCGACGTCTTCGCGCCCCGCGTGGGGAAGCCCCGCCCCGCCGAGCGGCACCCGGCCGACGCGCCGGAGACGGACGGCCCCGGCGACAGCGCCCCGCAAGGGGAGCGGGGAACCGCGCGGGCGGCCACGACGCAGCCGCAGTCGCAGGACGGCGGATCCGCCGCCCAGGGACCGCCGCGCGCCCGGACCTTCACCGGTATCGCCGCTGCCGCCGTCACCACGGTGCTCGCGGTGGTCGTCGCGGGACAGGTGACCGAGTCGCGCGACGACGGCACCGCACAGTCGAGGTCCGCCACCGACCAGGCCCGCGACGCACGCACCCCCGGCGGACAGACCCCTTCGCCCGGCACGGCCACGCTGTCGTACGAGCAGAAGATGGGCCGGACGTACCCGCTCAGCGCCACGATGAAGGCCTCGGGGAGGTTCGACGCGGTGCCCGGTTTCGCCAAGGCGCCCGGCAGGGGGCAGAAGTACACCTACCGTGTGGACGTCGAGCAGGGCCTGGGGCTCGACGGCGAGCTGTTCGCCGAGGCCGTGCAGAAGACCCTGAACGACGACCGCAGTTGGGCCCACGCCGGCGCCCGTACCTTCGAGCGGATCTCCTCCGGCAAGCCCGACTTCGTGATCACGCTGGCCAGCCCCGGTACGACCGCCAAGTGGTGCGCGAAGTCGGGACTGGACACCACGGAGGACAACGTCTCCTGCGACTCCGCGTCCACCGAACGCGTGATGATCAATGCATACAGATGGGCCCAGGGCAGCAAGACGTACGGGGACAAAATCCATGCCTATCGGCAGATGCTGATCAACCATGAGGTCGGTCACCGGCTCGGCCACGGCCATGTGTCGTGCCAGAAGGACGGCGAACTCGCCCCTGTCATGCAGCAGCAGACCAAGTTCCTGGACCATGACGGAATCCACTGTCTGCCCAACCCCTGGCCGTACCCCGGGAGTTGACGGGTGCCCCTTACGTCACATTGACATGAGTCGTGGGGTCGCTGACCGCGATCACGCTGGCGGGCGTCGCCACACCCGTCTTCGTCATCGGCCTGGTCCTGATGATCGTCGTCTGTGGCGAACTGCAGGTGCTGCCCTTCCCGCAGTACGTGAACTTCACCGACGACCCCGAGCAGTGGGCCTGGAACCTGCTGCTGCCCTGGCTCTCCCTCGCCCTCGTCGAGTCGGCCAGCTTCGCCCGGCTCACCCGGGCGTCGATGCTGGAGACCCTCGCCGAGGACCACATCCGTACCTTCCGCGCGTACGGCGTCGGTGAGCGGGCGGTGATCGTCCGGCACGCGCTGCGCGGCGCGACCGCGTCCGTCATCGCGCTCAACGCGGTCACCTTCGGCTCGGCCGTCGGCGGCGCCGTCCTGACCGAGACCCTGTTCGGCCTGCCCGGCATCGGCCAGGAGGTGGTGCACGCGGTGAAGGTCGTGGACCTGCCGGTGGTCGTCGGCATGGTCCTCGTCATCGGCTTCTTCGTGGTCCTCGCCAACGCCGTCGCGGACGTCCTGTACGCGGTGGCCGACCGACGGGTGGTGCTCGCATGAGCCTGGACGAACGTACGAGCCTGGTCGACGTCACGGACCTGACCGTCGGGTTCGGTGCGCTGCGGGCCGTGGACGGACTCTCCTTCAGCCTGGCGAAGGGCGCCGCGCTGGCCCTCGTCGGCGAGTCCGGCTCCGGCAAGTCCGCGGTCGCGGGCGCCCTGCTGGGCCTGCACCGTGGCACCGGGGCGCGGGTCGCCGGCTCGGTGCGCGTCGCCGGCACCGACGTGCAGGACGCCTCCGACGAGGAGCTGCGGCGGCTGCGCGGCGCCAGGGCGGCCATGGTCTTCCAGGACCCGCTGTCCTCGCTGGACCCGTACTACGCGATCGGCGACCAGATCGCCGAGGTCTACCGCGTCCACGCGCGCGTGTCGCGGCGGAGAGCGTGGACGACATCCTCGTCATGCGGCACGGCAGGGCCGTCGAGCACGGCCCGGTCGGCACGGTCCTCGCGGCGCCCGCCGAGGCGTACACCCGCGAACTCCTCGACGCCGTCCCGCGCGTGGACGCGCGCCGCACCGGTTCCCCGGCCACCGACGAGGTCGTGCTGGAGGCCACCGGCGTGCGGCGCGGGTTCGGGCGCGGCAAGCGGGCGTTCGCGGCCGTGGACGACGTCTCGGTGACCGTCCGGCGCGGCGAGACCCTCGGCGTGGTCGGTGAGAGCGGCAGCGGCAAGACCACCCTCGGCCGCATGCTCGTGGGGCTGCTGGAGCCGACCGCCGGCGCGATCCGCTACGAGGGCCGCCCGCACACCGGCGTGAACCCGGCCGTCCAGATGGTCTTCCAGGACCCCGTCTCCTCCCTCAACCCCCGCCGAAGCGTGGGCGAGTCCATCGCCGATCCGCTACGCGCGCGTGGTGAACGCGATGAGGAGCGCATCCAGCGGCGCGTGCGGGAGCTGCTGGAGCGCGTGGGTCTCGACAGGGCGCACTACGACCGCTACCCGCACGAGTTCAGCGGCGGCCAGCGCCAGCGTGTCGGCATCGCCCGCGCGCTCGCCGCCGAACCGCGCGTCATCGTGTGCGACGAGCCCGTCTCCGCGCTCGACGTCACCACACAGGCCCAGGTGGTCGAGCTGCTCGGCGAACTCCAGCGGGAGCTCGGCCTCGCGCTGGTGTTCATCGCGCATGACCTCGCCGTCGTACGGCGGGTGAGCGACCGTGTCGCGGTGATGCGCCGGGGCCGGGTCGTCGAGTACGGGCCGGCGGACGAGGTGTACGACAGTCCGCGCGAGCCGTACACCCGGCAACTCCTGGCCGCCGTACCGGCGCTCGACCCGGAACGGGCGGCCCAGCGCCGTGCGGCCCGCCGCGAACCGGCCGTGGCGTAACGTTTCGTGCATGGTTGATCGCGGCGCGAGGCCTTAGCGCGGACGAACGCGGCCCGCACGCGAAAGTTACGACCGTTCACCCCTTTTGGTGGCGCGATGGACAACCGTCCGTCGCGCCACCGCCTTGTCCCCTTACGTTCGTCCCGCTGCGAGCCGCCGGGACCGGGGCGGCTCACCGGACGGGAGATCGGGGGTGCACACGTGCGTATCGGAATGCTTACGGTGGGTGGCTACCCGTTTGTGGGCGGTGACGCCGGACTCTGGTGCGACCGGCTCGTGCGCGGGCTCGAGCAGCACGAGTTCGACATCTACGCGCTCAGCCGCAGCCGGCGCCAGCAGGACGACGGCTGGGTCGCCCTCCCGCCGCAGGTCAGCGGGGTCCGTACGGCGCCGCTGTGGACAGCCGAGGACGACGGGGCCGCCCACGGGCGGCGCGCGCGCCGGCGCTTCACCGAGTGCTACGGCGAACTGGTCGCGGCGGTGTGCGCCGGGACCGGCGCCGATGCCGCCTCCGAGGAGGGGGCCACCGCTCTGGCGGACCGTTTCGGCACCGCGCTGTACGGACTCGCCGAACTCGCCCGTGAGAAGGGCGGCCTGGTCGGCGCGCTGCGCTCGGACGCCGCCGTGCGCACCCTCGAACGCGCCTGCCGCGCCCCCGGCGCGCCGCGCACGGCGCACGAGGCGCGCGTACCCGACCTGCTCACCGTCGCCGCACACTTCGAACGCGCCCTGCGCCCCCTCTCCCTCGACTGGTACGGCGACGACGGCCTGGGCGCGGCCGACCTCTGTCACGCCACCGCCGGCGGCTCGGCCGCCCTCCCCGGACTGCTCGCCCGGCACTTCTCCGACGTACCACTGCTCGTCACCGAGTACGGCGTCCCCCTCCGCTCGCACTACCTGTCCCTCGACGCCGACACCGCCGCCCCCGCCGTACGCGCGCTGCTCGGCGCCTTCCACGGCCGGCTCGCCACCGAGGTGTACCGGCGGGCCGAGATCCTCACCCCGGGCAACGCCCACGCCCGCCGCTGGCAGGAGCGGTGCGGCGCCGACCGGGCCCGGATCCGCACGGTCCACCCGGGCATGGACGCCGCCCGCTTCGCGGACGTCGGCGAGGCCCCGGACCGAGCCGATACGGACACGCTGGTCTGGGTCGGGCGCGTCGAACCCGCCAAGGACCTGATCTCGCTGCTGCACGCCTTCGCCGAGGTCCGCAAGGAGGAACCCCAGGCACGCCTCCGGATCGTCGGCGCGCCCGCCGGCCCCGAGGGCGCGGCCTACCTCGGCCACTGCCGGACGCTCGCCGCGCAGCTCTTCCCGGACGAGGCCGAGGGTGTGCACGCGGTCGGCGACAACCCGGTCTCCTTCGAGGAGATCGGCGGTCCGGAGGCCCCCACGCTGCCCGACGCGTACGCCGCCGGGGCGGTCGTCGTGCTGTCCAGCGTGGTCGAGGGCTTCCCGATCAGCCTCATCGAGGCCATGTTCTGCGGCCGGGCCACCGTGTCCACCGACGTCGGCGCGGTGGTCGAGGTCATCGGGGGCACGGGGCTCGTTGTACCCCCGCGCAATCCGCGGGCGCTCGCCGAGGCGTGTGTGGCGTTGCTGCGCGACCCCGAGCGCCGCGCGCGCCTCGGCGCCGCCGCGCGCGCCCGCGCGCTCGAACTGTTCACCGTCGAGCAGAACATCGCGGCGTTCCACGGCATCTACCTGCAGATCGTCTCGCACTGTCCGGTCCGCCGGGTCGTCCTCGACGAGGCCGGCGAGCCACGGCCGTTCGCCACCCCCGCCGAATCCCACGTCCCCGGCCGCTGGACCGGCCCGACGGCCCGCGTCCTGCCCCGGGCCGTCCCCGGTTGGGCGACGGTCCCACCGGTGCGCGCGACACCGCTGGCCGCTGCGGAGGGGGCGTGATGGGCGTACGGGACGGACGCGGGAGCGGCGCGGTGGGTGAGCCCGGCGAGGGGGGTACGTCGGTCGGGCTGGACCGGCCCGGGACGCCCAGGCGTGCCGAGCCCTGGGACGCGCGGCCCGGGGCGTGGGACAACTCGCCCGCCCGTGAGGCAGATTCGGCCGGCCCCGAGCCGGGCGAGCGGCACGTCGCCGCACCCCGGCACGTCGCCGCACCCCGGCGCGGCGCCGCTGACCCTGTGAAGGCCCTGCTGCACCGGCACAAGGAGCTGTGCGAGCGGGCGGTGGACCCGTTGGAGATCGCCGCCGGGCTGGAGGCGCACGGCGTCACCGACCGGACCGCCGCCCGTTTCCGCCACCGCGACGTCTTCTCGCTCGCCGAGGAGCTGTACGCGCGCGTGCCGCGCACCGGTGAGCGCGGCCCCGAGACCGAGCCGCTGCCCGCACCCCGTGTCCGCGCCGACTGGATCCTGCTCACCCTCCTGCCCGGCGCCCTCGGCACGGCCACCGTCGCCGGACTGCGCCTCACCCACGGCCACCCCCGCCTCCTGGTCGCCCTCGCCGGCATCCTCACCCTCGCCCTCGCCACGCGGGCCGCACTGCGCCGCGGCCCCCTCGCCGGCCCGTCCGGTACCCACGCGGGGCAGACGGCGCACGGCACGCGTGTGTGGCACACGGCGCACGGCACGCGCGTGTGGACGCTCTGGCTCCTCGCGTACGCCCTCCTCGGCGACGGTCTGCTGCACGCCGCCGTGACGGGCGGCCCCGACGCCCTGCCGACCGGGACCCCGGACGGCCCCTGGCCCACGGCCGGCGCGCCCGCCCTCGCCCTCACCCTGGCCTGCGTCCCGGCCGCCTGGTGCGCCCACCTGCTCACCGCTGGCGCCCGCCGCAGGCTCGCCGGCAGCCGGGGCCTGGAGGACTTCACGGCCGCCGCCCGCCCGTTGCTGTGCGGCACGTTTGTACTTTTCCTCGGCGCGCTCACCGCACTGCTGCTGGTGTGCGGCACCGTCCTGCACGAACCCGCGGCCTACCCGCAGACGCTCGCCCTGGGCGCCCTGCTCCTGCTCGCCCGCCTGCTCACCGCGCACCACCACCGGCATGCCCCGGCCGTGGTGCTCGGTGCCGCGGCGGTCACAGAGGCGGTGGCCCTCGCCCTGCCGCTGGCCGCAAGGCTGCCCGGCTGCGCCGCCCTGGCAGTCCCCGTCCGGACCCTCGTGCACGCCTGGGGGACGGCCGCCGTCCCGGCCCTCGCCTGCGGCACCGCGGCGCTGGCCCTGCTGCTCCACGCCGCCCGCACGCTGACCCGGGCCTCGGCGCACGCGCCCACGGGAGCCCCCGACTGAACCTTCCGCCCCCGGCCCGGACCGCCGGAGGCGACCGCACCACCCCTTTTGAAGGAGAACACCAGATGACCACCTCCCGACCCGGAGCGTCCGGAGCCGCCGGAACCGCCGGAACCGGAGTCCGGGGAACGACCGGATCGGCCGGCACCGTGAGAGCGAGCGGAGCCGCCGCACGCTCCTGGCGCCGCGCAGCCACCGGCCACGCGGGTCCCGTCTGCCACAGCGATCCCGTCAGACGCCTGTGTCCCGGAGGACTCGCCGGCGGACCCGCAGGCCGTACCAGCCCCGCCGGTCACGCCGGTACCGCCGCTCAGGCCGGCGCGCACATCCCGGGAGCCGTCCGATGAGGGTCCTGCTGATCGGAGCCAACGGATACATCGGCCGGTTCGTCGCCGACCGCCTGCTCGCCGACCCGGCCGTCCAGCTCACCGCGCTCGGCCGCGGCGACGACGCCGACGTCCGCTTCGACCTGGCCACCGGCAGCCCGGGCGCACTCACCCGCTTCCTCGACGCGGTGCACCCCGGGGTCGTCATCAACTGCGCGGGCGCCATCCGCGGCGGCGCCCGCGAACTCACCCGGCACAACACCGTCGCCGTCGCCACCGTCTGCGAGGCCCTGCGCCGCAGCGGCTGCGGCGCCCGCCTGGTGCAGGTCGGGTGCAGCGCCGAGTACGGGCCGAGCCAGCCCGGCTCCTCCACCGCCGAGGACGCCGTACCGCGCCCCGGCGGCCCGTACGGCGTCAGCAAGCTCGCCGCGACCGAACTGGTCCTCGGCTCCGGCCTGGACGCGGTCGTGCTGCGGGTCTTCTCCCCGGCCGGCCCCGGCACCCCGGCCGGCTCCCCGCTGGGCCGGCTCGCCGAGGCCATGCGGCGCGCCATGCAGTCCGGCGACGGCGAACTCAAGCTCGGCGGTCTCGGTGCCCAGCGCGACTTCGTCGACGTACGCGACGTCGCCCGCGCCGTGCACGCCGCCTCGCTCTCCGCCGCGCAGGGCGTCATCAACATCGGCTCCGGCCGCGCCGTGCGCCTGCGCGACGCCGCCGCCGTCCTCGCGCGCGTGGCCGGATACGGCGGCGCCCTGCACGAACTCGACGCCCCGCCCGGCCCGCTGCGTGCCGCCATCGGCCACCCCCGGCCCGACTCCGACCACGCGGCACCGGTGGCCTACCCGTACCCGGACGGCTGCGGCAGCTGGCAGCAGGCCGATGTGCGCACCGCACGCGACCGGCTCGGCTGGCGGCCCCGCATCAACCTCGAAGAATCCCTGGCCGACATCTGGATGGAGGCGGCATGCCGCATCTGACCAGCACCACAGCGGGTGCCACGAGCACCGGCCTGCGCACCGCCCTCGGCATCCCCGGCTACGCCCACCCGCTGGTCGCCCCCGCCCAGTGGGCCGAACTCGCCCGCCCCGGCACCCCCCTGGACTGGGTGGTCCTCAATGTGGCGGGCGGCCCCGGCACCCGCCCCGACCCGCACTGCCTGGAAGCGGCGGGCAGGCTGCGCGGAGCGGGCGTACGGGTCCTCGGCCACCTGGACCTCACCCATGGCGCCCGCGCCTTCGCCGACCTGCTCTCCGACGCCCACCGCCACCTCGACTGGTACCGCGTCGACGGCTTCCTGCTGGACCGCTGCCCCACCGACCGCACGGCGCTCCCCGAGGTCCGCCGTGCGGTCACCACACTGCGGGCGATCAGTGACGGCGCCCACATCGTCCTCGGTCACGGCAGCCACCCGCACGCCGGTTATGCCGAGAACGCCGACCAGCTGGTGACCTTCTCCGGCTCCTGGTCCGACTACCGCTGGTCGCAGGTGGCCGAGTGGACCGCCGACTACCCGCCGGACCGCTTCTGCCACTTCGTGCACGGCGTACCCCGCGGTCACCTGGAGGAGGCGCTGCGCATCGCCCGCTGGCAGGGAGCGGCGACGATCTACTTCACCGACCGCACGGACCACGGCGGGCGCGCCGACCCCTGGGAGACGATGCCCGGCTACTGGGACGACATCGTCTCGCGTATCGGAACGGGTGTCTCGGAATGAAAAAGGCCGTGGCAGTGTTACGGAGAGAACAACCGTACTGTTTGACCGACCAACGGAGTCCCCGTGTCGCTGCCACCCCTGGTCGAGCCAGCCGATGAGCTCACCGTAGACGAGGTCCGCAGGTACTCCCGCCACCTGATCATCCCCGACGTGGGCATGGACGGGCAGAAGCGGCTGAAGAACGCCAAGGTGCTCTGTGTGGGCGCCGGCGGCCTGGGCTCGCCGGCACTGATGTACCTGGCCGCCGCGGGCGTGGGCACCCTCGGCATCGTGGAGTTCGACGAGGTCGACGAGTCGAACCTGCAGCGCCAGATCATCCACAGCCAGTCCGACATCGGCCGCTCCAAGGCCGAGTCCGCGCGTGACACGGTCAAGGGCATCAACCCGTACGTGAACATGATCCTTCACGAGGAGCGGCTGGAAGCCGACAACGTGATGGACATCTTCAGCCAGTACGACCTGATCGTCGACGGCACGGACAACTTCGCGACCCGCTACCTGGTCAACGACGCGTGCGTGCTGCTGAACAAGCCGTACGTGTGGGGTTCGATCTACCGCTTCGACGGCCAGGCCTCCGTCTTCTGGTCCGAGCACGGCCCCTGCTACCGCTGCCTCTACCCGGAGCCCCCGCCCCCCGGCATGGTCCCCTCCTGCGCCGAGGGCGGCGTCCTGGGCGTGCTGTGCGCGTCCATCGGCTCCATCCAGGTCAACGAGGCCATCAAGCTCCTCGCGGGCATCGGCGAGCCGCTGGTCGGCCGCCTGATGATCTACGACGCCCTGGAGATGCAGTACCGCCAGGTCAAGGTCCGCAAGGACCCGAACTGCGCGGTCTGCGGCGAGAACCCGACCGTCACCGAGCTCATCGACTACGAGGCCTTCTGCGGCGTCGTCTCGGAGGAGGCCCAGGCGGCGGCCGCCGACTCCACGATCACTCCGAAGCAGCTCAAGGAGTGGATCGACGACGGCGAGAACATCGAGATCATCGACGTCCGCGAGCCGAACGAGTACGAGATCGTCTCCATCCCGGGCGCCACGCTGATCCCGAAGAACGAGTTCCTCATGGGCACCGCTCTGCAGGGCCTGCCGCAGGACAAGAAGATCGTCCTGCACTGCAAGACGGGTGTCCGCAGTGCGGAAGTCCTGGCCGTCCTGAAGTCCGCGGGCTTCGCCGACGCCGTCCACGTCGGCGGCGGCGTCATCGGCTGGGTCAACCAGATCGAACCGCACAAGCCGGTCTACTGATCACGGGTCTCGCCCACCAGCGAGGCTGACTAAGCCCACGGCTCTGACCAGTTCAGATGCCGTGGGCTTCGCCACATGCCGGATAGCACACTGTGGGTGGCCCGCCTTACGGCGGGCACAGCTTCGTAGTACTCGTTCGGGTGCGTACTTCATGCAGGTTTCAGGTCTGATGTCCAGGATTGACCTTGCGACGTGTCTCCTCGTGAAGGTGGAAGAAAATGCCGACCTACGTCTCGTTGCTGAACTGGACCGATCAAGGGATCCGGAACTACAAGGACACCGCGAAGCGCGCCGAAGCCTTCGGCGCAGCGGTAGAGAAGCTCGGGGCGAAGCTCCTGAATATTTACTGGACCGTCGGCCCGTACGACCTCGTGGCCGTCGTCGAGGCGCCCGACGACGAGACCGCCACCGCGGCACTCCTGCAGATCGGCGGGGTGGGCAATGTCCGTACCACGACTCTGCGGGCCTTCGGTCGAGAAGAGATGGACCGCATCGTCGGCAGGGCCGCCGGGTCCTGAGTCGTCCACCTGGGTACCTGCCAGTTCTGCCACCGGCCGGTGCCCCGTGCGGGACGGGGCTTCGGGTGCGTACGGCGCGCCCGGGGCCCCTCGGTTGCGTCAGGAGCAGACCGTGCCGGCCTTCGGTTCCTTGCCGTTGAGCAGGTAGTCGTTGACGGCGCTCTGCACGCACTTGTTCTTGCTGTCGTACGCGCCGTGCCCCTGGCCCTTGTACGTCAGCTCGACGGCGACGCCCCTGCCGAGCGCGTCCACCATCTTCTTCGCGCCCTCGTAGGGTGTGGCCGGGTCGCCGGTGTTGCCGACGACGAGGATCGGTGCCGAGCCGGGCGCGCTGACGTCGGGATGGTCGGCGGCGCCCGGTACGGCCCAGTCGGTGCAGCTGACCATGCCCCAGGCCAGGTAGTCCCCGAACAGCGGGGAGGCGGCGCGGAACTCGGGCAGCTTCTGCTGGACGTAGTCGGCGGTGTACCGGGGTTTGTCGTCGGCGCAGTTGATGGCGATGTTCGCCGCCGTGATGTTGCTGTACTCGCCGTTCTCACTGCGGCCGTTCAACGAGTCGGACAGCAGCATCAGGATCTTGCCGTCGCCCTCGTAGGCCTGCTCCAGGCCCTCGGTGAGGTACTCCCAGAAGTCCTTGGAGTACAGGGCCTGCGCGATGCCGTTCGTCGCGGCGGTCTGGGTCAGCTGCCGTGGCGTGATGCCGGGGATCGGCTTCCTCTCCAGGTCGTTCAGGAGTTTCGCGATGCGGTTCTTCACGTCCTGGGCGGTGTCGCCGATCGGGCATTGCGTGGTCTTCGAGGTGCAGTCCGCGGCGAAGTTGCCGAGCGCCAGCTGGAAGCCCTTGGCCTGTCCCACCGCGCTCTGTTCGGGGTTCTGCGTGGGGTCGACGACGGCGTCGAGCACCGCCCGGCCGACGTTCCTGGGGAACAGGTGGGCGTACACGCCGCCCAGTTCGGTTCCGTAGGAGATGCCGAAGTAGTGCAGCTTGGTGTCGCCGAGGACCTGGCGCATCAGGTCCATGTCGCGGGCCGCGTCGGTGGTCGCCACGTGCGGCAGGGTCTTCTGGGAGTTCTTCTCGCAGGCCGCGTTGAACTGCTTGGTGCGGTTCAGGAGCGCGGTGCGCTCGGCGCCGGTGTCCGGGGTCGCGTCCTGCTGGAAGTACACGTCCAGCTGGGCGTCGCTCTCGCACTTCACCGGCGCGCTGCGGCCGACCCCGCGCGGATCGAAGCTGACCAGGTCGTAGCGGGTGCCCAGGGCGGCGTAGTCCGCGCCGAAGGCCGGCAGCGTGCTGACGCCGCTGCCGCCGGGACCGCCGAAGTTGAACACGAGCGAGCCGATCCGCTGGTTCGCGGGGCCGGTGGCCTTGGCCCGGATCAGGGCGATGCCGATGGTGTCGCCCTTCGGTTTGTTCCAGTCGAGGGGCGCCTGCATGGTGGCGCACTGCCAGGCGGTGCCGTTCGGCAGCGGGGAGGGAGCGCTGCCGCCGCCCTCGGCCTCGGACGGAGCCGGGCAGTCCTTCCAGTCCAGCTTCTGCGCCGTGAGGTCGCCGTCGCGCCGGGTCCCGTCGCCGCATCCGGCCAGCAGGGCGGCCAGCAGCACGGCCGTGGTGGTCAGGGCGGCGGCGTGCAGCCGGGAGGGGTTCGCCATGGTCCCATCCTGGGGGCGCACGCCAAGGCGCGCGCGGGGCGCGGGCCGTACGAGGTACGCGCCCGCCCCGCCGTGCGGGAGGCCGTTTACAGGGCTCCCTTGCGGGTGAGGTGGTTGAAGGCCAGCCAGCCCGGCAGGACCGGCAGCCACAGTGTCAGCAGGCGGTACAGCAGGACGGCCGGAGCGGCGACCTCCTTGGGCAGGCCGAAGGCGATCAGGCCGAGCGTGAGGCTCGCCTCCACCGCGCCCACGCCGCCCGGGGTGGGCGCCGCGGACCCGAGCGCGTTGCCGGCGAGGAAGACGACGGCGACGCTGGCGATGCTCAGCGAGGCCGAGCCGTCGCCGAACGCCCGCACGGAGGCGTCCAGGCACATCACGAAACAGGCCGTCAACAGGAGCATGCCGCCGATGCCGGTGACGAGCTTCTGCGGTCGCTGCAGCACGTCGAGCATCCGCGGTACGACACCGGCGAACAGCGACCTCACGCGCGTGACGACGAATTTCCGCAGGAACGGCACCGAGGTCACCACGAGCACCAGCACCGCCACGGTCAGCAGGCCGGCGATGACCGTCCGGGACGGCGACAGCGACGGGGTCTTCTCGGTGCCGGTCAGATAGCCGAAGGACAGCAGCATCAGGATGTGGCAGCCGAGCCCGAACAGCTGCGACGCGCCGACGCTCGCCACCGCGAGTCCCGCGCGCACCCCGGCGCGTTGCAGGAAGCGCGTGTTCAGGGCGACACCGCCGACCGCGGCCGGTGCCACGATCTTCACGAAGGACCCGGCGACCTGCGCCGCCACCGCCCTCAGGAACGGCACCCGCTCGGGTACGAAGCCCAGCAGTGCCATCGCCGCGGCGACATAGCTGAGCGCGGAGAACGACACCGCGGCGATCACCCAGCCCCACTGGGCCTGCGCGAACAGCGTGCCGAACTCGATGTGGGTGAGCTGCGTCAGCAGGTAGTACGCGCCGATCGCACCCGCGATGAAGCTGATGAGCGTGCGCGGGCGCACGCGCTCCAGCCGGGCCGGCTCCACGGGGGCCTGCGGTCTGATCCGCAGCACCTCGTGCCGGATCTGGGTGAGCAGGTCCTCCTCGCGGGCCTCTTCGAGGGCTTCGTCGATGGCCCGCCGCTCCGCGCGCTGCTCGGCGCGGACCGTCTTCTTGTCGGGCTTTTCCAGGGCGGCCCGGCTCGTCTCGGTCGCCTCCTCCAGGCGGGCCTGCTTGGCCTGCCGGGACGCCTCCAGGACCGCTTCGCGTTCGCGCTCGGCGCGTTCCCGGCCCAGGCGGCGCAGCGTCGCGCGCGTGGAGCGCGTCAGCGCGATCGGCTGCAGCATCGGCAGGCAGTCGGCGACCGCGTCGGGTCCGAGCACCCCGACCGCCGAGGCCACCGCCCGCTCGGCCCCGACCCGCAGCCCGAGCGTCGTGACCAGTTGGGCCACGTCCATGCGCAGCAGCAGCTCGCCGGCCGCGATCTCGCCGCCGCGCAGCTCGGTGAGGATCACCCTGCCGGAACGATCCACCAAAATCGCGTCACCCGCGAGTCTGCGGTGTGCGATGCGCCGCGACTGCAGCGCCTGCACCTGGTGCCAGGTGTTGCGCAGCAGCTCGTCGGTGATCTCGGCGTCGGCCAGCGAGTCCAGCGTGCGCCCGCCGGTGTGCTCGTAGACGAGCATGACGGCGTCGGGGCCGAGTTCGGAGGTGGCGATGAGCTTGGGCGCGTGGGCGCCGGCCGCGATCGCCGCGTAGGCCAGCAGCGCCTCCTGTTCCAGCGCCTGGCGCAGCGACTGCAGGCTGGAGCGGGTGGCGAAACCGCGCAGGGTGAGATTGCGCCACGCCCGGTAGAAGAAGCCCTGGGCCTGCTGCTCGCGGTCGACGACCGTGACGTCCAGCGGCGGGCCGTTCTCCAGGGTGACGAAGTAGCGCCGGCCGCGGTCGCCGTTCTCCGTCTCCACGGCCTCCTCGCGGGCCGCGCTGACGGGGTGGAAGCCGACGTGCCGCAGGCCCGCCATCAGGGTCTGCCCGGTGGGGCGGACGTTGGGAGAGCCGACCGCGTACAGGGTGCCGTAGGCGATGGTCCAGCCGATCAGCACGGTCAGGATGATCGAGAACGGGGTCGTGTAGCCGGTGACCAGCATCGAGAACGCGTCGAGCAGCAGCACGATCCACAGCACCGCGCGCCATCTGGGTCTGCGGGACATGCCGACGGCCGTCATGTAGGCGATGACCGGGGCCAGATAGCCGTGCACCGGGTCGGTCAGGGCGTGGATGTCGCCCGGTGAGGGCTGGGTGAGCGCCTCCTGGATCGAGTCCGGGGCGGCCCTCGCGACCCACAGGTCGGTCGCGAGGGTCACTCCGTGGGCGAGGACGGCCGCGAGGACGCCGTCGGCGATGCGCAGCCCGTCGCGTTTGATCAGCCGTTCGATCGCGAAGGCGACCGGTACCAGCAGGATCGCGATGCTGGACGCCAGACCCGCGAACCTGATCAGCAGATCGGGGGCCTGCCCGGTGCCCTTGTTGATGTCCTGTTCGAGACCCGAGGTGGTGCCGTGCGCGAACGCGGCGATCGCGAGCAGCACCACGATGGCGAGCAGGCCCACCAGGAGCCGCATCAGGTCGGAGGGGCGGTGCACGCGCGCGGGGAGCAGCGGTTCGTCGCCCTCCACTGCCTCGGCGTGCGGATCGTCGTCTGCGCCCGGACCGCGGTCGGGGGGCGTGTTCTCCGAGACGTGCGCCCCCTCGGTGTCGTCGTCCTCGCGCGTGCGGTCGTCGTCCTCGCGCGCGCGCGTGCCGTCGTCCTCGGGCGGACGGGCGTTTTCGGCGCCGTCGTCCTTGCGTGAACCGGCGTCGTCGGTGCCGTCGTGGCGACGCGGACCGGTACCGGGGCGCGCGCCGGCGTCAGGGGTGCCCGCCCCGCCCTCGGGATGCACGCCCTGCTGCTTCATGGTCTCTTCTTGGTCTCGTATCACCAGTCACCGCCCGCACGATGGTGGCATGCCCCACCGACACACGCGGGCATCAGGGTGCGGATGCGTGGGCGCACAGTCTGCCGGAAGCGGCGTCCCGGGGCGAGAGGGCCGCTCCTCGCGGTCCGCGCCGCGATGTCGGCGGGGTGCGGCAGGATGGGGCGAATGAGCGAGCAGAGCCGTGCCGAGGACACCCCGGGGGAGTACGCGGACGCCCTGCCGGAGTACGCCGAGCGGGTCCTGCAGGTCGCCGAGCGGATTCCGCCGGGCCGGGTCATGACGTACGGCGATGTCGCCGAGTGGCTCGAGGAAGGCGGTCCGCGCCAGGTCGGCCGGGTGATGTCCCTCTACGGAGGCGCCGTGCCGTGGTGGCGGGTCGTCCGTGCCGACGGGCTGCTGCTGCCCGGCCACGAGCTGCGCGCGCTCGCCCACTACCGCGCGGAGGGCACACCGCTGAAGGAGGCGGCCAGGAGGGCCGAGGGCCATCTGCCGCGACTCGACATGCGGCGGGCCCGTTGGGACGGCGGGGCGGGCGCGGGGGGTCACATCTGACAGCTTCCGCCATCGGATGCCTCCGGGGAGCGCCCGTGGCCCGTTCGGGTGACGTGGGGGACTTCCGTGGCATGCCGTACGTTCGTGAGGTGAGGGACGCACGTGACGCCGGCGCTGCGCGGGAAAGGACGGAAGCCCTGCTTCCGTCCGCTGCGGCGGCGTAGCGTCAGCTGCGCGCGTCCCCCTCACCCCGCGGCCACCGCCTCGCACGCGTGACCGCCCGCCCACCAGCACGACCACCAGGACCGGACGATCACGTGAGCTCCTCCTCCACCACCAGGCGTCTGCCGCACCTCCAGGTGCGCCAGGGGGGCCGGGGCGCTTACCGACTGGTCCGTACCCCGCCGGCCGCCATGGACCCCCCTCGACTGGACGCGGCACAGCGCGCCGTGGTTGACCACCGCAACGGACCCCTGCTCGTCCTCGCCGGACCCGGCACCGGCAAGACCACCACCCTCGTCGAGTCGGTGGCCGCGCGGATCGCCCGGGGCGCCGACCCCGAGCGCATCCTGGTGCTGACGTTCAGCCGCAAGGCCGCCGTCGACCTGCGCGACCGCATGGCCCTGCGCATCGGTGCCGCCCGCGCCCCCCGGGCGACCACGTTCCACTCGTACTGCTACGCCCTGGTGCGCGCCCACCAGGACAGCGGTCTGTTCGCCGAGCCGCTGCGCCTGCTCTCCGGCCCCGAGCAGGACGTCACCGTCCGCGAGCTGCTCGCCGGGCAGCCGGAGCTGGAGCGGCTCGGCCTCACCCCTGTCCGCTGGCCCGACGAACTGCGCGCCTGCCTGACCACGCGCGGCTTCGCCGACGAGGTCCGCGCGGTCCTCGCCCGCAGCCGCGAGCTGGGCCTCGGCCCCGACGCGCTGGACGCGTTCGCCCGCCGTATCGGGCGGCCGGACTGGCGCGCCGCCGCCGGGTTCCTCGCCGAGTACCTCGACGTCCTCGACATGCAGGGCGTGATCGACTACGCGGAACTGGTCCACCGCGCGGTCCTGCTCGCCCGCCGCCCCGACACCGCCGCCCGGCTCGCCGCCCGGTACGACGCCGTGTACGTCGACGAGTACCAGGACACCGACCCCGCCCAGGTCCGGCTCCTGCACGCGCTGGCCGGCGGCGGACGCACCCTGGTCGCCCTCGGCGACCCCGACCAGTCGATCTACGCGTTCCGGGGTGCCGACGTGAACGGCATCCTCGACTTCCCGGCGGCTTTCCCGCGCGTGGACGGCCGCCCCGCCCCAGTCGAGGTGCTGCGCACCTCCCGCCGCTCCGGGGCCGCCCTGCTGGCCGCCACCCGCCTGATCACCCAGCGCATGCCGCTGGCCCGGCTGCCCGCCGAGAAGGTCCGTGCGCACCGCGAGCCGGCCGCCGTACGGGACGGGGGCCGCGTCGAGGTCTACACGTACCCGACAGCAGGTACGGAACTGGACAACATCGCGGACATCCTGCGCCGCGCGCACCTGGAGGACGGCGTCGCCTGGAGCGACATGGCCGTCCTGGTCCGGGCCGGCTCCCGCACCCTGCCGACCCTGCGCCGCGCCCTCACCGCGGCCGGCGTCCCGCTGGACATCGACGGCGACGACCTGCCCCTGCGCCACGAGCCGGCGGTGACCCCGCTACTGACGGCCCTGCGCGCGGTGGCCGGGGCGGAGGCGCGGCGCCATGAGGAGAACAGCGCCCCGCAGGACGAGCCCTCCGCCGAGGACGCCGCTCCCGAAGACGCCGCTCCCGAAGACGCCGCCGAGCCCCCGGACACCGCCTCCTGGCTCGACACCGAGACCGCACTCACCCTGCTCGCCTCCCCTCTCGCCGGCATGGACCCCGCCGACCTGCGCCGCCTCGGACGTGCCCTGCGCGACGAGGAGCGGACGGCCGGCAACCCGCTGCCGCCCCCCTCCGACGTACTGCTCGCACGAGCGCTCGCCGAACCCGAGCGCCTGGCCGTGCACGACCCGGCGTACGCGCGCGGGGCGCAGCGCCTCGGCGCGCTGCTCCGCAAGGCCCGTGAACGGCTGGCAGGCGGCGGTACGGCCGAGGAGGCGCTGTGGGACCTGTGGGAGGGCACGCCCTGGCCCGCACGCCTGGAGCGGGCCGCCCGGCGCGGCGGCGCGGCCGGCCGCAACGCCGACCGGGACCTGGACGCCGTGTGCGCGCTGTTCGCCACCGCCGCGCGAGCGGAGGAGCGCACCGGGGGACGCGGCGCGCTGAACTTCCTGGCGGAGATCGAGGCCGAGGACATCGCCGCCGACACGCTCACGCGCCGCGCGGTGCGCCCGGACGCCGTCCGCCTGATGACCGCGCACCGCTCCAAGGGCCTGGAGTGGCGGCTGGTCGTCGTCGCCGGCGTCCAGGAGGGCCTGTGGCCCGACCTGCGCCGCCGCGGCTCCCTCCTGGAGGCCGACCGCATCGGCCGGGACGGGCTCGCCGAACCGCTCACCCCGGGCGCGCTGCTCGCCGAGGAGCGCCGGCTGTTCTACGTCGCCGCCACGCGCGCGCGTGAACGCCTCGTCGTGACCGCGGTGAAAGCACCGGCCGACGACGGCGACCAGCCGTCCCGCTTCCTGACCGAACTCGGCGTCGAGCCCCGCGACGTCACCGGCCGCCCCCGGCGCCCGCTGTCCGTGGCCGCGCTCGTCGCCGAGCTGCGCGCCACCACGGTCGACCCGCGTGCGTCCGCCGCCCTGCGCCAGGCCGCCGCCCGCCGCCTGGCCCGGCTCGCCGCCCTCGCCGACGAGGACGGCCGCCCCCTGGTGCCGTCCGCGCACCCCTACCGCTGGTGGGGCATGTACGACCCGACCGAGAGCAAGGTGCCGCTGCGCCACCGCGACCAGCCGGTCGTACTCTCCGGCAGCGCCCTCGACCAGCTCGCCCGCACCTGCGCGCTCCAGTGGTTCCTGGGCCGCGAGGTGAAGGCCGACGCCCCGGCCACCGCCGCACAGGGCTTCGGCAACGTCGTCCACGTCCTCGCCGACGAGGTCGCCTCCGGCCGCACCCCGGCCGACCTCGACGTCCTGATGGAACGCCTGGACACGGTCTGGAACGCGCTCGCCTTCGACGCGCCCTGGAAGTCCCGGCAGGAGAAGGACAACGCGCGCGTGGCGCTCGAACGCTTCCTGAACTGGCACGTGCTGGCCCGCACCGGGCGCACCACGGTGGCGAGCGAGCAGGACTTCGACGTCACCCTCGAAGCGGGCGACTACCAGGTCCGCATCCGCGGCCAGATGGACCGCGTGGAGACGGACGGCGAGGGCCGCGCCTACGTGGTCGACTTCAAGACCGGCAAACAGGCACCCAGCGCCGCCGAGGTGGCCCGCCACCCCCAGCTCGCCGTCTACCAGCTCGCCGTCCGCGAAGGCGCCGTCGACGAGGCCTTCGACGGCGTACGCCCCGAACCCGGCGGCGCGGAACTGGTGCACCTCAGGCAGGGGGCCGCCAAGCGCGACGGAGGCGACAGCCTGCCCAAGGTGCAGCCCCAGGAGCCGCTGTCAGGAGAGTGGGTCGGTGAGCTGCTGGCCACCGCCGCCGGCAAGGTCCTCGACGAGCGGTTCGCGCCGAACACCGGCCAGCACTGCACCCACTGCGCGTTCCGCGCCTCGTGCAGCGCCCGGCCCGAGGGGCGACACGTGGTCGAGTGAGTGACCCCGCCTGAGTGACGTACGGCACCACAGGCGCTGACCTGGGCTTCTTCCGTCCCGGGCGGCTGATCCGTCCGCGACTGTCAGTGCCCGCCGCTAGCCTTTCCCGACATGTCCGCCCGCATCACCGACCCCGAGCAGCTCAAAGAGCTCCTCGGTATCCCGTTCACCCCGGAGCAGACGGCCTGCATCACCGCGCCGCCCGCCCCGCAGGTGATCGTGGCCGGAGCCGGGTCGGGCAAGACCACCGTGATGGCCGCCCGTGTGGTCTGGCTGGTCGGCACCGGCCAGGTCGCCCCCGAACAGGTCCTCGGCCTGACCTTCACCAACAAGGCCGCCGGTGAGCTGGCCGAACGCGTCCGCAAGGCACTGATCAAGGCCGGCGTGACCGACCCCGATGCCATCGACCCGGACAACCCGCCCGGCGAACCGGTGATCTCGACGTACCACTCCTTCGCCGGCCGGCTGCTCACCGACCACGGCCTGCGCCTCGGCCTGGAGCCCACCTCCCGGCTGCTCGCCGACGCCACCCGCTACCAGCTCGCCGCGCGCGTGCTGCGCGAGGCCCCTGGCCCCTACCCGGCGCTGACCCGCTCCTTCGCCGACCTCGTCAGCGACCTCCTCGCCCTCGACTCCGAACTCGCCGAACACCTCGTCGAGCCCGCGGAACTGCGCGCCTGGGACGCCGGTCTGCTGCACACCCTGCAGGGCGCCAACCTCACCAACGCCGATCTGCGCAAGGTCCCCGAGACAGCTGCGGCCCGCCGGGAACTGACCGATCTCGTCCGGCGCTACCGGGCCGCCAAGCGCGAGCGCGACCTGCTGGACTTCGGCGACCAGATCGCCCTGTCCGCCCGCCTCGCCCACATCCCCGAGGTGGGCCGGCTGCTGCGCGAGGAGTTCCGCGTGGTGCTCCTGGACGAGTACCAGGACACCTCGGTGGCCCAGCGTGTCCTGCTGGCGGGCCTGTTCGGCGGCGGTACGGGCCATCCGGTGACCGCGGTCGGCGACCCCTGCCAGGCGATCTACGGCTGGCGCGGCGCGTCCGTCGCCAACCTGGACGACTTCCCGGCGCACTTCGCGCACCCCGACGGCCGGCCCGCCACCCGGCGGGCGCTCAGCGAGAACCGACGCAGCGGCGGCCGCCTCCTCGACCTCGCCAACGGCCTCGCCGAGCCGCTGCGCGCCATGCACGCGGGCGTCGAGGCCCTCCGCCCGGCTTCCGGCGCCGAGCACGACGGCACGGTCCACTGCGCCCTGCTGCGCACCCACGCCGAGGAGATCGACTGGATCGCCGACTCGATCGCCCACCTCGTGCACACCGGCACGGCCCCCGGCGAGATCGCCGTCCTGTGCCGCACGGCGACCGACTTCGCCGAGATCCAGGGCGCCCTCGTGACCCGTGACATCCCCGTCGAGGTCGTCGGCCTGTCCGGACTGCTGCACCTGCCCGAGATCGCCGACCTCGTCGCCGTCTGCGAAGTCCTCCAGGACCCCGGCGCCAACGCCTCCCTGGTGCGCCTGCTCACCGGCCCGCGCTGGCGCATCGGCCCCCGCGACCTCGCCCTCCTGGGCCGCCGCGCCCGCCTGCTCGTCGCCCACGCGCGCGGGGACGACACCGACGACCCGGACCGGCGGCTCGCCGCCGCCGTCGAAGGAGTCGATCCGGCCGAGGTGATATCGCTCGCGGACGCCCTCGACACCTTCCTCGAATCACCGATGGAGGGGGCCTTCGAAGAAGGCGCGGACGACGGGTTGCCGTTCTCGCCGGACGCGCGCGTGCGCTTCGCCCGGCTGGCCGCCGAGCTGCGCGACCTGCGCCGTTCGCTGTCCGACCCGCTGATGGACGTCCTGCACCGCGTCCTCGCCGTCACCGGCCTGGAGGTGGAGCTGTCGGCGTCCCCGCACGCCCTGGCCGCCCGCCGCCGCGAGACCCTGTCCAACTTCCTGGACGTCGCCGCCTCCTTCGCGGCGAGCGACGCGCAGGCCACCCTGCTCGCCTTCCTGGGCTTCCTGCGCACCGCCGCGCAGTACGAGAAGGGCCTCGACAACGCCCTGCCCGGCGGCGAGAACACCGTCAAGGTGCTCACCGCCCACAAGTCCAAGGGCCTGGAGTGGGACGTCGTCGCCGTTCCCGGACTGGTCAAGGGCCAGTTCCCCAGCGCACAGGGCCGCGAGAAGTGGACGGCGCAGGCCAAGGTGGTGCCGCACGCCCTGCGCGGCGACACGGACACCCTGCCCGACGTCGACAGCTGGGACGCGCGCGGCATGAAGGCCTTCCACGAGGCCATGAAGGACCACCAGCACACCGAGGAGCTCCGCCTCGGCTACGTCACCTTCACCCGCCCCCGCTCCCTGCTGCTCGGCTCCGGCCACTGGTGGGGGCCCAGCCAGAAGAAACCGCGCGGCCCCTCCGACTTCCTCCAGGCCCTCCACGACCACTGCGCCGCCGGGTACGGCGAGACCGAGGCGTGGGCCGAGGAGCCCGCCGAGGACGAGGAGAACCCCGCCCTGCACACGGCCGGTGCCGACCAGGTGTGGCCGCTCCCGCTGGACGACGCCGCCCTGGCCCGCCGTCGCGCGGCCGCCGACACCGTCCTCGCCCACCTCGAGGCCCTCGCCGCCGGGGATCCCGGCCACCCGCCGGCCGCGCACGACCCCGCCGCCCTCGACGACCCGGACTGGCCCGCACCGCCGGACGAAGAGGACGGTGACGACCAAGACCCGTACAGCGACCAACCGTACGAGGGCGAGCCCTGCGCCCAGGGCCCGTACGACGAGGGCCCGTACGACGAGGCCCCGTACGGGGACGAGCTCCCCTACAGCGGCGGCCCCGGCGCCCAGGACCCCGACGGATGGGACTCCTGGAGCGCCGAGCGGCCGACCGTCCCCCACCAGGCGCCCGCACCGGGCGCACGCGCCCCGCGCACCCCCGACGCCGCGCCCGACACCTCCCTCACCCACGAGCCTGACACCTCCCTCACCCCCGAGGAGGCCCGCACCATCGCCTCCTGGGACCGGGACCTCGCCGCGCTGTCCGGAGAGCTGCTGCGGGCCCGGCAGGCCGTCACCGACGTCCCGCTGCCCGCCACGCTCAGCGCGACCCAGCTGCTGCGCCTGGCCGAGGACCCGGACGGGCTCGCGCGTGAACTCGCGCGCCCCATGCCACGCCCCCCGCAACCGGCCGCGCGCCGTGGCACCCGGTTCCACGCCTGGGTCGAAACCCGCTTCGAGGAACTGACGCTGCCCCTGCTGGAACCGGACGAGCTGCCCGGCAGCGACGCCGAGATCGCCGACGAACACGACCTGGAAGCCCTGAAAGAGGCCTTCGAACGCAGCGAGTACGCCCGGCGCACCCCCTACCGGGTCGAGGCCCCCTTCCAGCTCACCCTCGCCGGCCGCGTCGTACGGGGTCGCATCGACGCGATCTACAAGCGGGGCGACGGCGAGGAGGTGACGTACGAGATCGTCGACTGGAAGACCGGCCGCACCCGCACCGCCGACCCGCTCCAGCTCGCCGTGTACCGGCTGGCCTGGGCCGAGCAGCAGGGCGTGCCGCCCGAGTCCGTGACGGCCGCCTTCCTGTACGTCCGCAGCGGCGAGGTCGTACGACCGCACGACCTGCCGGACCGGGCCGCCCTGGAACGGCTCCTCACGGAAGACGCCGCGGAAGACCCCGGAACGCAAGGCTCCGGAACGCAAGACCCCGGAACGCAAGACACCGAAGCGGCACACCAGGCGACCTGAGTGTGACGAACCGCCCGCCGAGGATGTCGGTGCGGGCCGATAGGCTCGTGAGCATGAGCCAGACCCCGGACAGCGCCGTCCGCACGTACATCGAGCAGCACCGCGCCGCCTTCCTCGACGACCTCGCCGCATGGCTGCGCATCCCCTCCGTGTCGGCCCGGCCCGATCACGCGCCCGACGTACGGCGCAGCGCCGACTGGCTCGCCGCCAAGCTCAACGAGACCGGCTTCCCGACCGCCGAGGTCTGGCCGACGGCGGGCGCCCCGGCCGTCTTCGCCGAGTGGCCCTCGGGCGACCCCGACGCGCCCACCGTCCTCGTCTACGGCCACCACGACGTGCAGCCCGCCGCCCGCGAGGACGGCTGGAACAGCGACCCCTTCGAGCCGGTCGTCCGCGGAAACCGGCTCTACGCGCGCGGGGCCGCCGACGACAAGGGCCAGGTGTTCTTCCACACACTCGGCGTCCGCGCCCACCTCGCCGCCACCAGCCGCACCACCCCCGCCGTCAACCTGAAACTGCTGATCGAAGGCGAGGAGGAGTCCGGCTCCCCGCACTTCCGGGCACTCGTCGAAGAACACGCGGGACGGCTCGCCGCCGAGGCGGTGATCGTCTCCGACACCGGCATGTGGTCCGAGGACACCCCGACCGTGTGCACCGGCATGCGGGGCCTCGCCGAGTGCGAGATCCGGCTGTACGGCCCCGACCAGGACATCCACTCCGGTTCCTTCGGCGGCGCCGTACCCAACCCGGCCACCGCGGCCGCCCGCCTGGTCGCCGCCCTGCACGACGAGCACGCGCGCGTGGCCGTCCCCGGCTTCTACGACGGCATCGTCGAGCTCACCGACCGCGAGCGCGCACTGTTCGCCGAGCTGCCCTTCGACGAGCAGCGCTGGCTCGACACAGCCAAGTCCCGCGCCCCCCACGGCGAGGCCGGCTACAGCACCCTCGAACGCATCTGGGCCCGCCCGACCGCCGAGGTCAACGGCATCGGCGGCGGCTACCAGGGCCCCGGCAGCAAGACGATCATCCCGTCCTCCGCCATGGTGAAGCTCTCCTTCCGGCTGGTCGCGGGCCAGGACCCCGACGACATCGAGAAGGCCGTCCGCGCCTGGGCCGAGACCCAGGTGCCCGCCGGCATCCGGCACGAGATCAACTTCGGTTCCGCCACGCGCCCGTGCCTGACCCCCCTCGACCACCCCGCGCTCCAGTCCGTCGCCCGCGCCATGGGCCGCGCTTTCGAGAGGCCGGTCCGCTACACCCGCGAGGGCGGCTCCGGACCCGCCGCCGACCTCCAGGAAGTCCTCGGAGCCCCCGTGCTCTTCCTGGGCATCTCCGTACCCTCCGACGGCTGGCACGCCCCCGACGAAAAGGTCGAGCTGGACCTCCTCCTCAAGGGCGTCGAGACCAGCGCCTACCTCTGGGGCGACCTGGCCGAGCACTGGCGCCCCACGCCCTGACCGGCCGCCGTACGGGCCGGCACCGCAGGCGGGGCACACTGGAAGGACCGCCCAGCCGCCCCGCCCGAACCCGGCCCGGCGCCCTCCCGCCGTACGTCCCGCCGAACCGCCCGCCGAACGAACCGCCGCCCTGGGGGAGTTGGAAGCACCCGTGACCACCTGCACCGACGACACAGCCGATCGACCCATCTCGCTGACCGCCCCGAGCGGCATCGACCGCGCCGCCCACCACCGGCTCGACGAAGCCTGGCTCGCTGCGGCGTGGAGCCACCCCACGACCCGCTGCTTCGTGGTCTCCGGCGGCCAGGTACTCATCGACGAGACACCGGACGGCCGGACCGAACTCGTCATGACGCCCTCCTTCGAGGCCCCGCTCACCGAGGCACACCGCTACTTCCTCGGCATCGACGAGGACGGCGTCAGCTACTTCGCGCTCCAGAAGGACGCGCTGCCCGGCCGTATCGACCAGTCCGCGCGCCCCGCCGGACTGCGGGAGGCGGGCCTGCTGCTCTCGCCGCGCGACGCCGGGCTCATGGTGCACGCGGTCGGCCTGGAGAACTGGCAGCGCACCCACCGCTTCTGCTCCCGCTGCGGCGAGCGCACGGTCATCGCCGCCGCCGGCCACATCCGCCGCTGCCCCGCCTGCGGCGCCGAGCACTACCCGCGCACCGACCCGGCCGTGATCATGGCCGTCACCGACGCCGACGACCGCATCCTGCTCGGCCGCCAGGTCCACTGGCCCGAGGGCCGCTTCTCGACACTCGCCGGCTTCGTCGAACCCGGCGAGTCCATCGAGCAGGCGGTGCGCCGCGAGGTGTCGGAGGAGGTCGGTGTGACCGTCGGTCCCGTGGAGTACGTGGCCAGCCAGCCCTGGCCGTTCCCGTCCAGCCTGATGCTCGGCTTCGTCGCCCGCGCCACCTCCACCGAGATCGACGTCGACGGCGACGAGATCCACGAGGCCCGCTGGTTCTCCCGCGAGGAACTCCACGAGGCCTTCGAGTCCGGCGAGGTGCAGCCGCCCTACGGCATCTCCATCGCGGCCCGCCTGATCGAGATGTGGTACGGCAAGCCACTGCCGACGCGCAGCTTCGTCTGAGACCGGCCTCGGCCGAGACACGGCAGGGCGGCCCCTGATCCGATCAGGGGCCGCCCTGCTGCGGTCACCGCGGGAACCCGCGGATGTCACGCGGCGAGCTTCTGCTTCACCTGGGCCAGCGACGGGTTCGTGAGCGTTGAGCGTCCGCGAAGAGAACGGTCAGCACTGAAGTACTCCTCAAGAACTGCGGCCGGGACCACGACGGCCGTCTCACCCTCGGGGAGATCAAGCTGTGCCAGCCGCTCAGGGTCGGTGATCACGTAGCCCTGCACGACGTAGTCCTCCCCGTCGTCAGTGCCCCACAGGGTCGGACACGTGCCGTTCTTGCAGTCCGGGGCGCCCGACAGCTTGCGCAGCATCCCTGCCCCCTCGTCTCGGCATACGCCTGTGAGGTTCGATGCTCCCGATCCGATCACGGCAGGGTCAAGCACTGATCCTTTCCAGAACAGGAAAGCCCCTGAGCCACGCTTTCCCTGTATACAGAGCGGCCCCCACCGGTGACCATGACCAGAGGGGGCCGTAGCGCTGGGGAGCGTCAGACCGCGAGAGCCTGCTTCACCTGGGCGAGGCTCGGGTTCGTCATCACGACCTCGTTGCCACCAGTGGCGGGAACTACCCGAACGGTCGGAACCGTCTGGTTTCCGCCATTCGCCTTCTCCACGAAAGCGGCGGACTCGGGGTCCTGCTCGATGTTGATCTCGGTGTAGGCGATGCCCTCCCGCTCCAGCTGGCTCTTCAGCCGCCGGCAGTAGCCGCACCAAGTCGTGCTGTACATCGTCACAGTCCCCTGCATGTCTCTCGCGCTCCTCAGGCAGCTCGGAAAAATCGTCCGGGGGAGGAACGTACGCGAGCCGTCGGTCATTCCCGCCCGGGGTATCCACAGGCGACTGTGACGCCTGCCGCATTAGTACGACCGCGGCTGCCCGCCTGTGGACAACCGACACGGCAGTCCCTCACGACCTGGCAGCATGGCGGTGTGACAGCAGCAACGCACTCCACCCTTTTCCCGCAGACACCGGACTCGGCCGACGCGGTACTCGAAGGGCTCGACCCCGAGCAGCGCGCGGTGGCCACCGCCCTGCGCGGCCCGGTGTGCGTCCTCGCCGGAGCGGGCACCGGCAAGACCCGGGCGATCACCCACCGCATCGCCTACGGAGTGCGGGCAGGCCTCCTCCAGCCGTCCAGCGTGCTCGCCGTCACCTTCACCAACCGCGCCGCCGGAGAGATGCGCGGCCGGCTGCGCCAGCTCGGCGCCCACGGTGTCCAGGCCCGCACCTTCCACTCCGCCGCCCTGCGCCAGCTGCAGTACTTCTGGCCGAAAGCGATCGGTGGCGGCATGCCCCGGCTGATCGACCGCAAGATCCAGCTCGTCGCCGACGCGGCCGCAAGCCTGGGCACCCGGCTCGACCGTGGCGAGCTGCGGGACGTCACCGCGGAGATCGAGTGGTCCAAGGTCACCCAGACCGTCCCCGCCGACTACCCGTACGCGGCTGCGAAGGCCGGCCGCGAGGCCCCCCGCGACCCCGCCGAGATCGCCCACCTCTACGCGGCCTACGAAGACCTCAAACGCGACCGCGCGGTGATCGACTTCGAGGACGTCCTGCTGCTCACCGTCGCCGTCCTCCAGGACCGGCACGACATCGCCGACCAGGTCCGCACCCAGTACCGGCACTTCGTCGTCGACGAGTACCAGGACGTCAGCCCCCTGCAGCAGCGGCTGCTGGAGCTGTGGCTCGGCGACCGCGACGACCTGTGCGTCGTCGGCGACGCCAGCCAGACCATCTACTCCTTCACCGGAGCAACGCCCGACCACCTCCTCGACTTCCGCACCCGGCACCCCGGCGCCACCGTCGTCAAACTCGTCCGCGACTACCGCTCCACCCCCCAAGTGGTCCATCTCGCCAACGGCCTGCTCGCCCAGGCCCACGGCCGCGCCGCCGACCACCGGCTGGAACTGGTCTCCCAGCGCGCCCCCGGCCCCGAGCCGGTCTACACCGAGTACACCGACGAGCCCGCCGAGGCCGAAGGCGCCGCCCGCCGCATCCGCGAGCTGGTCGACGCCGGCGTCCCGGCCGCCGAGATCGCCGTCCTCTTCAGGACGAACGCCCAGTCCGAGACCTACGAACAGGCCCTCGCCGACGCCGGTGTCCCCTACCAGCTGCGCGGCGCCGAGCGCTTCTTCGACCGGCCCGAGGTGCGCAAGGCCGGCATCGCCCTGCGCGGCGCGGCCCGCTTCGGCGGCAACGACTCGCTGCTGGACGACGTCGTGGACCTGACCTCCCAGGTGCGTGCCGTCCTGTCCGGGGAGGGCTGGACCACCGAGCCCCCGGCCGGCTCCGGCGCCGCCAGAGAGCGCTGGGAGTCCCTCGCCGCCCTGGTCAACCTCGCCCAGGACCTCGCCGCCGCCAGGCCCGGCGCCACCCTCGGCGACTTCGTGGCGGAACTGGACGAGCGGGCGAACGCCCAGCACGCCCCGACCGTCCAGGGCGTCACCCTCGCCTCCCTGCACGCCGCCAAGGGCCTGGAGTGGGACGTCGTCTTCCTGGTTGGCATCGCCGAGGGCATGCTGCCCATCACCTACGCCAGGACCGACGAGCAGATCGAGGAGGAACGCCGGCTCCTCTACGTCGGCGTCACCCGCGCGCGGGAACGGCTCCATGTGTCCTGGGCCCTGTCCCGCTCGCCCGGTGGCCGCCCCAGCCGTAGACCGAGCCGCTTCCTCGACGGGCTGCGTCCCGGCACCACCGCCACCGTCGGCCGCACCGGCACCGCTGCCGGCGGAGGGGTCGAGCACGGGATCGCCCGGGGCGGCGCCGCCGCTCCCCGCCGCGCCCAGCGCACCCCCGCCCGTTGCCGGGTCTGCGGCCGCACGCTCACCGAGGCGGGCGAGATGAAGCTGATGCGCTGCGAGGACTGCCCGTCGGACATGGACGAAGGGCTCTACGAACGGTTGCGGGAGTGGCGGGCGGTCCAGGCCGAGCGCAGCGGACAGCCGGACTTCTGCGTCTTCACCGACCGCACCCTGATGGCCATCGCCGAGGCCCGGCCCGTGAGTCCCGCCGAACTCTCCCGCATCCCGGGTGTCCTCAGCCGCAAGTTGCGCAGCTACGGAACCGACGTGCTGGCCATCTGCGCGGGTGACGAAGTCGGGGAAGTCGACGAGGACGACTGATGCGAACTCGTCGAAAAAATAGTTTGCGCATGCCCCAGCAATCCCCATAGGTTCTAGGCACGGAAGCAGCGGCCTTCTCGAAGGCCGCAACTCCGTGTTGTACTTGCATATCCGAACGGACTGGCTCACCCCAGTCCCAGAGACGCCGAGAGGAGGCGAGTCCAGTGATCAGCATCAACACCAGCACCATCAGCACGGCCAAACTGACCGATCGCTCGGCCGTCTCCCTGTGCATGCTCGGCGCCTCCTCCCAGGGCACCGGTCTGTCCGGCATTCGTGCCGCCCGTCCGGCGTCCTCTCCCGCTCTCGTGGACCTTCCCGTCCGTGAGCGCAATGAGCGACCGACCAAGGCACTGGAAGCGGTAGCGGCACAGGCGCAGGCCTATGCCTTTGCGGCGGCCGGTGCCGGATTCCGGAAGCAGACGACGCAGCATCACCTGATGTGGGCCTTCCGTGGGCCAGAACCCTGGAGTGATCCAGCCTGATCCGATCAGGCCGGCGCCTTCAGGGCCGCGGAACCCCATCCGGGATCCGCGGCCCTTCTGTTTTCCCCGAATCGGGGACGACGGAGCGAAGGGGCCTCGGGACAGGAAGAGAACCCGGTACCCAGCCGACACCCGGTCAACCGGCCGGAACGACCAGACGAGGAAGACCAACCGTGCAACTCGAAGCGCACGCCCCGTCCGTACCGCCTTCGCAAACGATCCCCCCGCCCGGCCTCACGGAGGACTCCACCTTGACCCCCCTCACTCCCCTCACCGCGCTCACCGCGCTCGACGACGCCATCGAGAACCTCGGCGTACCCGTCCCCTGCCGCTCCTACGACCCGGAGGTCTTCTTCGCCGAGTCGCCGGCGGACGTCGAGTACGCCAAGTCCCTGTGCCGCACCTGCCCGCTGATCGAGGCCTGCCTCGCCGGCGCCAAGGAGCGGCGTGAGCCCTGGGGCGTCTGGGGTGGCGAGCTGTTCGTCCAGGGTGTTGTCGTCGCCCGGAAGCGGCCGCGTGGTCGCCCGCGTAAGAACCCGGTCACGGCATGAACACCGCAGGAACGATCGACCGTCCCCTCACGCACGACCCCAAGAAGCAGGCCCCGATGAAGCCGTCCACCAGCGAGCTCGCAGGCTCCGCGACCCCAGACGTCACCACCACCAGCGCGACCGAAGCGCGCCAGAACAGGACCCGGGAGATGCAACTCATGCAAGAAGCCCTGGCTCGTGCGCATATGCACGAGCGACTCCATCACGCCGTGCGGGAACGCCGGGCCGTGCGCCTGGCGGTCGCCCAGCGGATGCAGCGCCGGGCCGAGCGGGCCTCGCTGCGCGCCCGGCGGGCGCTCGCCATGGCGGTCATGCAGTAACGATCACACCTACGGAAGTGGTGGCCTCCCGGCCCGTCGGGGAGGCGGAACCTTCTGTGCGGGGGCCGGTCCGGTCGAACGGACCGGCCCCCGCGGTGCGTTGTGCACGGCGATCGGCCCCTGGCGGAGTTATCGTCGCCGGGTGACGAGTCTTCCCGGAGGAAGTGATCAGGGCGGCTCCACTCCGGAGCGCCGCGTGCTCGTGTGCGCCCGCTGCGGCACCCCCGCCGACGGCGCCCCGCCGACCACCTGGACCTGCTCCGTGGAGAACGGCATCCGCCAGTACTTCTGCGAGACCTGCTCCAGGGAGAACCTATGGGCGATCGAGGGCCGCCTGGACTCGGCTTGGTGGTGAGCCTTCCTCGGCGCGCTCCTGGGGGCTCTTCCCTGGGGGCCTCCCCACCCTCCCCCTCCCCCCTCCCACCCCGCCCCCACTTCAAGGCACGCCGGATCAAGCCTCCGCCGCCGGTTCCTCCTCGCTCAGGTCTTCTTCGGGTACGAATCCCGGCAGCCACTCCTCCAGTTCCTCGCGCAGGCGTACCGTGGCGCCCAGCTGGCACAGGACGCCGATCGTGCTCAGGGTCACCCGGTGGATCAGCAGATAGGCCGGCGGCAGGTTCAGCCGCTTGCCCAGCTGGTAGGCGGGGGAGCGGGGGTCGGCGATGCGGGCCGCCTGGCTGCGCATCCAGGTGCGGGTGAAGGTGAACGCCTCGACCCGGGCCGGTTCGATGATCGGCAGCAGGTAGTCGAGGACCGCGTCGGGGTGCAGCTCTATGGACTCCTTCACGAATCCTTCGGCGCAGAGCATTTCGTAGACCGACTCGGCTTCGCCGTCCAGGGTCATGCGCAGGGAGGTGCCGATCGGCAGCGGCAGGCCCCCGGGCAGCCGGTCGACCGTGCCGAAGTCGAGGACTCCGAGGCGCCAGTCGTGCTCGCCGGCCGGGCCGCCGGGCAGCAGCCGGAAGTTGCCCGGGTGCGGGTCGGCGTGGAGCAGGCCGGTGCGGGCCGGGCCCGAGAAGAGGAAGCTGGCCAGTAGCTGGCCGGCCCGGTCGCGCTGCTCCTGGGTGCCGTCCGAGATCACCTCCGACAGCGGGATGCCGTCGATCCACTCGGTCACCAGGACCTGCTCGCGCTGGTGTACGACCGCCGGGACCACCACGTCCGGGTCGTCCGCGAACTCCTCCGCATGGGCGGACTGGGCCTGTGCCTCCAGTGCGTAGTCCAGCTCCTCGGAGACGCGGTCCTTCAGCTCCGCGATCAGCGGCTTGATGTCCATGCCAGGGATCAGCGGCCCCAACAGACGGGCGAAGCGGCTCAGTTGTCCCAGGTCGGAGAGCAGGGCCTCGCCGGCGCCCGGGTACTGCACCTTGACCGCCACCTCACGGCCGTCGTGCCACACGGCCCGGTGCACCTGCCCGATCGAGGCCGCGGCGGCCGGTTTGTCCTCGAACTCCTCGAACAGGTCGCGCCAGTCCGGACCCAGCCGCTCGTCGAGTACCGTGTGCACGGTACGGGTCGGCATGGGCGGTGCCGCCTCCTGGAGCTTGGTCAGGGCCGCGCGGTAGGGCCCGGCGACCTCCTCGGGCAGGGCCGACTCGAAGACGGACAGGGCCTGCCCGAACTTCATCGCACCGCCCTTCAGCTCGCCGAGCACCTTGAACAGCTGCTCCGCCGTGCGCTGTTGCAGTTCCCGGCCGACGATCTCCGCGGACTCGCCCACGATCCGCTTGCCCAGCCCCCAGGTCGCCCGGCCGGCGATGCCGAGCGGGAGCGCGGCGAGCTTGGCGGTACGGGTGACCGCCTTCCGGGGAAGATCAGACATGCGCCCTCCAAGTCCCAGTCGGCCGCGCCTCGCCTGCCTTGCGTCGTCGCTTGGCCGACGGCCGTTGCACCGCCATTGTCGCGCGTCGTTCGCCGCCCGTTGAGGAGTGCTCCTCCTTCTTACCTCTCTGCGCCGCGCCGCACCCGCATGCAGGGTGCGGCCGGACCGGTCGGCTGCGCCAGTCCAGGCCGGGCAGGGACACCTCCCGGCGGGTTCCTACGCTGGACGGCGCCTGCCCGTCGAGGAAGGCCAGCGCGTGCGCCGCGGCCAGTCCCGCGACCGCGGTGGCCAGTGTCAGATCGCAGGCGCCGACCCGGCGGGCTTTCGGGGAGCGCCACTGGGCGGTCAGCCGGAGCCAGGACGGGTCCCGGTCGCCGCGGTCGAGGTGCAGGCAGCCGGCGCAGCCCGACTCGCCGGGCAGGACGAGCGGGCCCACGACGCCTGTGCCCTCGACCACGCCGGCGTACAGGTGCGGTGTTCCGGCGGTCATGAGCGGTTCGGCGTCGGCCGGGTCGGGTGCGTGCACGGCCACGTCGTCCCGGGGCGCGAGGATCACGAGGCAGAGCCCGGCGTCCCTTGCGCCGGATCCGGGGGAGTGGGCGTGGCGTGGTGGGCGGTCGGGTGCCGCGCGGCGCACGGCGGCCCGCGCCGCCGTCTCGCGGCGCTCGCCGAGCGACTCGGCGGGCAGTCCGCCCGGGGCCAGGTCCCACGGTTCGACGTGTCCCGCGTCGCGCACGTCGACCTCGCCGACTCCGGCGCCCGACAGTACCGACGCCAGCACGGCGCCGACCCGCCCCGCACCCCGTACCTGCACGCGCAGCGCGCGGCGGGCGGCGAGCCGGGCGAGCGCCGCGCCCGGCTCGGCCGTGGTCAGGGACAGCGCGGCGAGGTCGGGGCGCAGCCGCCGCAGGACGTCTTCCTTCTCGCGTAGGGCGTCCGCGGCCGGTCCGCCGCCGCGCGCGTCGTCGACCAGGCCGGCGCGGGTCAGCCGTGCCAGCAGGGTGTCGACGCGGCCGGCCGGCAGGTTGAGGCGGCGGCCCTCCTCGCGCAGCAGCGGCAGTCCGCGTGTGCCGTTGAGCAGGTCCAGGAAGCCGCTCGTCGCAGGGTCCATCGGGCCCAGCGTCAGCGCGTGCGACGGGGTCATCCCGAACTGCACGGTGTCGCGATCACGCCAGCCGCGCCGCAGCGCGGGTTTCATCACCGGATGCATGACTGGCCCCCGTATCCGTGGAAAGCATTGCGGACCTCTGGTCGCCTGCGGAGCCGGTCATGCTCCGCCGACGCATGCCAGCATGCCGCGCCGGTCCGTCCGGCGCCGAGAGTTATCCACAGGCCGGGCATGTTTGTCATATGAGCGCGTTGGCGAAAGCTGCTATTCCCGTTGGAATAGGGATGAATCATATGTGCGGATCAGTCGGAGGAGTCATAGGAATCAAACGCATGGTGGGGGATCGGCACCGAACAGTTCCGCAGCCGGGACTTCGGCCATGCCCAGCGGGTAACGTCGGGGCGTGCCCGCCGACCCCCTGCACCGCGCCGGAAAGCCACAGCGCAGCACGACGAGCCAGCCGCCCGGCGGCTCGGGGGCGAGCGCGATCGAGGTCCGCAGGAGCACCCGGCGCCGCCGGACGGTCTCCGCGTACCGCGAGGGCGATCGCACCGTCGTACTGATCCCCGCCCGCATGTCGAAGGCGGAGGAACAGCGCTGGATCACCGTCATGCTCGACAAACTCGCCGCCCAGGAGAGCAGACGGAAGCTGGGCGACTCCGAGCTGGGCGAGCGCGCCGAGCGGCTGTCGGCGCAGTACTTCGACGGCCGGGCGCGGCCCGCCTCCGTGCGCTGGGTCACCAACCAGAACACCCGCTGGGGTTCGTGCACCCCCGCCGAGGGCAGCATCCGGCTCTCGCACCGGCTGCAGGGGATGCCCGAGTACGTCGTCGACTACGTCCTCTGTCATGAGCTGGCCCATCTGCTGGTGCCCGGCCACGGGCCCGACTTCTGGCGGCTGCTGGAGGCGTATCCGCGCACCGAGCGGGCGCGCGGCTACCTCGAGGGGGTCGTCGCCGCGGGGCGGCTGCCGCATGTGCCGGGGGCGCGCGAGGAGTGAGCCGTGCCGTCCGTCCGCCTCGGGGTGCGGTTGTGTACCGGGTCTGTACCGGCTGCGTGCGATGCCGGACTTTGCCGTTAGCCTTGCGCGACGCACTCACACTCGGGATGGGGGACGGTCGTTACGCATGGCCAGGGAATTCCAACGCGGCCACAAGGCCAGGGTCAGTGACCTCACGGCGGGCACGGATCTGTACGTAGGCGTGCAGATCTCCGCTCCCGGGCTCACCTTCGACATCAGCTGCTTCGGTCTGGACGCCGACGAGCGCCTCTCGGACGACCGGTACTTCATCTTCTTCAACCAGCCGAAGTCCCCGGAGGAGTCCGTCCAGCTGCTGGGCGCCCAGGCGGGCGACACGGAGTCGTTCCGGATCACGCTGGACCGGGTCCCCTCGCACATCCGCAAGCTGTCCTTCACGGCGACCATCGACGGCGCCGGGCAGATGTCGCAGGTCGCGCCCGGCTATCTGCGCATCGTGGCGGGTGGCGAGGAGGTCGCGCGGTACTCCTTCACCGGCGCGGAGTTCTCCACCGAGCGGGCCGTGATGCTCGGTGACTTCTACTTCAAGGACGGCTGGCGGTTCGCCGCGGTCGGACAGGGCTTCGACGGCGGCCTGGAGGCGCTGCTGAAGAACTTCGGCGGCGAGGTGCTGGAGGAGGAGGCTCCCGCCGCCCCGCAGCAGCCGCAGCCCGGTGCGGCCCCCGGCTTCGCCCCGCCCGACCAGGCCGCCGCTTCGCCGGCGTTCGCCGCCCCCACAGCCACCGCGCCCGCCCCGGCCCCCGCGCCGCAGCCCGCCGCACAGGGCTTCGCCCCGCCGCCCGGTGGCACTCCGCCGCAAGGCTTCACACCGCCCGGCCACACCCCGCCCCCGTCCCCGGCGCCCGCGCCGAACGTGCACGGCGCGCCGACGGTCATCGCCCCCCTGACCCCGCCCCCCGGCGGCACCGTCCCGCCGCCGGCCCCGGCCCCCGCACCGTACGGGCAGCCCCAGCAGCCGTACGGTCAGCCACCTCAGCAGCCGTCGTACGGCGGCCAGCCGACCGCGCCGATGCCCCCGGGCTACGGCCAGCCGCCGCCCTCCTACGGCGGCCAGCCCACCCCGCCCATGCCGCAGGGCTACGGCCAGGTCCCCGGCCAGCAGCCCGCCGGCTACGGAGTGCCGCAGGGCGCCCCGCAGGGCGGTGCCGGGGTGACCGCCGCGCTCCAGGCGTTCAAGGAGACGCCGACGGGACAGCGCTGGACGCAGCAGAACAAGAAGCTCATCCGTGTCGACCTCGGCATCGGCGGCCAGCCCGTGCTGGCCAGGCAGGGCAGCATGGTGCTCTACCAGGGCAAGGTCGACTTCAGCTACAAGGGCGCCGGTTTCGCCGGGCGGATCGTCGGCAGCGCCACCGGCCAGGAGATGCAGCTGATGCGCTGCACCGGCCAGGGGCAGGTGTTCCTCGCCGAGAACTCCACCCACCTGCACCCCGTCGAACTGCAGGGCGACGCGATCTGCGTCTCCGCCGAGAACGTCCTCGCCTTCGACGAGAGCCTGCAGTACGAGGTGCGCCGTGTCGAGGGCCACGGCATCCCCGGCGGCGCGCTGTTCACCATGCAGTTCCAGGGCACCGGCACGATCGTCGTCAAGACGCACGGCACGCCCGTGGTCCTGCCGGTCACGCCGACCACCTTCGCCGACTGCAACGCCGTCGTCGCCTGGTCGGCCGCCTCCCAGGTGATCGTCTCCAGCCAGGTCCGCATGCGCCGCAACGCCTACCCGGGCGACACCGGTGAGAGCGTCAACCTCCAGTTCCGGGGCGCACCCGGCAACTTCATCGTCGTCCAGCCGTACGAGGTCTGAGGGAGCCCGTCATGAACCAGCCGCTCGCGGGCTACGCGCCCGCACCCGTCACCGCCCGCATGGAGAACCACGGCAACCACATGCTGAAGGTCGCCATGCAGACCGGGAACGACCTCCTCGCGCGCGTGGGCTCGATGGTCGCCTACGAAGGCTTCATCCAGTACGAGCCCAACCCGCCGGCCGTCCGCCAGATCGCCCGCGACTGGATCACCGGCGAGGGGGCGCCCCTGATGAAGTGCACCGGCGACGGCCTGCTCTACCTGGCCGACTACGGCGCCGACGTCGTCGTGATCAACCTCAACGGCGACGGCATCTCCGTCAACGCGACCAACCTGCTCGCCTTCGACGCCCATCTGACGTGGGGCGTCGAGCGGGTCAAGGGGCTCGCGAAGTTCGCCGGGCAGGGCCTGTGGAACACGAAGATCTCCGGGCAGGGGTGGGTCGCGCTGACCTCCAGGGGCAAGCCGATCGTCGTGGACTGCGGCGGCGGCGAGGACGAGACGTACGTCGACCCGGACGCGCTCGTCGCCTGGTCGCCGAACCTGAAGGTGAAGGGCAAGCGCAGCTTCAAGGCGCAGTCGCTGATCGGCCGGGGCAGCGGCGAGGCCTACCAGATGGCCTTCTCCGGCCAGGGCATCGTCGTCGTCCAGCCCAGCGAGGACAGCACCGACCGCCTTCGGGTCCGGGGCTGAGGGGGAGTCAGAGAGCCATGCAGAGCCCGCTTTTCGCACACAACGACGTCCAGACGCAGGAGCGCTGGAGCCTGCAGAGCAAGCAGATGCTCCGCGTCACCCTGGAGGGCCACGACGACATCCTGGCCCGCAAGGGCACCATGGTCGCCTACCAGGGCCTGGTCGAGTTCGACGCCGAGTACCGCAGCAACAACCAGGCACGCGCGCGTGCGTACACCGGCGAGGGCCTGGACCTGATGCGCTGCCACGGACAGGGCACGGTGTACCTCGCCAACCTCGGCCAGCACGTGCACATCATGGACGTCGAGCAGGACGGGCTGACCGTCGACAGCTCCTACGTCCTTGCCATGGACTCCTCGCTGCACCACGAGGTCATCGCCGTCGACAGCCTCTACGGCATCTCCGGCTCCGGGAAGTATCAGCTGAACATCACGGGGCGCGGCAAGGTCGCCCTGATGACCTCAGGCGCGCCGTTGCTGATGCAGGTCACCCCCGACAAGTACGTCAACTGCGACGCGGACGCGATCGTCGCCTGGTCCACCGGGCTGCGCGTGCAGATGCAGGCCCAGACGCACTCCTCCGGGGTGTGGCGCCGGCGCGGCAACACCGGTGAGGGCTGGGAGCTGAGCTTCATGGGCTCCGGCTTCGCGCTGGTGCAGCCCAGCGAGCTGCTGCCGCCGCAGAACGCGGTGATCGGACAGGGCCTCGCCGCCCAGTTCGGCATGGGGCAGCAGGGGGCGCGCGGGCAGAACCAGGGGAACGTCTGGAGCTGAGGAAGGTAAGGGGTGACCGCCGGGCGGCCACCCCTTACCCATTCACCCCTTACCTGTTCACAGCCGGGCGCGTGTCGCCTCCAGCAGCCGGACGACCGATTCGTCGGCCACGTCCCCCACCTCGCCGTAGGCGAACCAGCGCAGGTCGAGGGACTCGTCGCTGATCGCCGCCACGGCTCCGCGCGGGGCGAGGGCGGCATACTGCACGTCCAGGTGCCAGGCGCAGGGGGTGTGGTGCCGGTCCAGACGGACCGGGGCGCTCTGCAGCAGGCGCAGCGAGGAGATGCCGGACTCCTCCGTGGCCTCGCGGAGCGCGGCATCCGCGAGCGTGCTGTCGCTCTGCTCGCAGTGCCCGCCCATCTGGAGCCACATGCGCAGCTTCCTGTGGAGGGTGAGCAGGACCCGCTCACCCTCCGGGTCGATCACCAGCGCGCTCGCCGTGATGTGCCCGTCCTTGCAGCTCTTCCACATCCCGCCCGGATGAGCGTCCAGGTGGTCCAGATAGACCTGACGAAGATCCTGCTGGTCCGGGTACTTCTCCAGCACCTGAACCGCGTCGCCGTGAAGAGTCACTCGGAGTCGTCGTCCTTCTTCGGATCCGGCTTCTCGGCGGAGCCGCCCGCCGCCTCCCCGAGCATCTTGTCCAGCTCGGAGAAGTCCAGCTGCTCGCGGTGCACGAAGCCGTCCGGGTCGTCCAGGTCGGTCGCGGTCGGCAGCATGTCCGGGTGCGCCCACAGACCGTCCCGGCCGTCGACACCGCGCGCGTCCGTGAGCGAGGCCCACAGGCGGGAGGCGTCGCGCAGCCGGCGCGGGCGCAGCTGCAGGCCGATCAGCGTGGCGAACGTCTGCTCCGCGGGGCCGCCGGTCGCGCGGCGGCGGCGCAGGGTCTCGCGCAGGGCGTCGGCGGAGGACAGCCGCGGCTTCGCCGCCGCGTGGACCACCGCGTCCACCCAGCCCTCCACGAGCGCCAGAGCGGTCTCCAGACGGGCCAGGGCGGCCTTCTGCTCGGGCGTGTCCTCCGGCTGGAACATGCCCTGCTGCAGCGCGTCCTGCAGCTGCTCGGGGTTCTGCGGGTCGAACTGGCCGACCACGTCCTCCAGCTTGGCCGTGTCGACCTTGATCCCGCGCGCGTAGCCGTCGACCGCGCCGAACAGGTGCGAACGCAGCCACGGCACATGCGAGAACAGACGCTGGTGGGCCGCCTCGCGCAGGGCCAGGTAGAGCCGCACCTCCTCCTGCGGCACGCCGAGGTCCTTGCCGAAGGCCTCCACGTTGGCAGGCAGCAGCGCCGCCTTGCCGGCCGGGCCGAGCGGCAGGCCGATGTCGGTGGAGCCGACGACCTCGCCCGCGAGCACGCCGACGGCCTGCCCGATCTGCGTGCCGAACATGGCGCCGCCCATCGAGCGCATCATGCCGATCAGCGGGCCCGCCATGGCCTGCATCTCCTCCGGCAGGACGTCGCCCATGGCCGCGCCGACCCGCTCGGCGACCGGGTCGACCAGCTCCTTCCAGGCGGGCAGGGTCGCCTCCACCCACTCCGCGCGGGACCAGGCCACCGATGAGGCGGAGCCCGACGGCAGGGACGTCGCGTCGTCCAGCCACAGGTCGGCCAGGCGGACGGCCTCCTCGACCGCCTTGCGCTCGGCCGGGCCGACGCTGGCATCCTTCGTGCCGTCCGCGGTGCCCTGGGCGACCGTCTGGCGGGCGATCTGCTTGGCCATGTCCCAGTTCACCGGACCGCCCTCGTAGGAGAGCATCTGGCCCAGCTGCTGGAACGCGGCGCCCAGGTCGGTGGGGTTCAGGGACCCGAACATGGCTGCGAGCGGATTGTCGGCACCGGGGCCGCCAAAGCCTCCGGCTCCGGGCAGGCCGCCGAAGCCGAACGGGTTGGCCGGTCCCTGCCCACCACCGCTCTGCTGGTCCTTCTTCTTGCCCTCGTCGCCGTCTTCCGGCTCCTCCGGCGGAAGGCCGAAACCGAATGGGGTGTCACTCACGGGATTCCTCGGCTGGTAAGGCCGCCGGTTCTCTCCGGCGGCGCGGCTGCCCGACAACACCACCCAGCGTAGACACCCGGACCCGATCGGGCCTCGGTGCTTCGCCCACAGCAGGCCTGCGGCAGGATGGATGCACCTGGTACGTACGCGTCACTCGCGCTCGTACCGAAGACAACCGCTGGAGACGCCCGGTGAGTTCCCCAGATCCGCAGGTTCGCGCAGCGCGAAACCCCTCAGCCTCGTCCGCCGTGCGCGGACCCGTCGTCGCGGTCACCGGCGCCGCCGGAGGGGTCGGTGCCCTGCTCACCGAGCGGCTCGCCGCCTCCGAGGAGATCAAACAGGTCATCGCCATCGACGAGCGGCGCGGCGAGTGCGCCGCCGCCACCTGGCACATCCTCGACGTGCGCGACCCCGCCATCGCGGACAAGCTGCGGGGCGCCGACGTGGTCGTCCACCTCGCGCTCGACCTCGATCTGGAGACCGATCCGGCGGCTCGTACCGCTTACAACGTCCGGGGGACGCAGACCGTCCTGACGGCCGCCGCGGCGGCCGGCGTGCCCAGGGTCGTGCTGTGCACCTCGGCGATGGTCTACGGCGCGCTCCCCGACAACGAGCTGCCCCTTTCGGAGGACGCCGAGCTGCGGGCGACCGCCGAGGCCACCGGGGTCGGGGACCTGCTGGAGATCGAGCGGCTGGCGCGGCGGGCGCCGCGGGCGCATCCGGGGCTGAACGTCACCGTCGTACGGCCCGCCGTGCTGGTCGGCGGCACGGACACCGCGCTGACCCGGTACTTCGAGTCGCCGCGGCTGCTCGTCGTCGCCGGGTCGCGGCCCGCGTGGCAGTTCTGCCACGTCGAGGACCTGTGCAGCGCTCTGGAGTACGCCGTCCTGGAGAAGGTCGACGGGGAACTGGCCGTCGGCTGCGACGGGTGGCTGGAGCAGGAGGAGGTCGAGGAGCTGAGCGGGATCCGGCGGATGGAGCTGCCGTCGGCGGTCGCGCTCGGCGCGGCGGCCCGCCTGCACCGGATCGGGCTCACGCCGTCTCCCGCGGGAGACCTGGCGTACACGATGCACCCGTGGGTGGTCAGCGGGAGCCGGTTGCACGACGCCGGGTGGCGGCCCCGGTGGACCAACGAGGAAGTGCTCGCGGAGCTGCTGGAGGAGGTTTCCGGGCGGCATACGGTCGCCGGCCGGCGGCTGGGGCGCAAGGACGCCACGGCCGCGGGGGCCGCGGGGGCGACGGTGGCTCTGCTGGGCGCTGCCGCTGTGGTCCGGCGGGCCCGGAAGGCCCGGCGGCGCGTCTAGCAGCGGCTAGGGGATCTGCCTCCCGGTCGCTGTAGGAGACTCCAAACGTCCCCACGCGCGTGCCTGGTGAATCTCGTATTCCTCCGTGTCACAGGCGTGCGGCACGATGGGGGCATGGCACATGCGAACGAGCACCCCGGTGAGCAGGCGGCGCAGGACCCCATCAAGTTGATCGGTGTCCGGGAGACCGCGCTCTCCGTGGACGAGGTCTTCCAGGCCGTCGGGGACGCCGCGGCCGGAGGGATCGCGCTGTTCGTGGGCACCGTGCGGAACCACGACGGGGGCGCCGACGTGGACGCCCTCGGGTACTCCTGCCACCCCAGCGCCGAGGCCGAGATGCGGCGGATCGCCGAGAAGGTCGTGGCCGAGTATCCGGTGCGGGCGCTGGCCGCCGTGCACCGCGTGGGCGACCTGAACGTGGGGGACCTCGCCGTGGTCGTCGGCGTGGCCTGTCCGCATCGGGCCGAGGCCTTCGACGCCTGCCGCAAGCTGATCGACGACCTCAAGCACGAGGTGCCCATCTGGAAGCACCAGAAGTTCTCGGACGGGACGGAAGAGTGGGTCGGAGCCTGCTGACGTCCGTCACTCGGGGCATCTGTACCCCCCGAGTTGCGTAACCGGCCCCCCCGCGTGAGCGTTGTCACTGCGGATGGTTAATCTGCTGATCAGTCAGTTGCGGACGCTCATGGCGTTGGGAGGTCGGCATGGGGGCGCTTGTCTGGCTGCTGATTCCGCTCTTGGCTGCGATCGGCGGCGGACTGTGGGGCAGTTGGGCCAACAGAACACGCAAGGTGCGCGGCGACGGCCCCGAGCTGGACGGCTATGCCCGGTTCCGGGAGGCCATGGAGAGGTCCCACACGGGGGCCGACGGCGCGTGACGGGTGCCCTGACGGTCCGCTGACACAGGCGTCCCGTACTGTCGTGCCATGCCACGCCGCACCGCGACGATGCTCGCCTCCACCCTGATGCTGATCGCGCTCCTGTGCGCGGGAGTACTCATCCCCGTGCCGTACGCGGAGATGTCTCCCGGCCCGACCGTGAACACGCTGGGGGACCACGACGGCGAGCCGGTGCTGCAGATCACCGGGCACAAGACGTACCAGACCGACGGCCACCTGAACATGACGACAGTCCGGGTGACCAGCGCGGACTTCCGGATGAACCTGGTGGAGGCGGTCTACGGCTGGCTGGCGCACGACAGCAAGATCGTGCCGCACGACACGCTCTACCCGGACGGCAAGACCGAGCAGCAGTCCTCCCAGGAGAACGCCGAGGAGTTCAGCCAGTCCCAGGAGAGCGCCAAGGTCGCCGCCCTGAAGGAGCTTCGCGTTCCGGTGAAGTCCTGGGTGATCGTCTCCACCGTCGTCAAGGGCTCACCGGCCGAGGGCAGGCTGCACGCCGGTGACGTGATCAAGGCCGTCGACGGTGCGGCCGTGAAGCAGCCCTCCGACGTCGCCAAGTTCGTCACCCGGCACAAGCCGGGCCAGAAGGTCGTGTTCACCGTCGTCCCGGCCAAGGAACAGGCCGCCGCCGAGAAGGTGCACAGGACGGCGGCGAAGACCCAGAACGTCACCCTCACCACGACCACCTCCGAGGACAGCGGCGCCAAGCGGGCCATCGTCGGGATCTCCGCCGGGACCGACCACACCTTCCCGTTCACCATCGACATCAAGCTCGCCGACGTCGGCGGGCCCAGCGCCGGCCTGATGTTCGCCCTCGGCATCTACGACAAGCTGACCCCGGGCAGCCTGACCGGCGGCAAGTTCGTCGCCGGCACCGGCACCATCGACGACAACGGCACCGTCGGGCCGATCGGCGGCATCGAGATGAAGACCGTCGGCGCCCGCGACAAGGGCGCCCAGTACTTCCTGACGCCCGCCGACAACTGCTCGGCCGCCGCCAAGGACACCCCGAGCGGGCTCAGGCTGGTGAAGGTCAGGACGATCGGGGACGCGCTCGGCGCGCTGAAGGACATCCGCAGCGGGAACACCGCGGCGCTGCCCAAGTGCACGACCAACGGCTGACCGGCACGCGCATGTGACACGGCTGGGGGCGCCCCGCAGAGCAGGGGCGCCCCCATCGCCGTACCGCACCGGACGGGATCAGTCCGCGAACGTCGCCGCCAGGGCCTCCGCCAGGCCGGGGACCAGGTCCGGGCCCGTCAGGACCTCCGTCGGGGAGTCCTTCTCGCGCAGCCTCAGCGCCGACTCACGGCCGCCGTCACGCAGCACCGCGACCGTCATGCGCACCTCCTGGCGCTCGGGGTGCTCGGCGACCCACCTGGCCAGCTGCGCCTCGCCCAGGTTCTGCGGGACCTGCGCCTCGGCGGACGGCGGCAGCATCAGGCGCTCCACCGAGAGCGCGCACCCGACCACCGCGTCGGGCCAGGCGATGGTGCCGAGGAACTCGTCCAGCGGCTTGCCGGACGGGATCTCGTCCTGCTCGATCGGGGTGAGACCGGCGGCCTCGGACTCGTCCCCGTCAAGGCCCAGCTGGGCCGCGAGCGAGGGTTCCTGAGCCCGCAGCCGTGCGGTGTCGACAAGGGCGAAGAGGCGAGCGGGCTGGTCCCAGCCGAGGCCGGAGACGTACTCGTCGATCTCGAGTACGGCCCGGGTGAGCGGGCTCGCCGCCATGGGAGTGTTGGACATGGTCACAATCCTGCCTCGTTCACCGCCGGAATCGGGAACCGAGCAGGGCGTGAGTAAGTTGCATAGGTGTTGGCCCGCGATCACGGGGGGCCACCGAGGCCCCGCGAACACGAGGGCCTGACGGATCGACAGCGAACTTCGAGGTGCGCACCTTGGCTTTCCAGATGCCGGACCGCGGCGGAGGCCCGACGGGGCCGCGGATCAGAGCGGGCCGCCCGTCCCGGCGGGTTCGGACCCTGCTCATGACACTGGGCGTCCTGGCCGTCCTCGGCATGGCGTTCACCATGTTCGCGGGCTTCTGGACGGACTGGCTGTGGTACCGGTCGGTGCACTACTCGTCGGTGTTCACGACCGTGCTGTGGACCAAGATCGGACTCTTCTTCGTCTTCGGTCTGCTGATGGCGGTCGCCGTGGCGGTCAACATCTGGCTCGCGCACCGGCTGCGGCCCCCGCTGAGTGCCATGTCCGTGGAGCAGCAGAGCCTCGACCGCTACCGGATGGGCATCGCGCCGTACAAGAAGTGGCTGCTGCTCGCCGTCACCGCGCTCGTCGGCCTGATCGCCGGCGCCTCCGCGGCCGGCCAGTGGCGGACCTGGCTGATGTGGGTCAACGGCGTGCCCTTCCACCAGAAGGACCCCCAGTTCCACCTCGACGTCTCGTTCTACGCCTTCGACCTGCCCTGGTACCGCTTTCTGCTCGGCTTCGGCTTCGCCGCCGCCGTCCTGTGCCTGATCGCCGCCGGGCTCACGCACTACCTGTACGGCGGGCTGCGCGTCACCAGCCCCGGCGCGCGTGCCACCGCCGCCGCGACCGGGCACCTGTCGGTGCTGCTCGGCATCTTCGTCGCCCTGAAGGCGGTCGCCTACTGGCTCGACCGGTACGGCCTGGCCGTCAAGTCCAGCGACTTCAAGGCCACCGACAACTGGACCGGCCTGCGCTACGTCGACGCCAACGCCTATCTGCCGGCGAAGACGATCCTGTTCTGCATCGCCGTGATCTGCGCGCTGCTCTTCTTCGCCACGCTGTGGCGGCGCACCTGGCAGCTGCCGGTGATCGGCTTCGGCCTGATGGTCCTCTCGGCGATCCTGATCGGCGGCCTGTACCCGGCGATCGTGCAGAAGTTCCAGGTCCAGCCCAACGAGCAGGCCAAGGAAGCCCCGTACGTCCAGAAGAACCTCAAGGCGACCCGCGAGGCGTACGGCATCGACGACACCAAGGTCACCGAGTACGCGGGCAAGTCCACGGCGTCGGACCAGTCCACGGCCTCGGACAAGGCCAGGCTGCGCGGTGACGCGGACGACGCGGCGAGCATCCGGATCATGGACCCGAACATCGTCTCGCCGACGTTCCAGCAGGCGCAGCAGATGAAGAACTACTACGCCTTCCCGACCAACCTGGACGTCGACCGGTATCCCGCGAAGGACGGCAAGGACCAGGACACGGTCATCGGGCTGCGTGAGCTGAACCTGGACGGCATCCCGAAGAACAACTGGATCAACGACCACTTCCGCTACACGCACGGCTACGGCGCGGTCGCCGCCAAGGGCACCGAGGCCGATGACCAGGGCCAGCCGGTCTTCACCGAGTCCAACCTGCCGTCCAAGGGTGACCTCGGCACGTACCAGCAGCGCGTCTACTACGGCGAGAAGACCACCACGTACTCCATCGTCGGCGGACCGCAGAAGGAGGTCGACTACTCGGCGGACAACGGCGACGAGAAGACCACCAGCTACACCGGCAGGAGCGGGGTCAACCTCGACAACCCGGTCAACCGCGCCGCGTACGCGCTGGCGTTCAACGAGCCGCAGATCCTCTACTCGGGCGCGATCGGCAAGGGCTCGCGGATCCTGTACAACCGCACGCCCAAGGAGCGCGTCGAGGCGGTCGCCCCCTGGCTGACCATCGACGGCGACGCCTACCCGGCGGTCGTGGACGGCCACATCCAGTGGATCGTCGACGCGTACACGACGTCCGACGGCTACCCGTACTCCTCCCGTACGACCCTCGGTGACACGACGGCCGACTCACTGACCGCCACCAACACCTCGCGCAGCGTGGTGGCCCAGCAGAACCAGGTCAACTACATCCGCAACTCGGTCAAGGCGACCGTCGACGCGTACACCGGCGAGGTCAAGCTCTACCAGTGGGACACCCAGGACCCGGTACTGAAGACCTGGATGAAGGCCTTCCCCGGCACGGTCGAGCCGCGCAGCGCCATCCCCCACGCCCTGATGGCCCATCTGCGCTATCCGCAGGACCTGTTCAAGGTCCAGCGCGAACTGCTCAGCCGCTACCACGTGACGGACGCGCAGACGTTCCTCACCGGCAGCGAGGTCTGGCAGGTGCCCGACGACCCGACCAACGACTCGGGCAGCGCGGTGCCGCCGTACTACCTGAGCATGAAGATGCCGGACCAGGGCGCGGAGGCGTTCTCGCTGACGTCGACGTTCACCCCGAACGGGCGCGACAACCTCAGCGCGTTCATGGCGGTCGACTCCGACCCGGGCACCGGTGACTACGGCAAGATCAGAATCCTGAAACTGCCGACCAGCACGGCGGCCGACGGTCCCAAACAGGTGCAGAGCCAGTTCAACTCCCGGCCGGACATCGCGGAGACGATCAGCCTGCTCAGCCGCGGGCATTCCAAGGTCGAGTACGGCAATCTGCTGACCGTGCCGCTCGACGGCGGACTGCTGTACGCGGAGCCGGTCTACGTCCTTGGCGGTAACAAGCTGAAGTACCCCTTGCTGGGCAAGGTGCTGGTCTCCTACAACGGCAAGACGGCGTTCGAGAACACCCTCGACGAGGCGCTCAACAAGGTGTTCGGCGTGGAGGGTTCGACCACCACCCCGCCGGACACCGGCACCGCCAACCCGCCCACGTCCGCCAACCCGACCGTCCGGCAGGCCCTGGACGACGCCCAGAAGGCCTACGACGCCGGGCAGAAGGCCCTGCGGGACGGGCCGGACTGGACCGCGTACGACAAGGCCCAGAAGGACCTGAGGGAGGCGCTGAAGCGGGCGCAGGACGCGGAGGCCAAGGCCGGCCAGTCCGGCAGCGGCAAGAACGGCAGCGGTGAAAAGAGTTGATCAAGCGCCCTCCGCGCCGTGGTACGGTTACCAGGCAACGGCGCGGGGTGGAGCAGCTCGGTAGCTCGCTGGGCTCATAACCCAGAGGTCGCAGGTTCAAATCCTGTCCCCGCTACTGCAGTCGAAGGCCCGGATCCCAAGGGATCCGGGCCTTCGTGGTGTGCGAACTCATGTGCTGAGGGGAGGGACGGCCGCGCCGCCGTGGGGACTTGGGCGGTGTGTGTTTGACTTGTCTCCCTGTGGGCATGTCGACAAAACGCTGAAGTGACCTCACGGGCTGCGGTATACCGGGTGTACCCAGGTTGCAGGTGGTGCGACGATGGACGTTATGGGGGACAAGGCAACTCTGTTCGAGTCAGGGCGATTTGTGCAGTCTTCTGGCGAAGAGCCGTCCCGGGACGAGTTGAGCGACATGGGGGACGCCGCGGAAGAGGTGCGCCTCGGACTGGCCGCGCAGAGCGGCGACGCCGAGGCGGCGAGCGTCCTCGGAGCCATGCTGCTGCGCCGCGGCGACCTCGACGGAGCCGAGCCCCATCTGCGGGCCGCCACCGCGGCCGGCGACCGGGCCGCCGCCAACAACCTGGGTGTCCTGCTGCACCAGCGCGGCTACCCCGAGGAGGCCGCCGGCTGGTGGCGCGTCGCCGCCGTCGCCGGTTCCGCCACCGCCGCCCACGCGCTGGGCCGCCATCACCGTGAGCGCGGGGACGAGCCCGCCGCGGAGTACTGGCTGCGCCAGTCCGCCGAGCAGGGTCATGTCCTCGGTGCCTACGCGCTCGCCGACCTGCTGGAGCACCGCGGGGACGTCGGCGCCGAGCACTGGATGCGGGCCGCGGCCGAGCGCGGGCACCGGGAGGCCGCCTACCGGCTCGCCCGCGCGCTCGACCACAGAGCCGGGCCCGAGGACGAAGGCGGGGCTGACAACGCTGTCGCGGAGGCCGAGCAGTGGTACCGGCAGGCCGCCGCACGCGGACACCGGCGCGCCGCGCTGCACCTCGGCGCGATCCTGGAGAAGCGCGGAGAGCTGAAGGAGGCCGGGCGCTGGTACCTGACCTCCGCCAAGGACGGCGAGCCGCGGGCCGCCTGCGCGCTCGGCTTCCTGCTGCGCGATGCCGGGGACACCGAGAGCGCGGCCGTGTGGTGGCTGCGTGCCGCCCAGGAGGGCGACGGCAACGCGGCCAACGCACTCGGCGCGCTGCACGCCGAACGCGGCGAGACCCAGACCGCCGAGCGCTGGTACCGGGCGGCGCTGGACGCCGGTGACGACAACGGTGCGTACAACCTCGGGCTGCTCTGTGCCGAGCAGGGGCGGACCGCCCAGGCCGAGCAGTGGTACCGGCGGGCCGCCTACGCCGGGCACCGGGAGGCCGCCAACGCGCTCGCCATCCTGCTGCTGCAGGGCGGCGACACCACTGGTGCCGAGCCGTGGTTCTCCAAGGCCGCCGAGGCCGGCAGCGTGGACGCCGCCTTCAACCTCGGGATCCTCTACGCCGGGCGCGGGGCGGACGCGACGGCGCTGCGCTGGTACGAGCGGGCCGCCGCCGCCGGGCACACCGAGGCGGCCCTCCAGGTCGGGATCGCCCGGCTCCGCGAGGGCGACGAGCAGGAGGCCGAGCGGCATCTGCGGTGCGCGGCGGGCGCGGGCAGCGCGGAGGCGGCGTACCGGCTGGCCACGCTGCTCGACGCGCGCCGGCCGCCGGAGCCGGCGCATGAGCTGGGCGAGATCGTCCACGAGAAGACCGAGTGCGAGGAGTGGTACGAGCGGGCGGCGACCCAGGGGCACCGGCGGGCGCAGGTGCGGGTCGGCATGCTCGCGGCGGCGCGGGGCGACGTGGTGGAGGCGGCGCGCTGGTACCGGGCGGCGGCGGAGGCCGGGTCGCGCAACGGCGCCTTCAATCTGGGGCTGCTGCTGGCCCGGGAGGGGAGCGAGCCGGAGGCGGCGGTGTGGTGGACGCGGGCCGCTGACGCGGGGCATGGCCGGGCGGCTCTTCGACTTGCCCTTGTCTACGCGCGTCGGGGGGAGCTGGCGGAGGGGCAGAAGTGGGCGGCCCGGGCGGTCGAGCTGGGGCCGGCGGAGGTTGCGGAGCGGGCGGGGCGGCTGAGGGACGCGCTGCGGGAGGAACTGTCGGCCTGATCGGCGCCCTGCGCCGGATCTGCGCGGCAGAGAAGTGGCCCTGGTCACTCGCCCCCTAAGCGATTTGCTTCCGTCGGCTTCTCTCGCGTAATGTCGTGTTCACCGACGCGGGGTGGAGCAGCTCGGTAGCTCGCTGGGCTCATAACCCAGAGGTCGCAGGTTCAAATCCTGTCCCCGCTACTGAAGGCCGAGGGCCGGAATCCAGAGATGGGTTCCGGCCCTCGGTTGTTTGTTCGTGGGAATGCGAGCAAAGAAAAGAGGGGGCTTGCGCCCCCTCCCTCACGCGCTCGCGTCTCTTACGCGCTCGCGCAGTCGGGGCACAGCCCCCGGTACGTCACCTCGACGTCCGACACCGTGAAGCCGAAGCGCTCCGTGTCGGGGAGATCGGCGAGCGGGTTGCCCGTCGGGTGGACGTCGCGGATCGCGCCGCAGCGGGCGCAGACCAGGTGATGGTGCGGCTGGTGTGCGTTCGGGTCGTAGCGCTTGGCCCGTTTGTCCGTCGCGACTTCCAGCACCTCGCCGAGGGAGACCAGCTCACCCAGCGTGTTGTAGACGGTCGCCCGGGAGATCTCGGGCAGCTTCGCGACAGCCCGCGCGTGGACCTCGTCGGCTGTCAGGTGCACATGCTCGCCGTCGAGGACCTCGGCCACGACGCGCCGCTGCGCGGTCATTCGCCATCCGCGTCCACGCAGCCGTTCCAGAAGGTCGCTCATAGCCACCAGCCTAACAGGAAGACGCACCAGGACGGGAATAGGTGTGACTTTGGAACATTGTTTGACTTAGATCTAGTCCAATGTAGGATCGGGACCGGATTTGGTCGCAGGGCAGGACTGGGACAGGACGAGTCAGCGATGACGCAGGAGGCGCACGTGACGCAGGGACCGCTCACCACGGAGGCCGGTGCCCCGGTTGCCGACAACCAGAACAGCGAGACGGCGGGCGCCGGTGGGCCGGTCCTCGTCCAGGACCAGCTGCTGCTGGAGAAGCTGGCCCACTTCAACCGGGAGCGCATCCCTGAGCGGGTCGTCCATGCGCGCGGCGCGGGCGCGTACGGGACCTTCACGGTGACCGCCGACGTCACGCCGTACACCCGCGCCGCCTTCCTCTCCGGGATCGGCAAGGAGACCGAGGTCTTCCTGCGCTTCTCGACGGTGGCCGGCAACCTCGGCGCGGCCGACGCCGTCCGCGACCCGCGGGGCTTCGCGCTGAAGTTCTACACCGAGGAGGGCAACTACGACCTCGTCGGCAACAACACCCCGGTGTTCTTCATCCGGGACGCGATCAAGTTCCCGGACTTCATCCACACCCAGAAGCGCGACCCGTACACCGGCTCCACGGAAGCCGACAACGTGTGGGACTTCTGGTCGCTGTCGCCGGAGTCGACCCACCAGGTGACCTGGCTGTTCGGCGACCGTGGCATCCCGGCGTCGTACCGCCACATGGACGGCTTCGGCTCGCACACCTTCCAGTGGAACAACGAGGCCGGCGAGGTCTTCTGGGTCAAGTACCACTTCAAGACCGACCAGGGGATCAAGAACCTCACCGCCCGGGAGGCCGAGATCCTCGCGGGCAAGGACCCGGACTCCCACCAGCGTGACCTGCGCGAGGCGATCGAGCGCGGCGAGTTCCCGAGCTGGACCGTGGGGGTGCAGATCATGCCGGCGGCGGACGCGGCGGCGTACCGCTTCAACCCGTTCGACCTGACCAAGGTGTGGCCGCACGCGGACTACCCGGTCATCGAGATCGGCAGGCTGGAGCTGAACCGCAACCCGCAGAACGTCTTCGCCGAGGTCGAGCAGTCGGTCTTCAGCCCCGCGCACTTCGTGCCGGGCATCGGCCCCTCGCCCGACAAGATGCTGCAGGGGCGTCTGTTCGCGTACGGCGACGCGCACCGCTACCGCGTCGGCATCAACGCCGACCACCTGCCGGTGAACCGTCCGCACGCCACGCAGGCGCGTACGAACTCCCGTGACGGCTTCCTGTACGACGGCCGGCACGGCGCGGCGAAGAACTACGAGCCGAACAGCTTCGGCGGGCCGCAGCAGACCGGCCGGCCGCTGTGGCCGGCCACCTCCGTCGACGGCCTCACCGGCAACCACCCGACGCCCGCGCACGCCGAGGACGACGACTTCGTGCAGGCCGGCAACCTCTACCGGCTGATGTCGGAGGAGGAGAGGGAGCGGCTGATCGCGAACCTGGCGGGGGCGATCTCGCAGGTCTCGCTCGAGGGGATCGTCGAGCGCGCCATCGGCAACTTCCGCAACGCCGACGCCGACTTCGGCAAGCGGCTGGAGGCGGCGGTGCAGGAGCTGCGCGGCTGAGTCCGCGCGGTTGAGCCGGCGGCACGTTCCGTGCTGCCGGGCGGGCCGGATCCCACGGTGCTCGGGGTCCGGCCCGTTGCGTATCCGCCCCGTTCCGTATGCGCCGGGGCGGACGCTCAGAGGGCCGGTGCGGGCTCGCGGTCCGGGGCCCAGCAGCGGATGATGTCGCGGACCGAGACGATGCCGGCGACCTCGCCGCGGTCGAGGACGACCAGGTGCCGGAAGCCGCCGTGGGCCATGACGCGGGCGGCGTGCTCCAGGGTCCAGGTCGGGGCCGCGAAGACGACGTCGGTGGTGGTGTGGGCGTGAGTGCGTTCCGTGTCCGGGTTCTGGCCGAGGCCGACGGAGTTCAGGATGTCGCGTTCGGTGAGGATGCCGACGCCGCCGGCGTCCGGGTCGAGGACCACCGCGGCGCCGACACGGCGGGCGGACATCAGGGCGGCTGCCTGGCGGAGGGTGTGGGCGGGGCCGACGGTGAGGATCACCGTGCTCATGGCGTCTCGGACGAGCATGGAAGGGGCCACCTCCTAGGAATCCCTGCCGTTGGTTGGGGATTCACAATTTCACAAGTGGGGGTGGGATCAGAGTGCCAGGTAAAGGACGGGTCAACAAGAGGGCGCGCGACGCCAGTTGGGGGCGTGCGCGGGTTCCTCCTGTGTCTCACTGGCGCTGGTTGAGATACCCCAGCAACTCGTCGTGCAGCAGGCCGTTGGACGCGGCCGCGTTGCCGCTGTGCGGCCCCGGGCGGCCGTCGAGGCCGGTGAAGGTGCCGCCGGCCTCGGTGACGACGATCGAGTTGGCGGCCATGTCCCAGAGCGACAGCTCCGGCTCGGCGCAGATGTCCACGGACCCCTCGGCGACCATCATGTAGGGCCAGAAGTCGCCGTACGCGCGCGTGCGCCACACCTCCCGGGTCAGGTCCAGGAAGCCGTCCAGGTGGCCCCGCTCCTCCCAGCCGGACAGGGAGGAGTACGCGAAGGACGCGTCCGCGAGCTTGCCGACACGGGAGACGTGGATGCGGCTCGCGGAGGTCAGGCTGCGGCCGGTGAAGGCGCCGTGGCCCTTCGCGGCCCACCAGCGGCGGTTCAGCGCCGGGGCGGAGACGACGCCCACGACGGGCTGGTAGCCCTCCTCGCCCGCTTCCATCAGGGAGATGAGGGTCGCCCAGACGGGGACGCCGCGGACGTAGTTCTTGGTGCCGTCGATGGGATCGATCACCCAGCGTCGGGGGCCGGTGCCCTCGACGCCGTACTCCTCGCCGAGGATGGCGTCCCTCGGGCGGGCGCGCTGGAGCTGGCCTCGGATGAGTTCTTCCGCGGCCTTGTCCGCTTCGCTGACCGGGGTCATGTCCGGCTTCGTCTCCACCTTCAGGTCGAGGGCCTTGAAGCGGTCCATGGTGGCGGCGTCGGCGGCGTCCGCGAGGACGTGGGCGAGGCGCAGGTCGTCCAGGTAGTCCGGCATGTGAGGAACGGTATCTGCCGCCGCTGCTGTGGGGCCAGCAGGGCGGGGGGTGTCGGGGCGCCGTGTGCTGGGGCCGGACGAGGGGCGGTGCCGCTTGCCCGCGCTTGCGGAGTGCCGCGAGCGGCCCGCAAGGGGCGCGGAAAACCGCGCGATCAGCAGGCCGCGCACCCGCACTCGGCCACGGTGACGTACGCCCACGTCGATCCCCCCGACCCGCGGCGCGAAGCGGGCCCCTCACCCTTGACAGTGCCTACGAGCGCGTCAAATCTGGGCGCAGAGCCGCTCCGTGCCAGGGAGGCGAGAATGCCCGCTGCCCGGGAGTCCCTACTGGACGCCGCCTATACGGCCCTGGCGTGCCGGCCGTGGTCCACGGTGCGGATGGTCGACGTGGCCGCTGCGGCCGGGGTGTCCCGGCAGACCCTGTACAACGAGTTCGGCAGCAAGGACGGGCTGGCGCGGGCGCTGGTGCGGCGGGAGGCCGACGGATACCTCGCCGGGGTGGAGCGGGCCCTCGCCGGGCCGGGTGAGCCGAGGGAGCGGCTCACCGCCGTGGCCGAGTGGACGAGCGCCGCCGCGCGGGAGAACGCGCTGGTACGGGCCATGCTCACCGGCTGCTGGAGTGAACGGCTGCCCGCTCCTGTGCTCGCCGCGGTGCCGTCCTCGTCCTCGGTGCCGGCGCAGCGCCGCGCGGACGGGCCGCTGCCGACACCCCGTGACTTCGTACGGATCGTGCGGGACCGCGCGGTCAGCGCCCTGGCGGGCCCCGCCGCCGCCCCCGCCGACACCGCCGAGCTGACCCGCCCCTGCGAACTGGTCGTGCGCCTCGCCCTGTCCTGCGTCGCGGCTCCACCGGGCGAGGGCGGCGCGGCGGAACTGGTCCGAGCGGTCGTCCCGCACCAGACGGTGTGATCCCGAGCGGTCCGGACGCCGGGCTACTTCTTCAGCCACCCCACCTTCGTGCAGTCGCCGTCCGCCAGTCCCTCCGCCCCGTAGTCCGCCAGGCCGGAGCGGACGGCGAGGATCTCCGGGCGCTGGCAGAGCTCGACGGAGTGGGCGAGGCGCCGGATCTCGGTGTCGGCCTGCGGCTGCTGCTCGCGGGGACCGTCCTCGTGACATCGTCGCCGAGCCGCTGCGCGCCCAGGGCGCCGGCAAGGGCGCCGTCGCGCGCCGGGTGCCCGAGCTCCTGACCCGGGTCGGCCTCGAACCGGGCCACACCGACCGCTACCCGCACGAGTTCGCCGGCGGCCGGCGCCGGCGCGTCGGCATCGCCCGGGCCCGGCCCGTCGAACCCGTACTCCTGGTCCTCGACGAACCCGTCTCCGCCTGGACGTCCCGGTCCAGGCCGAGGTGCCTGCTCTGTGCCGCGACCGGCCCGCCGCCTCAGTGCGCCGACCCGGACAACTGCAGGCCGATCACCCCGATGATGACCAGGCTGATCGAGACGATCTTCAGGGTGGAGACCAGGTCGCCCAGGAAGACCATGCCGTAGATCGCGGTGCCGGCCGCGCCGATGCCGGTCCACACCGCATACGCGGGGCCGACGTCGAGCTTCTTCAGGGACAGGGTCAGCAGACCGAAGCTGCCGAGGGCGAAGGAGGCGAAGGCGATCGTCGGCCACAGGCGCGTGAAGCCGTGCGAGAGCTTCAGGCACACGGCGAAACCGGTCTCCAGAATCCCGGCCACCATGACCAGCAGCCACGCCATGTGCTGTCCTCCCGTTGATCCGGATCTCCGGCTCGGTGCGATTATGCACTTACCGGCACGTCACCCGGCCAAACAACGCGGTGGTCAGTCGCCTTCCCTGCGCTCCCGGGTGGCCAGCAGCCGGCGCAGGGAATACAGCCGCGCCGGATCCGCGTGGCCCTCCTCCACCCAGGCGTCCAGCGCGCAGTCCGGCTCGTCGTGGCTGCACGCGCGCGGGCAGCCCTCCGTGCCGCGTTCGAGGTCCGGGAAGGCGTGGATCACGCGCGAGGGTTCGACGTGCGCCAGGCCGAAGGAGCGGACGCCGGGGGTGTCGATGACCCAGCCGCCCGCAGCGGACAGGGGCAGAGCGAGGGCGGACGTGGTGGTGTGGCGGCCACGGCCCGTCACCGCGTTCACATGGCCCGTCGTACGGCGGCGCTCCTGCGGCACCAGCGCGTTCACCAGCGTCGTCTTGCCCACGCCCGAGTGACCCACGAACGCCGTGACCCTGCCGTCCAGGTGCTCCCGCACCCGGTCCGCCGCGTCCCCGTTCTCCAGTTCCTCGCGGCTGGTGACGACGTAGGGGATGTCGAGCGCGCCGTACAGCTCCAGCAGCTTGTCCGGTGGGGCCAGGTCCGACTTGGTCATCACCAGCAGCGGCTCCAGACCGCCGTCGAAGGCCGCGACCAGACAGCGGTCGATCAGACGGGGGCGGGGCTCCGGGTCGGCCAGGGCCGTGACGACGGCGAGCTGGTCCGCGTTCGCCACGACCACCCGCTCGTACGGGTCGTCGTCGTCGGCCGTGCGCCGCAGCACCGATGCGCGCTCCTCGATCCGGACGATCCGGGCGAGCGTGTCCTTCTTGCCGGACAGGTCGCCGACCAGGGCCACCCGGTCCCCGACCACCGCCGCCTTGCGGCCCAGCTCGCGGGCCTTCATCGCGATCACGGGCCGGTCGTCGACCAGGCAGGTCAGCCGGCCGCGGTCGACCGTGAGGACCAGGCCCTCGGCGGCGTCCTCGTGCTTGGGCCGGATGTGCGTCCGCGGCCGGTTGCCCTTGCGGTTGGGACGGGTGCGGATGTCGTCCTCGTCGGTGTGCTTGCCGTAGCGGCGCATGGCGTGTCCCTACTGCCCGAGCATCCCGGCCCACAGCTCGGGGAAGTCCGGCAGGGTCTTCGCCGTGGTCGCCACGTTCTCGATCCGCACGCTCTCGACCGCGAGGCCGATGATCGCGCCGGCGGTCGCCATGCGGTGGTCCTCATAGGTGTGGAAGACGCCGCCGTGCAGCGGGCGCGGGCGGATGTGCAGGCCGTCGGCGGTCTCGGTGACGTCACCGCCGAGCTCGTTGATCTCCTTGGTGAGCGCGGCCAGCCGGTCCGTCTCGTGCAGCCGCAGATGCGCCACGCCCCGCAGGGTGGAGGGGGAGTCCGCGAGGGCCGCCACCGCCGCGATGCCGGGGGTGAGCTCGCCGACGTCGCCCAGGTCCACGTCGATCCCGTGGACGGCACCCGAACCGGTGAACACCAGCCCGTACTCGGTGAGTTCGCAGGATCCGCCCATCTCGGTGAAGATCTCCCGCAGCCGGTCGCCGGGCTGGGTGGTGCGCTCCGGCCAGTCCGGGATCAGCACCTTGCCGCCGGTGACGAGGGCCGCCGCCAGGAACGGCTGGGCGTTGGACAGGTCCGGCTCGATCGTCAGGTCCCGGCCGAGCAGCGCGCCCGGCGTCACCCGCCACACGTTCGGCTCGCCGCCCGACTCCGGGGTGTCCACCTGGGCGCCGACCGCGCGCAGCATGTCGACGGTCATCCGGATGTGCGGCAGGGAGGGCAGCGAGGCGCCGGTGTGCCGGACCTCGACGCCCTGGTTGAAGCGCGGGCCGGACAGCAGGAGGGCCGACACGAACTGGGAGGACGAGGAGGCGTCGATCGACACCGGGCCGCCGTCCAGGGCACCGCCGCCGTGCACGGTCAGCGGCAGCGCGCCCCGGCCGTCGTCGTCGATCCGGGCGCCGAGCTGCCGCAGCGCGTCGATCACGCCGTGCAGGGGACGCTCGTACGAGCGCGGGTCGCCGTCGAACCGGATAGGGCCGTCGGCCAGCGCGGCCACCGGCGGCAGGAAGCGCATCACCGTGCCGGCGTTGCCGACGTCGACCGTGGCCGGGCCGTGCAGGCCCGTCGGCAGCACCCGCCAGGCCTCGCCGGAGCCGTCCGGGCCGACCCCTTCCTCGATCTCCACGCCCATGGCCCGCAGCGCACCGGCCATCAGCAGGGTGTCGCGCGAGCGCAGCGGCCGGCGCAGCCAGCCGGGCTCGGAGGCGAGAGCGGCCAGCACCAGTGCGCGGTTGGTGACCGACTTGGACCCGGGCACGTGGACCGTCGCGTCGACGGCTCCGCTCGCGTGCGGGGCGGGCCAGAGGGCGGTGTGTGCGGGGTTCACGGTCATGCGCCCCACTTTAGTGGTTGGGGACGACCGGAGATCTCGATCAAAAGCGGTTAAACCTCGATGAAAATGCGGCAGGACCTGTCACGTGCGGATGCGCCCGGTCCCGGGTTCACACCTCCAGCAGCCAGCGGCCCCCGCCGATCAGCGAGCACAGCGACACCGCGTGGAACAGGAACAGCCACAGCCCCGCCGGCACATGCGTCAGACGCGACAGCTGGTCCGCGTCCGAGTCCCCCGCTCCGCCCCGTGACCGCTTCATCTGCAGCTCGAAGGGCGGCCGTACCCCGCCGAACAGCAGGAACCACACCACCGCGTACGCGAACGCCGCCTGCACCTGGGGCCCCGCCAGCCAGGACACCAGCAGGAAGGCGCCCCCGGCCAGCACCACGGTCAGGACGCCGTACGCGTTGCGGACCATCACCAGCATCGCCACCAGCAGCGCCGTCGCCGCCCACAGCAGCAGCGTGATGCGGCCGGCCGCCAGCAGCGCGGCGCCGCCCAGGCCCAGCAGCGAGGGTGCGGTGTACCCCGCCGCCGCCGTGAGGATCATGCCCAGCCCGTACGGCTTGCCCCGGCTGACCGTGAGGCCGCTGGTGTCGGAGTGCAGCCGGATGCCGGTGAGCTGTCGGCCGGTGAGGAGCGCGATCAGACCGTGGCCGCCCTCGTGCGCGATGGTGATCGCGTTGCGCGATATGCGCCACAGACTGTGCGGGACGACGACGGCGAGGGCGGCGCCCAGGGTGGCGAGCACCACCCACAGGTCGGGATCGGGCTGGAGACCGGTGAGCCGGTCCCAGATGTCGGGCAGCGCGGTGGCGGCGAGGCTGTCCATGTGTCCGAGTGGCTCCCTGTCGTCGTACGAAGTCTGGCAGTGTGACACGTATGTGCGGACGGTATGCATCGAGTCGTAGGCCCGAGGATCTCGCAGGCATCTTCGAGATCGAGAAGTGGGAGCCCGAGGAGACCCTGGAGCCGGACTACAACGTGGCTCCGACCAAGGAGGTCTACGCCGTCCTCGACCGTCCCGTGAAAGACGCGGACTCCCCGCGTCCGGTTCGCCAGCTGCGCAAACTCAGGTGGGGCCTGGTGCCCTCCTGGGCCAAGACGCCCGAGGGCGGCGCCCGGATGATCAACGCGCGCGCCGAGACCGTGCACGAGAAGCCCGCCTACCGCCGCGCCTTCGCCGCCCGCCGCTGCCTCATCCCCGCCGACGGCTACTACGAGTGGGTCACCGGCACGCAGGAGCGCGAGCTGGAGGCCGAGGGCAAGAAGAAGCGGCCGCGCAAGCAGCCGTACTTCGTGCTGCCGGCCGACGGCTCGGTGTTCGCGATGGCCGGGCTCTACGAGTTCTGGCGCGACCGGACCCTGCCCGACGACCACCCGCGGGCCTGGTGGGTGACGTGCTCGGTCATCACCACCGACGCCGAGCGCACGCCGCTGGCCGTGGCCCCCGCCGAGGGCCCGCACGCCCTGGTCGACATCCATCCCCGGATGCCCCTGATGCTCACCCCGGACCGCTGGGACGCCTGGCTCGACCCCTCCCGCACCGACCCCGACCACCTGCGCGACCTGCTCGCCCCGCCCCCGCCCGGCCTGATGCGCGCCTACCCGGTCTCCACGGCCGTCAGCAACGTCCGCAACAACGGTCCGGAGCTGCTGAAGGAGCTTCCGGCACCGGAAGAGGGCACACTCTTCTAGCGTGATCGAGATTGTCGAGACCGACGCCGGAACCGCACGCATCACCTGGCACCGGGCGCAGGACCCCGGCCTGGTCCTCGCCGTGGGCCACGGTGCCGGCGGGGGCGTCGAGGCACGCGACCTCCAGGCGCTCGCCCGGGCCCTCCCCGCGCACGGCGTGACCGTGGCCCTGGTGGAGCAGCCCTGGCGCGTCGCCGGGAAGAAGATCGCCCCCGCGCCGAAGACGCTGGACAGCGGCTGGCGCGGCATCTGGCCGGCACTGGCCGGGATGGAACTGCCCGTGGTCTCCGGCGGGCGCAGCGCCGGCGCCCGGGTCGCCTGCCGTACCGCCGCCGAAACGGGCGCACACGCCGTGCTCGCGCTGAGCTTCCCGCTGCACCCGCCGGGCAGGCCCGAGAAGTCCCGCGCCGGGGAACTGCTCGGCGCCGGGGTGCCCACGCTGGTCGTGCAGGGCGGCAACGACCCCTTCGGGAAACCGGCGGAGTTCCCCGAAGGCGACTTCGGGCTGATCGAAGTGCCGTACGGGGACCACGGGTTCGCGGTTCCCAAGCGCGCGGAGATCACCCAGGAACGGGCCCTGGAGATCATCACCGAGGGAGTCGCGCAGTGGCTCGGATCACTCGCGTGACGGGCGGGAATGCGCCGCGCCGGCCCGCTGTTGTCGCGCACAGAAGTGCTGAGGCCTCGGCACCGACGTCGTAGGAGAGGAAGTCCGCCGCATGGGTTCGACCGTCTGCCCGAGCCGTGAGCGCCGCACTGACCTGGACTGGACGGTGCTGCACGCGGCCAAGACCGCTTCAATTCGAGGGGCGGCAGGCACGGGTCGTGTTCTATCCTCCGAATCGAGTGGGACCGCTCTCGGTCCTGCCCGGGATCTTGAGGAGGTGGGTCCGGTCACCGGTACCGACGCAGGGACCGACAACGGCCAGGCGGAGCAGCCCGAGGGCCAGGGTGTGAGCGCGGAGACGGCCTCCGAGTCCACCGCCGAGCGCAGTGCGCGCTTCGAGCGGGACGCGCTGGAATTCCTCGACCAGATGTACTCGGCCGCGCTGCGCATGACGCGCAACCCGGCCGACGCCGAGGACCTGGTGCAGGAGACGTACGCCAAGGCGTACGCGTCCTTCCACCAGTTCCGCGAGGGCACCAACCTGAAGGCGTGGCTGTACCGGATCCTCACCAACACGTTCATCAACTCCTACCGCAAGAAGCAGCGCGAGCCGCAGCGTTCCGCCGCGGAGGAGATCGAGGACTGGCAGCTCGCCCGCGCCGAGTCGCACATGTCGACGGGCCTGCGCTCCGCCGAGTCGCAGGCGCTGGACCACCTGCCCGACTCGGACGTGAAGGAAGCGCTGCAGGCGATCCCCGAGGAGTTCCGCATCGCCGTCTATCTCGCGGACGTCGAGGGCTTTGCGTACAAGGAGATCGCGGACATCATGGGGACACCCATCGGTACGGTGATGTCCCGGCTGCACCGGGGCCGCCGTCAGCTGCGCGGCATGCTGGAGGACTACGCCCGTGAGCGCGGGCTGGTTCCGGCGGGCGCCGGAGAGTCGAACGAAGCGAAAGGTTCGGGCTCATGAGCTGCGGAGATCCGCACGAGACGGACTGCAGTGAGGTACTCGACCACCTGTACGAGTTCCTCGACAGCGAGATGCCGGACGTCGATCGCGACAAGTTCCAGCACCACTTCGAGGAATGCTCTCCGTGCCTGGAGAAGTACGGCCTGGAGCAGGCCGTGAAGAAGCTGGTCAAGCGGTGCTGCGGACATGACGACGTGCCCGCCGACCTGCGCGCCAAGGTCATGGGGCGGATCGATCTGATCCGCTCCGGCCAGGCCGTGCCGGACCACGACGTGACCGCCACGCCGCAGGAGAGCTGACCGCCGGGTCCCCGCCCCCTTCACCCGAACGTGCTAATCCTCAGGTCATAGGCCCCGTACCCCCGATCCCCGCCCTAGGCTCCGAGCCTGGACCGGCACGGGTCGGGGAGGGGCGCGATGGAGGCGGTACCGGCGAGGGCTCGCGGCTATGTGGCCGGTGCCGCCCTGCTGGCGCTGCTCTGCCTCCTGCCGCTGCCGGCGCTCCACACCCCCTGGTGGGCGCTCGGCCTGCTCTCCGCCCTCTGCGCCGCCAGCGAGCACGTGGTACGCCGCCGTTTCGGCGGCACCTTCTACCCCGTCCTGCTCGCCGGGGCGTTCCTGCTGCCGCCGCCGGCCGCCGCGCTCGTCCCGCTGCCCGCGGCCCTGCTCTCGCCGGTCGAGCACCGGCCCGCGCTGCTCAGGCGCGTCTGGCGGGCCGCGCAGCCCGCGCTCGCCGTGTGGGGCGCCGCCCGGGTGCACTGGTCGCTCGGCGGGCGGGACGCCGTCGTCGGCTGCGACTTCCCGTACGCGCTGCTGCCCGCCGGCGCGGCCGTCCTCGTCTTCTGCCTGGTCCTCACCCTCCTCGACGGCGGCCTGCGCGCCGTCGCCCTGGGCGTTCCGCTGCGCCGGGCCTGGCGCGGGCTGCTGTCCCGTTCACTCGCGCCGGTCGCGGTGCACGGACTGGCCGGGCTGATGATGGCCGTGCTGTGGCGCAGCCCGTACGGTCCGGTCGCCGCGCTGCTCGTGCTGCTGCCGATGTGCGTGTCCTGGTGGATCTTCGCCCAGTACCACCGCGAACGCGCCGCCCACCAGGCCACGATCCGTGCGCTCGTCCAGGCCGTCGACATCAAGGACGGCTACACCCGCGGCCACAGCGAACGCGTCGGACAGGCCTCCGTGATGATCGCCCGCGAACTGGGTATGGACGACGACCGCGTCGAGACCCTCCGCTTCGCCGGCATCCTGCACGACGTCGGCAAGCTCGGCGTCCCCACCCGGCTGCTGCGCAAGGACGGCCCGCTGACCCCCGACGAACGCCGGATCATCGAACTGCACCCCGAGTACGGCCACGAGATGGTCCGCGGCATCTCCTTCCTCGGCGAGGCCCGCGCGGCGATCCTGCACCACCACGAACGCCTCGACGGCAGCGGCTACCCCTACGGTCTCGTCGGCAGCCAGATCCCCGAGTGCGCCCGGGTCGTCGCCGTCGCCGACGCCTTCGACGCGATGACCTCCACCCGCTCCTACAGCAGGGCCCGGCCGGTCGAGGTGGCCGTCGCCGAGCTGGAGCGGTGCGCCGGGACGCAGTTCGACCCCCGTATGGTCACGGCGCTCGCCCGGGCCCTGGACCGCCAGGGCTGGCATCCGGCCGTCACGGCCGACGAGACGGCGCGCGGGATCCCAAACCGGCAGCCGGCCGCCGGCCCCCGCACCGGGGCGCCGCGATGACCGCCCTCCGGTTCGTCCACGCCGCGGCCGGACTCACCGCAGCCGCCTCCCTCAGCGTCACCCTGTGGACCGGCATGGCCGACCGGGGGGTCGCGCTCGCCTTCGGGGTGCTCATAGCCGTCGGCGAGCTGACCCGGTGGAGCGGAGCCCCGGTGCGGCAGGCCGCGCCGCTGGGCACCGCCGGATCGCTGTCGTACGCCCTGCTCGGACCCGACGCCGGACACCAGACGCTGCACGACGCGCCGCAGGTCGTCACCGTCGTCCTCGCCGCCTCCCTGCTCGGCGGCGTCCCGCACATCTGGTGCGGCCGCACCCCGACCCTCGACCATCTCGCCCGCCGCGTCCTGAGCGTCGGATTCGCCGCCGTCTGCTTCCAACCCCTCTCCAACAAGGGCGTGTTCGCGTCCTGGAGCGGCCCCGCATACGCCCTGCTGCTCGTCGCCCTCCTCGTCCTGACCGCTCTGTGCGACGCCGTCCTCGCCGCGGCCCTCGCCCACTCCCGCACCCGCTGGCCGTTCGGCCCGCTGCTGCGCGACGAACTGCGCGGACTGCTCGGCATCGGATCCGCCGTCTGCGCGACCGGCGCCGTGATGGCGCTCGCGGTCGCCGTCGTCGGCCTGTGGGCGCTGCCCGTGTTCTGTCTGCCCCTGCTGCTCACTCAGCTGTCCGTGCGCCGGTACGCGGCCGTCCGCGCCACCAACCGGCAGACCATCGCCTCCCTCGCCCGCGCCACCGAGATCGCCGGATACACCCCCGCCGGACACGCCCGCCGCGTCGCCGCGCTCAGCCTCGCCGTCGGCCGGGACCTCGGCCTGAGCGAGGGCGAGCTGACCGTCCTGGAGTACGCGGCCCTCATGCACGACATCGGCCAGCTCAGCCTGGTCGACCCGGTCCCGGCCGGTGCCACCGCCGGCCTGCCCCCCGCCGAGCAGCGGCGCATCGCGCTGCTCGGCGGGGCCGTCGTACGGCAGACCGGGGTGGCCGCGGCCGTCGCCGTGATGGTGGAGAGGCAGGCGGACCCCGCCTGTGAACAGCCGGTCGCCGCGCGGATCATCCGGGCCGTGAACGCCTACGAGGAGATGGCCCGGGACGCCGGACCCGAGGGACCCCTGCGGGCGCTGGAGGAGCTGCGCCTCGGCACCGCCGGTGACTACGCCTGCGAAGTCGTGGAGTCCCTCGCCAGGGTCCTCGCCCGGTCACGGGCCTGGCGCGAGAGCGCGCCCGCGGAGGGCGACGGGAGACGTACCGCACTGTCTGACCCCGGGCGCGGCTGGGTAACCCATGGGTAATGAGCGCCTTTCCCGCCGCACGTGGTTGGATGCGAGGGAGAGGGTGTCCGGGGGCACAAGCCAGCCCACTGTGCGGAACTGGAACTGGCAGGCGGGAATCGTGAGGATCTTCGGAAAGGGACGGCACCGGCCCTCCGCCTCCTGGCGGCAGGCCACCGACCGCGCGTTCACGCTGATCGGCGACGGCCGGTACGAGGACGCGGGCGAGCTGCTGACACGGGCCGCCGACCTGGAGCCCTGGCTGTCGGAGTCCTGGTTCAACCTCGCCCTGCTGCACAAGTTCCGGCACGACTGGGAGCAGGCCCGCGCGGCCGGGCTCCGGGCGGTCGCCCTGCTGGACCGGGAGACCGGGGCGCCCGACTGGTGGAACGTCGGCATCGCCGCCACCGCCCTGCAGGACTGGCCGCTGGCCCGCCGCGCCTGGCAGGCGTACGGGCTGAAGGTGCCCGGGGGCGCCGCCGCCTCCGCCGAGCCCCTCGGCATGGAGCTGGGCAGCGCGGCCGTACGGCTCTCCCCGGAGGGCGAGGCTGAGGTCGTGTGGGGTCGCAGGCTGGACCCCGCGCGGATCGAGGTGCTGTCCATCCCGCTTCCCTCGTCCGGGCGGCGCTGGGGCGAGGTCGTGCTGCACGACGGTGTCCCGCACGGCGAGCGCACGACGTCCGCCGGGCACTCCTACCCGGTCTTCGACGAGATCGAGCTGTGGGCGCCCTCGCCCGTCCCCACCTGGGTGGTCCTGCTGGAGGCGGCCACGGAGGCGGACCGGGACGCGCTGGAGCAGCTGGCCGCCGACGCGGGGTTCGCCGCGGAGGACTGGTCCTCGTCCGTGAGGTTGCTGTGCCGCATGTGTTCGGAGTCCCGGATGCCCTCGGACGAGGGGGAAGGTATGCATCTCGACCCCCATGACCACAGTGAGCCCGGTCATCCCGGCCCGCTGGGGCATCGGACGGACGGGCAGCTGTGGGTGCCCGAGCGGGAGTGCGGGGTGGCCGCGCCGGCTTCGCTGGTCCGGGGGCTGCTGGACGGGTGGGTCGCGGACAGCCCGGACTCCAGGGACTGGCGCGATCTCGAAGAGGTTTGCTGAGCCGACGGTGACCAGCCACCTTTAGGCTGTACTCGCAGAATTCTCAAGGCTTGCAAGGAAGGCGTACGTCGGTCATGGCGCAGCAGGACACCGATCAGCAGCACGCGGGCGTGCTCCCCGTCGACGACGAGGGTTATGTCGTCGACACGGAGGACTGCGAGGAGCGCGAGAAGGCCTGGCGGGAGCGCGGCACCTCGCGGCCGATCACGGTCGTCGGCAACCCGGTGCTGCACAAGGAGTGCAAGGACGTCACCGAGTTCGGCGAGGAGCTGCAGCAGCTCGTCGCCGACATGTTCGCCAGCCAGCGCACCGCCGAGGGTGTGGGCCTGGCCGCCAACCAGATCGGTGTCGACCTGAAGGTCTTCGTCTACGACTGCATGGACGACGAGGGCGTCCGGCACGTCGGCGTGGTGTGCAACCCGAAGCTGGTCGACCTGCCCGCCGACCGGCGCCGGCTGGACGACAGCAACGAGGGCTGTCTGTCCGTGCCGACGGCGTACGCGCCGCTCGCACGTCCCGACTACGCCGAGGTGACCGGCCGGGACGAGCAGGGCAACCCGGTCAAGGTGCGCGGCACCGGCTACTTCGCGCGCTGTTTGCAGCACGAGACCGACCACCTCTACGGCTACCTGTACATCGACCGGCTGTCCAAGCGGGACCGCAAGGACGCGCTGCGGCAGATGGCCGAGAATGAGCCACGTTATCCGGTGGTCGCCAACGACTAGGCAGCACAGGGTCGTTGGGGCGCCCGCGGGGATCACTCCCGGTCGGGCGCCCTTCGTGTGCCTCGCCTCGCTCACCCGTGCGTCGTACAACCGACCTCTTCCGTCCTCGTTGTGATCCTTAATCGGTCACACAACGCGGGATTCTCGGCACCCTTGGGGTAGTGAGTGAAGCAAATCCGTTCCCATGACGGTCAGTTGTGGTGCTGAATGTAAGAGCGGGGATACGCAACGGCGCACGCCCGGCACAACCGGAGAGGGGCATGCGCTCCTGGCGGCTGAGAGGGGTTTGTTCGTGCAAGCTTTCCCACACAGCACCACAGCGACGCCGACGGCGGTCGTCGTACCACCCACACTGGCACTCCCGGTGATCGAGTCCGCCTTTCCCCGGCAACTGCATCCGTATTGGCCGCGGCTACAGCACAGCACACGGCTCTGGCTGCTGGAAAAACGGCTCATGCCGGCGGACAAGGTGCAGGAATATGCCGACGGACTGTGCTACACGGACCTCATGGCGGGCTACTACCTCGGCGCCCCCGACGAGGTCATGCAGGCCATCGCCGACTACAGCGCGTGGTTCTTCGTCTGGGACGACCACCACGACCGCTGCGTCGTACACGGCCGGCCGGGCGACTGGCGGCGGCTGAGGTACCGCCTGCACGCGGCCCTCGACGCACCCCGGCACCACCTGCACCACCCGGACCCGCTGGTCGCCGGGTTCGCGGACAGCGCGCTGCGGCTGTACGGCTTCCTGCCGGGCACCTGGAACCAGCGGTTCGCCCGGCACTTCCACGCGGTCATCGAGGCCTACGACCGCGAGTTCCGCAACCGCACCGCGGGATACATACCCGGCGTCGAGGAATACCTCGCCCTGCGTCGGCACACCTTCGCGCACTGGATATGGACGGACCTGCTGGAGCCAAGCGCCGGATGTGAACTCCCGGACGCGGTACGAAAAAATCCGTCCTATCGCCGGGCCGCGCTGCTCAGTCAGGAATTCGCCGCTTGGTACAACGACCTGTGCTCGCTGCCGAAGGAAATAGCGGGTGACGAGGTCCACAATCTCGGAATCAGTCTCATGAACCACGAGGGGCTGACTCTCGAAGACGCGGTGGACGAAGTCAGGCGGCGGGTCGAGAAATGCGTCAGTGAATTCCTTGAAGTCGAGCAGGACGCCCTGAGGTTCGCCGACGGCCTCGCCGACGGAACGGTCCGCGGAAAGGAACTGAGCGCCGCGGTCCGCGCCTGTGTCGGCAATATGCGCAACTGGTTCAGCTCCGTCTACTGGTTCCACCACGAGTCCGGCCGGTACATGGTCGACACCTGGGACGACCGGTCCACGCCCCCGTACGTCACGAACGAAGCGGCAGGTGAGAAATGACCGTAGAGTCTGTGCGGCCCACTACCCCCGAGGCGGCCGAACTGCGCGAACCGCCCCTGGCGGGGGGCGCGGTGCCGGGCCTCGGGCACGGCCTGAAACTGGTCCGCGACCCGCTCGCCTTCATGTCCCGGCTCCGCGGCCACGGCGACGTCGTACGCCTCAGGCTCGGCCCCAAGACGGTGTACGCCGTCACCACGCCGGAGCTGACCGGCGCGCTCGCGCTCAGCACCGACTTCAAGATCGACGGACCCCTGTGGGAGTCCCTCGAAGGCCTGCTCGGCAAGGAGGGCGTGGCCACCGCCAACGGCCCCCGGCACCGCCGTCAGCGCCGCACCATCCAGCCCGCGTTCCGGCTGGACGCGATACCGGCCTACGGGCCGGTCATGGAGGAGGAGGCGCACCAGCTCACCGAGCGCTGGCGGCCCGGCGAGACCATCGACTGCACCTCCGAGTCCTTCCGGGTGGCCGTGCGCATCGCCGCCCGCTGCCTGCTGCGCGGCGAGTACATGGACGAGCGCGCCGAGCGGCTGAGCGTCGACCTCGCCAGCGTCTTCCGGGGCATGTACCGCCGGATGGTCATCCCGCTCGGACCGCTGTACCGGCTGCCGTTCCCGGCCAACCGCGAATTCAACCGGGCCCTGGCCGATTTGCATCTGCTGGTGGACGAGATCGTCGCCGAGCGGAGGGCATCTGGTCAAAAGCCGGACGATTTGCTGACGGCATTGCTGGAGGCAAAGGACGACAATGGCGACCCCATCGGGGAACAGGAGATCCACGACCAGGTCGTCGCGATACTCACACCCGGCAGCGAAACGGTGGCGTCCACGATCATGTGGCTGCTGCAGGTTCTCGCGGAACACCCGGAACACGCCGAGAAGGTACGGACCGAGGTCGAATCAGTGACCGGCGGCCGACCGGTCGGATTCGAGCACGTTCGCGCGCTCACGCACACCAACAATGTCGTCGTCGAGGCCATGCGGCTCAGGCCCGCCGTATGGATATTGACGCGGCGCGCGGTGACCGACACGTCGCTCGGTGGCTATCGCATTCCGGCCGGGGCGGACATCATCTACAGCCCCTACGCGATCCAGCGCGACGCCCGCTCCTATGACCGCCACCTCGACTTCGACCCCGACCGGTGGCTGCCGGAGCGGGCCAAGGACGTGCCGAAGTACGCCATGAGCCCCTTCAGCGTGGGCAACCGCAAGTGCCCCAGCGACCACTTCTCCATGACCCAGCTGAGCCTGATCACCGCGGCGATCTCGGCGAAGTACCGCTTCGAGCAGGTCGGCGGGTCCAACGACACGACCCGGGTGGGCATCACGCTGCGCCCGCACAACCTCCTGCTCAGGCCGATGCCTTGGTAGAACACCTGGTACCGGCGCGCGCTCAGGCGGCCTCAGGGCCCCGGAACGCGCGCCGGTAGGCGTTCGGTCTCAGAAATCCTCGTCGAGGTCGACCGTGCCCTCCACCGCCACCTGGTACGCCGACGGGCGGCGCTCGAAGAAGTTCGTCAGCTCCTGAACGCCCTGCAGCTCCATGAAGGAGAACGGGTTCTCCGAGCCGTACACCGGGGCGAAACCGAGGCGGACGAGGCGCTGGTCGGCGACGCACTCCAGGTACTGCCGCATCGACTCGGTGTTCATGCCCGGCAGGCCGTCGCCGCACAGGTCGCGCGCGAACTGCAGCTCGGCCTCGACGGCCTCCTTCAGCATGTCGGTGACCTGCTGCTGGAGCGCGTCGTCGAACAGGTCCGGCTCCTCCTTGCGGACGGTGTCGACCACGTCGAAGGCGAAGGACATGTGCATCGTCTCGTCGCGGAACACCCAGTTGGTGCCGGTGGCGAGACCGTGCAGCAGACCCCGGCTGCGGAACCAGTAGACGTACGCGAAGGCGCCGTAGAAGAACAGGCCCTCGATGCACGCGGCGAAGCAGATCAGGTTGAGCAGGAAGCGACGGCGGTCGGCCTTCGTCTCCAGACGGTCGAGCTTGTCGACCGAGTCCATCCACTTGAAGCAGAACCCGGCCTTCTCGCGGATGGAGGGGATGTTCTCGACGGCCGCGAAGGCCGCCGCCCGGTCGTCCGGGTCGGGGAGGTAGGTGTCCAGCAGGGTCAGGTAGAACTGGACGTGCACGGCCTCCTCGAACAGCTGCCGGCTCAGGTACAGGCGCGCCTCGGGGGAGTTGATGTGCTTGTACAGCGTCAGGACCAGGTTGTTCGCGACGATCGAGTCACCCGTCGCGAAGAAGGCCACCAGCCGGCCGATCAGGTGCTGCTCGGCCGGGGTCAGCTTGGCGAGGTCGGCGACGTCCGAGTGGAGGTCGACCTCCTCCACGGTCCAGGTGTTCTTGATGGCGTCCCGGTAGCGCTCGTAGAAGTCCGGGTAGCGCATCGGGCGGAGAGTCAGTTCGAAACCCGGGTCGAGCAGGTTGGTGTTACGGGTGGTCATTACTGGCAGGCCTCGCAGGACTCGGGGTTTTCCAGGGAGCAGGCGACCGCGTCGGGATCAGCGGCCTGCTGGACGGGGATGGTCTTCTGGGCCTGCGCCCGGGCGGCGCGGGCGATGCGCGTCGCGGGCCGCGAGCGCAGGTAGTACGTCGTCTTCAGGCCCGACTTCCAGGCGTACGCGTACATCGAGGAGAGCTTGCCGATGGTCGGCGTCTCCAGGAAGAGGTTGAGCGACTGCGCCTGGTCGAGGAACGGGGTCCGCGCCGCCGCCATGTCGATCAGGCCGCGCTGCGGGATCTCCCACGCCGTGCGGTACAGGGCCCGTACGTCGGCCGGGATCCAGGCGAAGTCCTGCACGGAGCCGTTGGAGTCGCGCAGCGCCTCACGGGTCCGCGCGTCCCAGACGCCGAGCTCCTTCAGATCCTTCACCAGGTACGAGTTGACCTGCAGGAACTCACCGGACAGCGTCTCGCGCTTGAACAGGTTCGACACCTGCGGCTCGATGCACTCGTACACGCCCGCGATGGAGGCGATGGTGGCGGTGGGCGCGATCGCGAGGAGGAGCGAGTTGCGCATGCCGACGGCCGCGATCCGCTCGCGCAGGGCCGCCCAGCGCTCGGGCCAGGTGAGCTCGGCGTCGTAGTGGTCGGGGTGCAGGACACCCTGGGCGGTACGGGTCTTCTCCCAGGCCGGCAGCGGGCCGCTCCGCTCGGCGAGGTCGGCGGAGGCCTCGTACGCGGCGAGCATGACGCGCTCGGCGATCCGCGTGGACAGGGCCTTGGCCTCCGGCGAGTCGAACGGCAGGCGCAGCTTGAAGAACACGTCCTGCAGACCCATGGCACCGAGGCCGACGGGCCGCCACTTGGCGTTCGACCGGCCCGCCTGCTCGGTCGGGTAGAAGTTGATGTCGACCACGCGGTCGAGGAAGGTGACGGCCGTGCGGACCGTCTCGTCGAGGCGCTCCCAGTCGATGTCCCCGTTGCTCACGAACGCACCGAGGTTGACCGAGCCCAGGTTGCAGACCGCCGTCTCGCCGTCGTCCGTGACCTCCAGGATCTCCGTGCAGAGGTTGGAGGAGTGGACGACGTGACCGGGCAGGGCCGTCTGGTTGGCGGTGCGGTTGGCCGCGTCCTTGAAGGTCATCCAGCCGTTGCCGGTCTGCGCGAGGGTGCGCATCATCCGGCCGTACAGCTCACGGGCCGGGATCGTCCTCTTCGCCAGGCCCGCGTCCTCGGCCTTGCGGTAGGCGGCGTCGAACTCCTCGCCCCACAGGTCCACCAGCTCCGGCACGTCCGCCGGGGAGAACAGCGACCACTGCGCGTCGGCGTTGACCCGGCGCATGAACTCGTCCGGGATCCAGTGCGCGAGGTTCAGGTTGTGCGTACGGCGGGCGTCCTCACCGGTGTTGTCCCGCAGCTCCAGGAACTCCTCGATGTCGGAGTGCCAGGTCTCCAGGTAGACGGCCGCGGCCCCCTTGCGCCGGCCGCCCTGGTTCACGGCCGCCACCGAGGCGTCCAGGGTCTTCAGGAACGGCACGATGCCGTTGGAGTGCCCGTTGGTGCCGCGGATCAGCGAACCGCGGCTGCGGATCCGGGAGTACGACAGACCGATGCCGCCGGCGTGCTTGGAGAGCCGGGCCACCTGGTGGTAGCGGTCGTAGATGGAGTCCAGCTCGTCCAGCGGGGAGTCGAGGAGGTAGCAGGACGACATCTGGGGGTGCCGGGTGCCGGAGTTGAAGAGGGTGGGGGAGGACGGCAGGTAGTCGAGGCGGCTCATGAGCCCGTAGAGCCCGGCGACTTCGTCCACGGAGCGGACGCTGTCGTCCTCGGCGAGGCCTGCGGCGACCCGCAGCATGAAGTGCTGGGGGGTCTCGATGACCTTGCGGGTGATCGGGTGCCGCAGCAGGTAGCGGCTGTGCAGCGTGCGCAGCCCGAAGTAGCCGAAGCGGTCGTCGGCGCCGGTGTCGACGAGCGCGTCCAGCCGCTCGGCGTGCAGCCGCGCGAACTCGGCGGTCCGGTCGGCGATGAGCCCCTCGCGGTGCCCCACGGCCACGGACCCGGTGAAGGACGTCACGCCCTGCGAGGCCGCCTCGGCGCGGATGGTGAGGGTCAGCAGCCGGGCGGCCAGCCTGGAGTAGGCGGGGTCCTCGGAGATGAGCCCGGCGGCGGCCTCCGTGGCCAGCTCGCGCAACTCCGCCTCGTCGGCGCGCGCCGACCGGCCGCGCAGCGCGGCGGCGGCGACCCGGCCGGGGTCGGCGTCGGGGAGGTCGGCGGTCAGCTCGGTCAGGGTCCGCAGCAGCGCGGTACCGGGACCGTCGGTCTCCAGGCCGCTGGCTGAAGCCGGATCTGCTGGCGCGATGGTCACGTGGGGCTCTCCCTCGCTCGGCACGGGGGCCTTGCGGAGGGCAGGGGGCAGCCACGAGCGCACACGGCGTCGCGTCCACCGGCCCACTCCGCGAGGCCCGGACGTCTCAGGGCACACCGGCCGGACGGCCGGGTGCGCTGTCGACAGGTCCTCGGACTGACTCCTGTGCACGGCGTTCACGGGAACGGACATGCACAAGTACACCGTTGCGGGACAGTTCCGGATTCGCACCGGATTCCCCTGCGACGACAGCGAGGATGAGCATACATCTAGTGCCGTGCTGTCGTGTCACCCCCAGATGTTGTGTCGGCTCGGCTTCGGAGGGTCAACTCCCGAGGTGCAGGGCCCGGCTGGGCACCGGACCGGTTCCGGGACGCGACGGCCGGGCGCACACGCGGACGGAAAGCCGCCCGTACGCCCGGCCGAGGTGCGGCTAGTGCGCGCTTGCCGCCGTCGCCGGTGGCAGTTCCGCCTGCACGCCGGGGTCGCCCGCGTCCGCCGTGTAGTCGTCCGGGCTGGTCTCGTCGACGCCCTCGGGGGCCTTGACGGCCTTGAGGACGAAGGTGAGGACCACGGTCACGGCGACGTTGAGCACGAACGCGGTCAGTCCGATGTAGCCGATCTCCCCGATGCCGGGGATCTCCTTGGCCGAGCCGCCGAAGTGCTTCTGGGTCGGCGAGGCGACCCCGTACGCCGCGACCGTGCCGTACACCATGCCGACCGCCCAGCCGGCGAGCAGCGCCCAGCGGTGGAACCAGCGGGTGAACAGGCCGCCGACCAGGGCCGGGAAGGTCTGCAGGATCCAGATGCCGCCCAGCAGCTGGAAGTTGATCGCGACCGTCTTGTCCATGGTGAGGACGAAGACCAGGGCGCCGACCTTCACCAGCAGTGAGACGATCTTGGAGACCTGGGCCTCCTGCCTGGGCGTGGCGTCCGGCTTGATGAAGTCCCGGTAGATGTTGCGGGTGAAGAGGTTCGCCGCCGCGATCGACATGATGGCCGCCGGCACGAGTGCGCCGATGCCGATCGCCGCGAAGGCCACACCCGCGAACCAGTCCGGGAACATGTCCTCGAACAGCTGGGGGATGGCCAGCTGGCCGTTGGTGACCTTGACGCCGGCCGCGATCGCCATGAAGCCCAGCAGGGCCAGCAGACCGAGCATCAGGGAGTACAGCGGCAGGATCGTGGTGTTGCGGCGGATCACCTCGCGGCTCTTGGAGGACAGGGTCGCGGTGATCGAGTGGGGGTACATGAAGAGCGCGAGCGCCGAGCCCAGCGCCAGGGTGGCGTACGTCCACTGGCCCGCTTCCGGCGGCGCGAGCGCGCCGCGCGGCTTGCCGGTGGCCGGGTTGACCTGGCTGAACGCGTGGCCCGCCTTGGCGAAGACGTCGTCGAAGCCGCCCAGCTTGATCGGGATGTAGATGATCGCCACCGCGATGACGACGTAGATCAGCGCGTCCTTGACGAAGGCGATCAGGGCCGGAGCGCGCAGGCCGGAGGAGTAGGTGTACGCCGCCAGCACGCCGAAGGCGATCAGCAGCGGCAGGTCCCGTACGAACCAGTTGGTGCTGCTGCCCCCGCCCACGCCCATCACGTCCAGCACCGCCTGGATGCCGACGAGCTGGAGCGCGATGTACGGCATCGTCGCCAGGATGCCGGTCAGCGCCACCGCCAGCGACAGGCCCTTCGAGCCGAAGCGCCCGCGCACGAAGTCGGAGGTCGTGACATAGCCGTGGCGGTGGCTGACCGACCACAGGCGCGGCAGGAAGGTGAAGATCAGCGGGTAGATCAGGATCGTGTACGGCACCGCGAAGAAGCCGGACGCGCCCGCCGCGTAGATCGCCGCCGGTACGGCCACGAAGGTGTATGCCGTGTACAGGTCGCCGCCGAGCAGGAACCACGTGATCCAGGTGCCGAACGACCGTCCGCCCAGGCCCCATTCGTCCAGGGAGTGCTCGTTCTCGGCCCTGCGCCAGCGTGCGGCGAGGAAGCCCATGACCGTGACGGCCAGGAAGAAGAAGACGAAGACGCCGAGCGCGACGCCGTTGACACCGTCCTTCACTTCGCCTCACCGCCCTTGTGAGCGCGGGCGCGCTGGTCGCGCTGCCACAGCTGGTACGCGGTCATGGTGAGCGCGGCGGAGACCAGCACCCAGAGCATCTGGTACCAGTAGAAGAACGGGATCCCTATGAGGGCCGGATCCGTCCTGGCGTAGGAGCCGACCCAGAGCATCGCCACGAAGGGCGCGACGAGGCACAAGGCTATGATCACCCGGACCGGGGTGACGACCGGTGGTCTCACTTCAGGTGTGTCGGACATGCCACGGCTCTCCGTCCCCTCGCTGATCACCTGTGTAATGCGCAGGCAATCTAGGTGACGGTGTCGCGGCAGTGGAAGACCTCGTCCGCATATCGGCATATCGATTCAGCGAAGGTCCACCGGCCGTACCCCCGGGCCGTGTTGAGTATCTCTACTCGGCCGGCCGCTTGAGCCGCGCCACGAACTTGTAGCGATCCCCCCGGTACACCGACCGCACCCACTCCACCGGCTTGCCCTCGCGGTCCAGGGAGTGGCGGGAGAGCATCAGCATCGGCAGGCCCACATCGGTGCCGAGCAGGCCCGCCTCGCGCGGAGTGGCCAGCGAGGTCTCGATGGTCTCCTCGGCCTCGGCGAGGTGGACGTCGTAGACCTCGGCGAGGGCGGTGTACAGGGACGTGTACTTCACCAGGGAGCGGCGCAGCGCCGGGAAGCGCTTGGCGCTCAGATGCGTGGTCTCGATGGCCATCGGCTCGCCGTTGGCCATGCGCAGCCGCTCGATGCGCAGCACCCGTCCGCCGGCGGTGATGTCCAGCAGCCCGGCGAGCCGGTCGTCGGCGGTGATGTAGCCGATGTCCAGCAGCTGCGAGGTGGGCTCCAGCCCCTGGGCGCGCATGTCCTCGGTGTAGGAGGTGAGCTGCAGCGCCTGGGAGACCTTGGGCTTGGCGACGAAGGTGCCCTTGCCCTGGATGCGTTCGAGCCGGCCCTCCACGACCAGCTCCTGCAGGGCCTGCCGGACGGTGGTGCGGGAGGTGTCGAACTCGGCCGCCAGAGTGCGCTCGGGCGGCACCGGCGTGCCCGGCGCCTGCGTCTCCGTCATGTCGAGCAGGTGCTTCTTCAAGCGGTAGTACTTGGGCACGCGCGCCGTACGGACGGTCGTGCCGGCCTCGTTCTCCGCACTGCTGACGTCGGTGCTCATGCTCTGCCTTCCCGGCTCCGGATGCCGAAAGCGACCGACTGGCATCGGCCACGCCCGACCGACTCACATCGGCCACGGCTCACATCGTGGCACGGCTTCGCGTGTTCGGGAGTCCACCCGCACGCTCCGTGATCACCTCTATATACCGCTGCCCCATGGTTGGTCTAGTCCATACCTAGATCCCCTGCCAGTCCGGCTTGTTGGCGTAGGTGTGCCGGAAGTAGTCGGCCAGCTTGAGCTTGGACGCGGCGGCCTCGTCGGCGACCACCGTGGCGTGCGGGTGGAGCTGGAGCGCGGAGGCCGGGCAGACGGCCGCGACCGGTCCCTCGACGGTCGCGGCGACCGCGTCCGCCTTGCCCTCGCCGGTCGCCAGCAGCACCAGGTGCCGGGCCTCCAGGATGGTGCCGATGCCCTGGGTGACGACGTGGTGCGGGACCTGCTCGATGTCGCCGCCGAAGAAGCGGGCGTTGTCCACCCGGGTCTGCTCGGTCAGTGTCTTGATCCGGGTGCGCGAGGCGAGCGAGGAGCACGGCTCGTTGAACCCGATGTGCCCGTCGGTGCCGATCCCGAGCAGCTGCAGGTCCACTCCGCCGGCCTCGGCGAGCGCGCGGTCGTACGCCGCGCAGGCGGCCTGGACGTCCCGGGCGGTGCCGTCGGGTCCGAGGAACGCGTCCATGCCGATGCCGAGCGGCTCCAGCACCTCCCGGCGCAGCACCGAGCGGTAGGACTCGGGGTGGTCGGCGGGCAGCCCCACGTACTCGTCGAGCTGGGCTATGCGCGCCCGCGAGGTGTCGGCGGCGCCGGAGCGGACCTTCGCGGTCAGCGCCTGGTAGACGGGCAGCGGGGTGGAGCCGGTGGCCACGCCGAGCAGGGCGTCGGGCTTGCGTCGCAGCAGCTGGGCCATGGCCTCGGCGATCAGTTCGCCGCCCGCCGCGGCGTCCGGAACGATGACAACTTCCACGCTGGGCCTGCCGTTCTGAAGTGGGCTCTGGGCGTCTCTATGTGGTTTAGACCAATCTAACAGAAGAGGCCTGGGCCGGCCCAGGACGCGGCAAGAGAGGGTTAATTTTCTAGGGTCCGCTATAAAATGCCCTCCATGGCATATGGTCAGGACGCGAAAGTGCAGGTCGGCACGGCCAGGACGCGCGGCCGGCCGCGTTCCTTCGACCGGGCCGCCGCACTGGAGAAGGCGCTCATGGCCTTCTGGGAGCGCGGCTACGAGGCCACCTCGGTCTCCGGTCTGACCCGGATCATGGGCATCGGGGCGCCGAGCCTGTACGCGGCCTTCGGTGACAAGCGGACCCTGTTCGAGGAGGCCGTCCAGGTCTACACCGCCACGCACGGTGCCTTCGTGGACCGCGCCCTCGCCGAGGAGCCCACCGCCCGCGCGGCCGTCGAGCGCGCGCTGCGCGAGGCCGCCGCCGAGTACACCGACCCCGCGCACCCGTACGGCTGCCTGGTCGTGCACGCCGCCACCAACTGCACCAGCCCCGAGGTCGAGGAGCTGCTGCGCGAGCGGCGCAACGGGAACATCGCCGCCCTCGAATCCCGGATCCGGGCGGACCTCGTGGCCGGGCGGCTCCCGGCCGGTACCGATGCCGCCGCCCTCGCCCGGCACGTCGGCGCCGTGATCCAGGGCATGTCCCAGCAGGCCCGCGACGGAGCGAGCCGGAAGGAACTGGAGGCACTCGCGGAAATTGCCATGACCATCTGGCCCCGCGACTGACCGAGGCGGGCTAGGCTGCGTGGCATCGGGTGCCATGAGTCGTGCATGCCGACAAGACCATGGACACGTCCTTGTGGTCTAGGCCAGAATCGACAAGAACGCATCCACACGCACAAGCCTCCGTCTTCCCCGCACAGGAAGACGGATCGAGGAACCGGCGCTCTCTGCCCTGACTGCCCCGGCTCCTCGACCTTCGGCCGAACGGGACCGCACACCCCGCGGCCGATGATGCTCCGGGCTGCGGTGCCGGGAGGGTTGAGGGTCCCTTCCAGGCGCCGCGGCCCGCGGGTGTTTTCCGGCCATCCGCAGCCCGCGGGTACGCTCGCAGACGTGCCCTCCATGAACGAGCTGGTCCGCCAGCACACCGCCCTCGGCGACTCCGACCTCGAGTGGCTCCATCTGCTGGTCTCGGAGTGGCAGCTGCTCTCCGACCTCTCCTTCGCCGACCTGGTCCTGTGGGTCCCCACCCGTGACGGCACGCGGTACGTCTCGGTCGCCCAGATGCGCCCCAACACCGGCCCCACCTCCTACCAGGACGACATGGTCGGCCACCTCGTCCCGCGCGGGCGCCGGCCCATGCTGGACGCGGCACTGGACGAGGGCCGGATCGTGCGCGAGGGCGACCCGGAGTGGCGCGAAGAGGTCCCCGTACGGGTCGAGTCCATCCCCGTACGCCGCGAGGGCCGTGTCCTCGGTGTGATCGCCCGCAACACCAATCTGCTGACCGTCCGCACTCCGAGCCGCCTGGAGCTGACCTACCTCCAGAGCGCCTCCGACCTCGCGCAGATGATCGCTGCAGGATCGTTCCCCTTCCCCGACCAGCAGGTCGACATGGACGCCTCGCCGCGCGTCGGCGACGGCCTGATCCGGCTGGACGCCGACGGCATCGTCCAGTACGCCTCCCCGAACGCCCTGTCCGCCTACCACCGCCTCGGCCTCGCCGCCGACCTGGTCGGCCAGCACCTCGGGCAGACCACCGCCGAACTCGCCCCGACCCGGGGGCCGGTGGACGAGGCGCTCGCCAAGGTGGCCAGCGGCTGGGCGCCGCGCGAGTTCGAGATCGAGGCCAACGACGGGGTCATCCAGTTCCGGGCGATTCCGCTCAAGCCCAAGGGCACCCGGATCGGTTCCCTGGTGCTGTGCCGGGACGTCACCGAACTGCGGCGCCGCGAACGGGAGTTGATCACCAAGGACGCGACGATCCGGGAGATCCACCACCGGGTGAAGAACAACCTCCAGACGGTCGCCGCGCTGCTGCGTCTGCAGGCCCGGCGCATCGACTCCGAGCGCGGCCGGGAGGCCCTGGAAGAGGCCGTCCGCCGGGTCGGCTCCATCGCTATCGTGCATGAGACGCTGTCTCAGAACCTGGACGAGCGTGTGGAGTTCGACGACATCGCCGACCGCGTGCTGGCGATGGTCGCGGAGATCTCGCCGGGCAAGGTGACCGGCCGGCGCAGCGGGCGCTTCGGCATACTCGACGCCGAGGTGGCCACCCCGCTGTCGATGGTCCTCACCGAGATCCTGCAGAACGCCCTGGAGCACGGCTTCCGCGAGGGCGACACGGGCACGGTCGAGGTCTCGGCGGTGCGTGGTGGTACGACGAAGGAGGCCCGCCTCCTCGTCACCGTCCAGGACGACGGCGTCGGCCTGCCCGAGGACTTCGACCCGCACCGCTCCGGAAACCTGGGGCTGCAGATCGTACGGACGCTGGTGGAGGGCGAGTTGGGCGGTTCGTTCGACATGGTTCCCGCGCCGGGGCGGGGGACCCGGGTGGTCCTGGACATTCCGGTGCGGGCGCAGAAGTGAGCAACCGCCCCTGCGGTAAGGGGGTTTGAGCACAGCAAAAAGCCCCGGACCGCCATGGGTCCGAGGCTCGTGCTCGTTGCTGCTCTGCTGTGAAGCGATGGGGGTCCCCCCGGCTCGAGCGTAGCCGAGAGATGGGGGAGCATCGGGGGGTACTGCGCGCTGCGGCTCGGGGGCGGGAGATGCGTACGTGCTGCACGCGCCGCCAAGCTCAGGCTGTCAGCAGGGGTGGGTGTGTCAGGCGGAGGCCTGACGGGCCCGGTTGCGGGCGGCGCGGCGCTTCATGGCGCGGCGCTCGTCCTCGCTGAGACCACCCCAGACGCCGGAGTCCTGACCGGACTCGAGCGCCCACTGCAGACACTGCTCGATCACCGGGCAGCGACGGCAGACGGCCTTGGCTTCCTCGATCTGCAGCAGCGCAGGACCGGTGTTGCCGATGGGGAAGAAGAGCTCGGGGTCTTCCTCGCGGCAAACGGCGTTGTGACGCCAGTCCATGGCTGCTACCTCTCCTAGGTTCTCTGAACGTATGACGTACAGGTTGCTTGTGAATGTGAACGCTTTCACGAATCCCTCAACAAGTGAAGGGCCGACCGCCGAGTCTTCCCCGGCGTGGTCCTTGGTTTGAAGAGGGGTTCCGGTGATCAGTGGAGGCCGGTGTTGCGGGCCGTCCCGATCGCCACGTAGAGACTCGCAAACCTCAGCGGCGGATACAACCCCTTCCGGAAAGTTTTTTTTGATTCCTCGGTGTCGACTAGGTCACAGCCGTACTTCCATGGGGTGGATCCTGGCCTAAACGTTCGAGTGAAAGGACTTTTGCGTCTTCCGCTCACACAATCACACGCAGTGCACGGCGTACGCCTGTGAACGTCACGCTCGTACGGAGCCCCAGGTGGTCACCGTCCATCTGCAGGGGGAGAGGCACCTTCGAATGCAAGGTGAACCGGTCCAGGTCGTGCAGGGAGACCACATGCCTGCCATGGGGGCCGCGCTCGGGGGACGAAGTGAGCAACTGGGTGCCATACCGGGCAACCGCGGCCGTCGACAGACGGCTGAGACCGAGCACGTCGACGCCGGTATCGAACGAGGCTTTAGGCGACGTGTACATGGGGCGATTGCCGAGATACGTCCACGGGGACGTGTTCGAGACTATGGCGACCACAAGATCGGCAATCGGGTCCTCGCCGGGCCGCTCCAGCATGATCGAACCGTGCCGGCGGTTCTGCTCGCCGAGGAACTGCCGGATGACCTGACGGACGTAGAGCGCGTGCGTCGATTTCTTCCCGCGCTCGCGCTGCTGCTCGACCCGGCCGACCACGCCCGCGTCGAAACCGAGGCCGGCGTTGAAGGTGAACCAGCGGTCCGGGACCGCCTCGTCCTCGGTGCCGGGGGTGCCCGAGGTCAGTCCGAGCCCGACGACCCGCTCGCTGCCCTCGCGCAGGGCGTCCAGCAGGGCGCCGGTGGCCTCGACGGGGTCGTTGGGCAGGCCCAGGGCGCGGGCGAAGACGTTGGTGGATCCGCCGGGGACGACGGCGAGACCGGGCAGGCGCTCGGGGTCGGGGCCGGCGTGCAGGAGGCCGTTGACGACCTCGTTGACCGTGCCGTCGCCGCCGAGGGCCACCACGAGGTCGATGTCGTCGCTGTCCGCGGCCTGCCGGCCGAGGTCGCGCGCGTGGCCGCGGTACTCGGTGGTGACCGCCTCCAGCTTCATCTCGCTCGCCAGCGCGTGGATCAGGACGTCGCGCCTGCGTGCGCTTGTGGTGGTTGCCGCCGGATTGACCACGAGAAGTGCACGCATGGAGGGCAGCGTACCTACTGGGGGGTACCGGGCCCATACCGAGGTAGGGATCGGGTAAGAGGCGGGGCGTGACACTGGACACTCGGGGTGCGCTCAGCCGAGCGGGTGCGTCGGGCCGTGCGCGGCTGCGGTGCGTCGTGGCTGGTCGCGCGTTCCCGGTGCCCCTTCCGGGCACGGCTGCCCGCGCCGCCGGCGGACCAACCCCTGCCCGCGCCGGCCCGACGGCTACCCTGCTGGGGTGAGCAGTGAGCAGAACCCCGCCCAGGAGACCGCTGAAGCCGGCGCAGCGGCGCGCCCCCGCCGGCTGACCTACGCCGCCGTGCTGGCCGGGCTGGAGGGCGTCGCTCTAGGGGCCGGCGGGCTGTGGGTGCTCGTGCTCGGGTTCACCGGCTCCCCGGACGACCGGCAGCAGGCCGTGACCCTGGGCATCACGCTGGCGGTGCTCGCGCTGCTGCCACTGCTCGCCGCGCGCGGGCTGCTGCTGCGGCGCAGCTGGAGCCGCGGCCCCGCGGTGATCACCCAGCTCCTGGCGCTGCCGGTCGCGTACAACCTGATCCATGCCGACGGCGCGGCCGTCCCGGCCGGTATCGCCCTCACGGCCGCCGCCGTGGCGGCGCTGGTGCTGCTCGTCAACGGCGAGACGACCCGGGCCCTCGGCATCAAGGGACCGGGCCGCGCCGAGTAGGTCACTCTTCGACGAGCAGCTTCTCCCGCAGCTGGGCCAGGGTGCGGGCCAGCAGCCGGGAGACGTGCATCTGGGAGATGCCGACCTCCTGCGCGATCTGCGACTGGGTCATGTTCCCGAAGAAGCGCAGCAGCAGGATCCGCTTCTCCCGGGGCGGGAGGTCCTCCAGCAGCGGCTTCAGCGACTCCCGGTACTCCACGCCCTCCAGCGCCTCGTCCTCCGCGCCGAGGGTGTCGGCGACCGCGGGGGACTCGTCGTCGGTGTCGGGGACGTCCAGGGACAGCGTGGAATACGCGTTGGCGGACTCCAGGCCTTCCAGGACCTCCTCCTCGGAGATCGCGAGCTTCTCGGCCAGCTCGTGCACCGTGGGGGAGCGGCCGTGCAGCTGGGACAGCTCGGCCGTCGCCGTGGTCAGCGCGAGCCGCAGCTCCTGGAGCCGGCGCGGCACGCGGACCGCCCAGCCCTTGTCGCGGAAGTGCCGCTTGATCTCGCCGACCACGGTCGGGGTGGCGTACGTGGAGAACTCCACGCCGCGCTCCGGGTCGAACCGGTCGACGGACTTGATCAGACCGATCGTGGCGACCTGGGTGAGGTCGTCCAGCGGCTCGCCGCGGTTGCGGAACCGGCGCGCCAGGTGCTCCACGAGCGGCAGGTGCATACGGACCAGCTGGTTGCGCAGCTCGGCGTACTCCGGGCTGCCCGCGTTCAGCGTGCGCAGCTCCACGAACATCGCCCGCGCACCGCTGCGGTCCTGGGGGCCGTGCTGTGCTGCCTGCACGGCCTCCGCGCCCGGCGCCTCGTCCTCGGCGTACCGCTCGTGCTCGCTCATCGTCCCGCCCGTAGCCCTTCCCCGAGCCCTGGCCGCCGCACGGGGTCCCACCGCGGGCGCGCCCTCGACGGAACCGTCACCGCCGGCCCGCGCGGAGTCGTCCTCCGGGTGCGGTCTGGCCTGCTCGGGGATGCCGTCGATGCCGTCCGCCATGCGCCGGGAACCGTCCCCGGGGCCCACCCCGGGCGTCTCGGCCGTCCTCGGCCGGGGGGCACCCCCGTCCCCGGCCGGCAGCTCCCGTGTGCCGCGCTCTTCGTCCCGCACCGGACCGTCCCCGTTCCTCACGCCGGCCCGGGACCCGCGCCGCGCTGTTTGTAGAGGCTGATCGACACGGTCTTGTCCTCGTCGACGGCGGACGAGACCTTGCCCGCGAGGGCCGACAGCACGGTCCAGGCGAAGGTGTCCCGCGCGGGGGCGTGACCGTCTGTGGTCGGCGCCGCGACCGTGACCTCCAGCGAGTCGTCGACGAGCCGGAAGACACAGCTGAGTACGGAGCCGGGCACGGCCTGTTGGAGCAGGATCGCGCACGCCTCGTCCACGGCGATGCGCAGGTCCTCGATCTCGTCCAGGGTGAAGTCCAAGCGGGCCGCGAGACCGGCCGTGGCCGTCCGCAGCACCGACAGGTAGGCACCCGCAGCCGGCAGCCGGACTTCCACGAAGTCCTGATTCGCCGTGGGCTCGCCTGCGATCTGGGACACCCTCACCTCCATGGTGGTACAAGCTTTACGGGGCCGAGGGTCGCCCCCCGGGGTAACGCGTACGTGGTTCCGCGGTGACGCTATCGCGCTCCGAACGTTCCTGTCCCGGGACCCCAACCCCCTGGCGTCACTCACAGTAAAGCTGTGCATACGCTCCGTGTCTAGAGGGTTTGCGGGCCCAAATGGGAAGAGGGCGCGCCGGGTTGACGTACCCAGACGTCACACGCTCGAACCGTCGTGCGGTCGCCGCCGCATGCAGTGTCACACGAGAACGCGGTCGGGCGGGAATGCGAGCACGCGACGGCACGCTCAGACCAGTACGTGGTCCACGAAGCACCACCGCCATTCCTCGCCCGGCTCGAAGGACCGCATGACCGGGTGACCGGACCTCTCGTGGTGCTGCGTGGCGTGCCTGCCCGGCGAGGAGTCGCAACAGCCGACGTGTCCGCAGCTGAGACACAGCCGCAGCTGGACGGGGTGCGTGCCGTCCCGCAGGCACTCCGGGCAGGTGGCGTCGAGCGGATCCGGCTCCGGGTGCGGCAGCGCGCCGGCGTGCGTGCACTGTTTCATGATTGCCAGATTACGACGGGTGTGCGGGTGGCCGCGCGGAAAACGAGGGTGGGCGAGGATCGTGGACGTGATGCCGCTGCTGTTGCTGGTGGCGGGCAGTGCGGCGGTGGCGGGGGCCGCCCGGCGCACCCCCGTACCGGCCCCGCTGCTGCTGGTCGCCGTGGGCCTGGCGATCTCGTATGTCCCCGGGGTCCCGCACTACACGCTGGACCCGGAGATCGTCCTGCCCCTGGTGCTGCCCCCGCTGCTGTACAAGGAGGGCACCGAGAGCTCGTACCTCGATCTGCGCGCCCAGATGCGGCCCGTGGGGCTGCTGTCGATCGGGTACGTGCTCTTCGCGACCTTCGCCGTCGGCTGGGCCGCCTACCTCGTCGTTCCGGGGCTGCCGCTGCCCGCCGCGCTGGTGCTGGGCGCGGTGGTCGCACCGACGGACGCGGTCGCCGCCGCGGCGATCGCACGCCGGGTCGGGCTGCCGTCCAGGATCACCACCATCCTCCAGGGCGAGTCCCTGCTCAACGACGCCACCGCGATCACCGCGTACAAGGTGGCCCTCGCCGCGGCCGTCGGCGAGGGCGCCACCTGGGCGGGCGGCATCGGCGAGTTCCTGCGGGCCGCCATCGGCGGTGTCGTCGTCGGACTGGTGCTCATGGTGCCGATCCACTGGCTGCGCACCCATCTGAACGAGGTGCTGCTGCAGAACACCCTCTCCCTGCTGATCCCCTTCGTCGCCTACGGCGTGGCCGAGCAGTTCCACGGCTCCGGAGTCCTCGCGGTCGTGGTGGTCGCGGTCTATCTCGGGCACCGCGCGTGGGAGGTCGACTTCGACACCCGGCTCCAGGAGGACGCGGTGTGGCGGATGGTCGCCTTCGTACTGGAATCGGCGGTGTTCGCCCTGATCGGCCTGCAACTGCCGACCGTCCTGAAGGGACTGGGCGCGTACGAGGGCGCCGACGCGGCCTGGTACGCGCTGGCGGTCTTCCTCGTGGTCGTCGCGGCCCGCTTCGTCTGGGTGTTCCCGGCGACCTTCCTGCCCCGCCGGCTCTTCCGCCGCATCAGGGAGCGCGAGGACGATCCCACCTGGCGGGGGCCGGTCGTGACGGGGTGGGCCGCCATGCGCGGTGTGGTGTCCCTGGCCATCGCGTTCTCGATCCCGCTCACGGTGCACGGCGGCGCGCCCTTCCCGCAGCGGAACCTGATCCTGTTCCTGACCTTCACCACCGTCATCGGCACCCTCGTGGTGCAGGGCCTGACGCTCGCGCCGCTGATCCGCCTGATGCGGTTCCCCGGCCGCGACCGGCAGGCCGAGACGCTCGCCGAGGCCAACGCCCAGGCACAGGCCTCCCGGGCCGCCGAGAGGCGCCTGGACGACCTCCTCTCCGACGAGCGCAACGCCCTGCCCCCGCCGCTCGCCGACCGTCTGCGCACGGTCCTGGAGCGCCGCCGCAACGCGGTCTGGGAGCGCCTCGGCCAGACCAACCCGGTCACCGGCGAGACCGTGGACGACACCTACCGCCGGCTGTCCCGCGAGATGATCAGCGCCGAACGCGAGGTCTTCGTCAAGCTCCGGGACCACCGCTACATCGACGACGAGATGCTGCGGGCGCTGCTCAGGCGCCTGGACCTGGAGGAGGCGGCGGCCTACCGGGAGGCGGCCTAGCCCTCCGGGAACGGCCGCCCGGTGACGACGGCGGCGATCGTCGTCCCGCGCGCGAAGGCACCCTCCCGGGCGAGGGTGGCGATTCCGTAGAGCGACTTGGCGACATAGAGACGTTCGACGGGCAGGCCGTGGCGGTCCTCGAAGTCCTCGGCGAAAGCGTGCAGTTCGGGTGTCGTACGGGCGTAACCGCCGAAGTGGAAACGCTCGTCGAGAAACCAGGAGCCGGTACGGGCGCCGAAGGCACGTTCCTGCAGATTCCGTACGTCGCCTGCCAGGAAGCCGCCCTTCAGGACCGGTATGCCGAGCGCGCGCTGCCCGGCCGTCAGCCCGGCGGCGAGCCCCGCGAGGGTGCCGCCGGTGCCGCAGGCGACCGCGACGACGTCGGCGTGCCCGCGCAGTTCCCCGCCGAGGGCCCGGCAGCCGTGGACGGCCGCGCTGTTGCTGCCGCCTTCGGGGACGACGTACGCCTCCTCGGCGCCGGCCGCGCGCAGGATCGCGGCCAGGGTCTCCGGCTCGGTCTTGCGCCGGTACGTCGATCTGTCGACGAAGTGCAGTCGCATGCCGTCCGCCGCGCACCGGGCCAGCGAGGGGTTGAGCGGACGGCCCGCCAGCTCCTCGCCGCGGACCACGCCGGTGGTCGGCAGCCCGAGGAGGCGGCCCGCGGCGGCGGTGGCGCGCAGGTGGTTGGAGTAGGCACCGCCGAAGGTGACCAGGGGGCGGCCCTGGGCCGCCTCGATGTTCGGCACGAGCTTGCGCCACTTGTTGCCGATGAGGTCGGGGTGGACCAGGTCGTCGCGTTTCAGGAGCAACCGCAGACCGTGCCGCTCGAACCTGTCGTCCCTCACCTCCTGGAGAGGGGAGGGGAGACGGGGAGCGAGCGGGCCGTTGCTGGTCACGGCTTCATTGTCGCCGGTGCGGTGGCTGGACGGGGGCGGGGCCGCCTGCCGGCGCCGACCGGGTGACGGCGAAGCCGACGGCACTGCGGCTCCCCGAGGGGCGCGGGGAACTGCGCGAACGGCCACGACGGACCCCCACCCGGCAACGGCCCGCAATCCCGACGGCGCTACCCCATCAACCGCTCAGCCACCCGGTCCCGCAGCCACCCCATCCCGAACCCCCTCGGATCCACCTTCCCCGGCTGCCACTCCAAGTGGCCGATGACCGAGCTCTCGGTCCACCCGTGCCGGCGGCACACCGCAGCCGCCGCCCGGGTGATCGCGTCCAGCTGGGCCGGCGGCCAGGGGTCCTCCCCGTCGCCCAGGTTCTCGCACTCGAAGCCGTAGAAGTGCCGATTGCCGTCGGTGTTCGCCTCGTTGTCCGGCGGCAGCCCCTCCTCGGCGATCACCGCGCGCAGCACGTCGTCGTCGCCCAGGCCGGCGTGGTTGGCGCGGCCGTAGCCGACCAGGTGCACGCTGCCGTCCTTGGTGATCACGCCGTGGCACAGCGGGCCCGGCAGCGCCGGACGGCCGTCCCTGCACATCTGCACCGTGTGCGCGCTGCCGCGGGTCACCGTGTGGTGGATCATCACGCCGTGGACGGGCCCCCACGGGCCCTTGTGGTTGCGGTTGTGGCTGCGCCAGTCGCCGACCTCGACGACGGTGACGTCCTCCGCTCGCAGAGCGTCCAGAAACCCGCTCGCCGACATGGGTGGGGCCATGCCGCCTCCTTCGTTCCGTGCCGGTCCGGTCCGGCTCGCCGGACGCTATCGAATCCGGACGTTCCGGACGCGACGCGATCCCTCTACGTGCCCAGTAATCCGATGATCCATTCCCGCTCTTTTGGGTAATGGCACGGCGACGGACAGTGATGGAAGGCTCGTCCCGAGACCGGTGCCCGTGCGATTCGGCACCGGGCATACCTGGGAGGCAATTCTTTATGTCGGTAGGCGAAGAGGTCCGCACGGATCAGAGCAAGCCGCAGCAGTCCCTCGGGACGGCGGCTGCGCGGAACCTGGCCACCACCACGAAGTCCGTTCCGCAGATGCAGGAGATCAGCTCCCGCTGGCTGCTGCGCACGCTCCCGTGGGTCGACGTGCAGGGCGGCACGTACCGCGTCAACAGGCGGCTGACGTACTCCGTCGGCGACGGCCGCATCACCTTCGTCAAGACCGGAGACCAGGTCGAGGTCATCCCGGCCGAGCTCGGCGAGCTGCCGGCCCTGCGTTCCTACGAGGACGAGGAGGTGCTGACGGAGCTGGCCCGGCGCTGCCGCCAGCGCGACTTCGCGCCCGGTGAGGTGATCGCCGACTTCGGCAACCAGACGGGCGAGGTGTACCTGCTGGCGCACGGCAGGGTCGAGAAGATCGGCACCGGCCCCTACGGCGACGACGCCGTGCTCGGGGTCCTCGCCGACGGTGCCTACTTCGGTGAGCAGGCGCTGCTGGACCCGGACGCCATCTGGGAGTACACCGTCCGCGCGGACACCGCGACCACGGTACTGATCCTCAGCCGCCAGGACTTCCAGCAGATCGCCGAGCGCTCCGACACCCTGCGGGCGCACCTGGAACAGCTGCGCTCCGTCCCGGAGCAGCGGACCAACAAGTACGGTGAGAAAGAGGTCGAGCTGGCGGCCGGTCACTCCGGCGAGCCCGACATCCCGCACACCTTCGTGGACTACGAGACACGGCCCCGCGAGTACGAACTGAGCATCGCCCAGACCGTGCTGCGCATCCACTCGCGCGTGGCCGACCTGTACAACCAGCCGATGAACCAGACCGAGCAGCAGCTGCGGCTCACGGTCGAGGCGCTCAAGGAGCGCCAGGAGCACGAGCTTGTCAACAACCGCGACTTCGGTCTGCTCCACAACTGCGAGTACGACCAGCGGATCCAGCCGCACGACGGCGTGCCCAGCCCGGACGACATGGACGAGCTGCTCAGCCGCCGGCGCAGCACCAAGCTGTTCCTGGCCCACCCGCGCGCGATCGCCGCGTTCGGACGCGAACTGAACAAGCGGGGACTGGTCCCGGAGACCGTCGAGATCGGGGGCAACCGCATCCCCACCTGGCGCGGGGTGCCGATCTACCCGTGCAACAAGATCCCGGTCACCCCGGAGCGCACGACCTCGATCATCGCGATGCGTACCGGCGAGGCGGACCAGGGCGTCATCGGTCTCAGGCAGTCGGGCATCCCTGACGAGATCGAGCCGAGCCTGTCGGTCCGCTTCATGGGCATCAACGAACAGGCCATCATCAAGTACCTCGTGACGGCCTACTACTCGGCCGCCGTGCTGGTGCCCGACGCCCTCGGCGTGCTGGAGAACGTCGAGATCGGCCGCTGGAGGTGACGTTTCCGCACTTCGCGGCCGTGTCCCCGCCCGCCGCGGCGGGTAGACCCTCGGAACATCCGTCCGGCCGGGCCGGCGACGCCGGCGTCCGCGGACGTGGCGAGGGGGGAGACATGGCCGAGTTCATGACGGAGACCGAACAGCGTTCCCCCGCCGAGCCGCACCCCGGCACGGCGGGGGAACGACGGGGGAGGACCGGCGACGCCGACGGCGGTCCGCTCGAGGGACAGGAGGCGGCGGCCCTGCTGGAGCGCACCCGGGCCGTCGTCGACCCGGAGCTGCGCGCGGCCCTGGAGTCGCTGCCCGGCTCCATGCGCCGCATCGCGCTCTACCACTTCGGCTGGCAGCACGTGGACGGCACCCCGGCGACGGGCGAGGCCGGCAAGGCGATACGGCCCGCGCTCGTCCTGGCGGCAGCCGCCGCCCTCGGCGGCCCGGCGGCCCGTACGGCGGCGGTGCGGGCGGCGGTGGCGGTCGAACTGGTGCACAACTTCACGCTGTTGCACGACGACGTGATGGACCGGGACTCCTCCCGCCGGCACCGCCCCACGGCCTGGACGGTGTTCGGCGACGCCGACGCGATCCTCGCGGGTGACGCCCTCCAGGCGCTGGCCCTGCGGCTGCTCGCCGAGGACCCCCACCCGGCCTCGGGGCCGGCCGCGGCCCGGCTCGCCGACTGCGTCCTGGAACTGTGCGCCGGCCAGCACACCGACACGGACCTGGAGCGCCGTGCCCCGGACGAGGTCACCCTCGACGAGGTGCTCACCATGGCCGAGGCCAAGACGGGCGCGCTGCTGGGCTGCGCCTGCGCCCTCGGCGCGCTGTACGCGGGCGCTGGCCAGGAGGACGTGGCGGCGCTGGACGGCTTCGGCCGCCAGGCGGGGCTGGCCTTCCAGCTGATCGACGACGTCATCGGCATATGGGGCGACCCGCGGCGCACCGGTAAGCCGGCCGGTGCGGATCTCGCAGCCCGCAAGAAGTCGCTGCCCGTCGTCGCGGCCCTGTCCACCGGTACCGAGGCGGCTGCCGAACTGGCCGGGCTGTACGGCAAGCCGTACGTCTCCGGTGATGCCGAGGGCATCGCGCGCACGGCCCTGGCCGTGGAGCGGGCGGGCGGCCGGGACTGGGCGCAGGCCGAGGCGGCCGACCGGATGGCCCGTGCCGTGCAGGAGCTGTCCCGCGCGGTCCCTGCCCCCGAGGCGGCCGACGGTCTGCTGGCGCTCGCCGAGTTCGTGACCCGGCGCAGCAGCTGAGCGCTGCACGCACCGGCAGCCGGGAGAAACCCCGGGGTCCCGGGACCGTGTGACTCCTGACCTCGCACGGGCCACGGGACTCCGGCCGGGTGGCCCCCGCACATCCACACGGTGTGCGGGGCCCGCCACTTGCGCGGATACACCGCTGAGCCCGTCGTCGGCGCCGTACCGTGGCCGCATGCCGAAACTGCCCCGGATCTTCCACATCACCGAACGCTCCCTCTGGGAGGCGGCGCGCGAGCGCGGCTCCTATGAGGTGTCCACCCGTGGCCGCACCCTCCAGGAGGAGGGCTTCATCCACTTCTCCACCCGCGAGCAGCTCCCGCGTATCGCCGCGTTCCTCTACGGCGACTACGACGGCCCGGACGAGCTGGTCGTGCTGGTCGTGGACCCGGCCCTGGTCGGCGTGCCGGTGAAGTACGAGGCCGTGGAGCCGGGCGGGGAGGAGTTCCCGCATGTGTACGGGCCGGTGCCGGCCGACGCCGTGGTGGACGTGGAGTCCTGGGGGTGACCGGCGAGGGGGGTGTGCGCCGCCGGCGCTGGTGGCGGTGGGCGGTGACGGGCTGGGCGGTCACCGTGGCCGCCGGGGGAGCACTCACGCTCCTGCTCCAGGAGGACGCCCGGCCCAAGGGGCCGTACGTCTGGCAGAACGGGAGCGGCCCGACCCCCTCGCCGGGCCGGGCGGACATGCGGGCCCGGCCAGGGGGCGAGGACGACCGCGGCGAGGAGGACGGCGGCGAGGACGCGTGCCCGCCGCGTCCGGCGCCCTCCGGCACCGCGGTTCTGTGCCTCTACGCGTCCACCGGGGGCTGACCGGCGCCGGGCAGCCCGCCGGTCCCCGGGTCCCGGCCGGTCAGGCAGTAGGTGCCGCCCGCCGGGTCGCGCATCACCGTCCAGTGCGGGCCCCCGCCCACCCGGACCGCCCCGTGCTCCTCGTGCCGGGTGCGGACGCCGGCGACGTCCGCGCAGGCGAGGTCGAGATGGGCGGAGACCGGACGCTCCGCGCCGAGCCGCTGCAGGAGGATCCGGACGGGCAGGCCCGGCGGCGGCCTCAGCACCTCGAACTCCGGCCGTGAACCGGTCTGCCGTTCCCAGCCGGTGAGCCGGGCCCAGAAGTCGGACTCGGTGGCGTACGCCGACGGCGGGATGTCGAGGCACACCTGGTCGAGCCGGCTGCCCGCCACCACCGGCGGTCGCACCGACTCCCCGTGCCAGGGCACGGCACAGAACAACTGCCCCGCCGGGGAGCGCAGTACGGCCCAGCCGTCGTGGTCCGCCACCAGGTCCGCGCCGAGTTCACGGGCCGCCCCCGTCAACACACCTACGTCCTCGACGCAGAGGTCGAGGTGGGCGCCGCCGTCGCCCCCGGTCACGCCCTGGAGCTTCAGGCAGGCGTCCGCGCCGTCGGCGCCCCCGGGCAGCAGGGTCAGGAACTCCCCCTGGTCGCCGCGGGGTTCGGACGGCCGGGTGCCGGTGACGGCGGTCCAGAAGGCGCGGGCCTCGGGCAGCCGGGCGGCGGGCCGGTCGACGAAGGCGTACGTCCAGCGAATGATCATGACGGGGAGTGTAGGCGCCGACTTCCCGCCGGCTGAGGCCATTTCACGTCCGCGGCTCTCAGGATCCGGGTAGGTCACTCCGCGGGCCGCTGGAGGAAGCGCAACTGGTTGCCCGCCGGGTCGCGGAAGGCGCAGTCGCGCACCCCGTACGGCTGGTCCGTGGGCTCCTGGAGCACATCGGCGCCGGACTCCCGCACCCGCTCGTACAGCGCGTCGCAGTCCTCGGTCGTGAAGATGACACCCCGCAGCATGCCCTTGGCGAGCAGTTCGGCCATCGCCTGCCGGTCGGCGGGGGAGGCGTCGGGGTTCGCGCCGGGCGGCTCCAGCACGATCTCGACGTCCGGCTGGAGCGGCGAGCCCAGCGTCACCCAGCGCATGCCCTCGAAGCCCACGTCGTTGCGGACCTCCAGGCCGAGCACGTCACGGTAGAAGGCGAGGGCCTTGTCATGGTCGTCCACCGCGATGAAGCACTGCTTGAGTTTCACGTCCATGGGCTCACGCTAGGCCCATCCGGACCCGGGCGCGCGCGTGTCACCAGGGCCGGCGGCGCGGGCGGGTGAACGTACGGGCCACGCAGGACGGGATCATCGCGCTCTCCTCGTGGTCACGGGCCCGGTAGGCGCTCGGGGTCTCCCCGACCAGCTCGGTGAAGCGGGAGCTGAAGGAGCCGAGCGACGTACACCCCACGGCGAGGCACACCTCGGTCACGGTGAGGTCACCGCGGCGCAGCAGCGCCTTGGCCCGCTCGATCCTGCGGGTCATCAGATAGCTGTACGGCGTCTCGCCGAAGGCCTTGCGGAAGCTGCGCTGGAAGTGGCCCGGCGACATGTGGGCGCCGCGGGCCAGCTCGGCCATGTCGAGGGGCTCGGCGTACTCGCGGTCCATGCGGTCGCGCACCCGCCGAAGCCGTCTGAGGTCCTCCAGGGTCACGCCGACAGCTTGGCACAGGGCACTGACACCGCGGCGAAAAACGCTTCCGACGGCCTCCGGCAGCAGCCTCGGTGCCGCGGTCGCCGTGGTCGTCGTCTTCACCTTCGGCGTCCCCGGCCTGTCCCAGGCGGACACCGGCCGGGCCTCTCCCGTCAGGCGCTGACCTGCGGCTGGGTGGGGCTGAGGTGGTGCACGGCGCTGTGTTCGGCGTGCGGGGCGAGGAGGCCCTGCAGTTCAGCGTCACCTCCGGCCGCACGACCCTGGTCGTCGACGCCACCGAGCACACCCTCAAGGCCGGCCAGACCGCCACCTTCGACGGCGACACTCCCCGCACCTACCGCGGCGCGGGCACCGGAACCTGCCACCTGATCATGACGGTGCACCTCCCACCCGGCCTGGCCTCCACCTCCTGACCTGCGGCCCGACTCCGCGACGGGCGACGGCCGTACGGCAAAGGGGTCCGCCGGCGAACCGGCGGACCCCTTGCCGGGGGAGCGAAAGCCTCAGGCCTTCTTGGTCTCCTAGTAATGGGCCAGGTCGGTGACCTGCGGGGAACTCTTCTGTGGGGCGCTGACCTGGTCTTTTGGTGATTGGTGGCGATGGGGTGCGACGGTCTTGAGTGGGTGTCTTGCGGACTGTGTGCGGACTGCTGCGCCGTCCTTGTGATCACCGACTAGGAATCGCCATCGTCGGCGCGTACCGCCATGAGCACCCGCTGCAGCGTGGTGACACGTCGATCCCCGTCGAGTCCGGCCTTCTGGGCCAGGTCCAGCAGCGCTTCGAGCTCGTCCTGCGCGGCTCGCGGCTGCCCGGCTTCCCACAGCAGCTGGGCTCGTCGGTAGCGTAGATCCCAAACTGAGTCGTGGTCTGCTCCGCGGGCACGCGCCCAGCCCTCTGCCACTTCCTTGAAATTCTCAGCGCTTTCTGCTGGCTGCTTCGCACGGCTTAGGCCCTCACCTAAGTTCTTGCGCGCTATTAGCGTCTCTGGATGATCAGACCCCAGCGTTCGTGCTCGACGCTCTACTACATCACGGAGCCGGGTGACGGCCTCACGGATTTTCCCCTGATTGCCCAGCGCCATCGCTAGATTGTGGTTCATCGTGAGGGTGTCTGGGTGGTCGTCTCCTAGGGTCTTGAGACATCCCTTTAGTGCATTGCGATATTCCGTCTCCGCTTCGGCGAAGCGCTCTTGATCGGCAAGGAGGAAGGCTAGATTTCCCCAGATGGACAACGTCTGTGGGTGGTCGCCTCCCATGGCGCGAGTGCATGCTGACAGCAGGTCGCGGTATGCGGCCTCTGCCTCTGCGGCAGCTCCTCTGTCGTCCAGAATGCGAGCTAGTGAGAGCCGTGTCGCGAACATCTGGGGATGTTCGGGCCCGAGCCGGCGCTCCTGGATCGCCAGGATCGCGGACTGTTCTTTCTCGGCCTCGTCGAGATTCCCCTGGATGCGCAGCACTACCGCGAGGTTGTGGCGTACCGTCAGTATCAGAGGCTCATCGTCCGAATGCTTGGTTGCTGCGCCTCTGAGCGCCTCACGGTAGACCTCTTCCGCTTCTTCGAGTTTTCCGAAGTCCTTCAAGGCGACACCGAGGCTATTACGGGCAGTTATCGTGTCTGTATGGGCCGGACCAGAGCGGCGAAGCTCCTGCTCCACGATTTCCCTCAGCTGATGGATCGCCTCCCGCACTCTTCCGCGCGCGTGCAGCACAGCCACGAGATCATGCTGGACGTCAAGTCGCTCGCCGTCGCTCTCCGACAGAATGCTCAGTGCATGCTGGAGCTGTTTCTCGGCTTCGGAAAGGCTTCCCTGCTGCAACAGGAGGGCGCCGAGTGATGCACGGATGCTGGCGACGTTCCGGTGTGACTCGCCGAGCACACGCTGCTGAAGGTCGAGGACCTCGTGCATCTCAGACACTGCATCGTGCGTCCGCCCGATGCGTCCCAAGGCCATAGCCCACTCGAAGCGCGCATTGAGCGTGACCGGATGCTGCGCGCCGTGGCGTGCAGTCGCTGCTTCCAGAATCGACCTGTACTCCGATTCTGACTGGCTCAGCTCACCCATGGATCGCAGTGCTGCGGCATAACTGTCCCGGCCGATCAGCACATTGGGGTGATCATCGATGAGTTGCCTTCTCTGCGCATCGGTGAGTTCAGCAAAGACTGCCGCAGCGCTCTTTGCATCGAGTTCCCCGTGCCGCATTTGAAGTACGGCCAAGGTGTGGCGTGCATCGAGCGTTTCGGGATGATCCGGCCCCAAGATACGGGTGCGAGCCTCCAGTACTGTCCGGATCTCGGCTTCCGCCTCGGTGAACTTCTGGCGCAGGACGAGAGCGGATGCCAGGTTCGAGCGGGTGATTAACGTGGATGGATGCTCGACACCGAGAGCCTCTTCTTCCAACTGGAGCACTTGACGGAAGACTTCTTCGGCGCGCTCATTGTCTCCTTGGTCGCGCAGAGAGATCGCGAACTCGTGCTGGGCCTCGAGGACATCAGGGTGTTTCTCTCCCAGCTCTGCACGCAGCCCCTCCAGTACCACTCTCCCCTCGGCGGCTGCATCGTCGAGGCGCCCCATACTCCGGATGCAAATTGCACGGGCATGCCGCGAGCGTAATGTCTGAGCAGCTTCCGCGCCGAACAGCTGAGTTTCCTGACCGATCACCTCGTTGTACTCGCGCTCAGCCTCGGCTAGCTTCCCTCTCTGCGATGACACTCGCGCCCGTTCATAGCGTATGGAGAGAGTGGTCGGGTCAGCTGCCCCAAAGTGCTTTATGCACTCCTTCGCGATGCGGTCCAACTCGAACTCGGCGGTCTTCAGATCGCCCATTTCTTTAATTGCGATCGCCCGATGCCTTTGAAGGTTCACCCCGATCCAGGGGTCGGCTGCTGCGGAAATGGAACGCTCCAGCGCTTCGTCGGCGAATTTGCAGGCCGTCCCATATTCGCCCCGAAAGTGCAGATAAGAAACGGCAACCCCGGCGCAAAGCAACACATCGGTGAGGCGATCGTCAGCGGGAACATTTGATCGTGGCAAGCGGCCCAGCAGAACCAGCCAGTGCGGCACGAGACCCTGCCAGGCAGGCCACGAACGCGGATCGCGTGGATTCTCCGCGTACGGAGTAGCTGCCACAAGCAGGTCGGCGGCCGAGTCCCACACCTCTTGATAGCCCTGGGGTTCCGAGAGGAGGGGGGGCTACCGACACCTCAGCCACCAGCCGATGGATCTGGTACACGGGTTCCGTCGAGAGCGTGTCGACCCCGACGAGCCCGAACCTGCGCAATCCGCCGAGGGTCGTCCTGATTGTGCGCGGTGCCAGCTTCTCTGGCCACATCCCGAGGCCAGCAATCGTGGACGGGTTGAGTAATGAATTGGGCAGGGGGACAGCTGGGGCGAAGCAGGACAGCAATTGGAGCAGGCCGCGTGCGTGCCCAGTGCCCTGCCGTTCGAGGAGGGCGAGGGATAGGTCCCACGTACCAGCGATGGTCCGGCGTGCCCGCTCCTCGTCACTGCGTAGGTCCCCGTGTACACCCTCCGTCGCGTCGTCGAGGAACAGCGGGGAGTCGTCGAGGACACGGACATACTCGGTGAAGGTCTGGGCTTCGGCCAATGGATCGCCGTGAGCCATCGCTAAGTATGTGCCGGCCAGATGCAGTGCGAGCGGTAGGGAGCCCAGCCGGTCAGCCAGAGACCGAGCGGAGTTTGTATCCCCCGCTTCAGGAGCGAGTTCCTGGAGGACCTGGCCTGCGAATTTGGTCTCCAAGACATCAAGTTGATGGAATAGTGCAATTCTGTCGCCCCAAGACCGCTTGTTACCGTCACGCGTGGTGACCAGAACGCCGTACGACTTGCCGACAGGGGGCCTGACCCAGCCAGTAGCGTCGGCCAAGGCGGCCCCTGGGCAAGAGACAACGTCGAGATCGTCGGCATCGTCGAAGACGAGCAGCCACGGGCGGTCCATGTTCGCCAGGTGGCGCCAGACCAGGTCGGCCGCCGGTCGTCCGCCCTTTTCCCAGGCGTGGGCTACGTGCTCGGCCGGGGCGCCCGCGAGGAGGGCCGCGTGCCGCATCCCGTCGGCCACGGCGGCCGCGGATCCGGCCTGGATCCAGAAGACCTCGGCTCCAGCTCGCTTGGCCCGCTCAGCCGCACTCAGGGCGACTGTGGTTTTTCCTACTCCGCCCATTCCAGAAAGGACTTGGATACGCGGATCGTCCATGGGCTGCGTGAGGGCTGTGAGGATGCCATCACGGCCCAGAACGGCCTCCGGAAGCCTGCCGAAGGGAGCCTCTACTGAGCCAAGTGCGAGCATCTCTTGGGCAGAAGGGGGCTGTTTCTCATTCTGAGACGCGTGGTTGACGAAGATATTCCACACGCCGCCGTGGAGGCTGCCGTTTACAAAGGTTCCCTGACCTTCGTTGCGCTGTTCACTCGGTTGCTCGTCAGACACGCTCATCACATCCTCCCTCGGCGGTTGGAGTTCAAAGCGTCTGCTGCGTCGAGGAGTCTCGGCAATACCTTTTCAAGTTTGTTTGCTGCGGCCGAGAGTAATTGTGCGGAGTCAGGGAGAGTGATTCGTTGGAGGGTTGCTGCGGCGCTCGCAAGTAGTTCCGCAGAGTCGGCGATGTTGAATCGTTTCGCGGTGATAGCGATCAACTCAGCAGCCTGCGCGTTCTGTGCGCTGTGGATCGCGGTGTCGGCGAGTAGTCGGGCCAGCTTGGGTGAGGTCTTGGCGATGACCTTCAGGTGTCCCTTGGTCTCTTCGCTGAGCTGCTCGTAGTGGTTGTGAACTCCGCCGTGGAGGTCACGCCCCACGAACGTCCCTGGCCCGGTGTTGTGCTGCGAGCGAGGATCGAACTCCGAACTTCCAGTTGTCACGGTCACTGAGAACCGCCGCCGTAGGTGTTGTGAATGCCTCCAATAACCGTTCCGTTGACGAACGTCCCAGACCCGGAGTTGTGCTGGCTCCCGGTATTGGAGGTGGCACCGACCTCGGCGATGGAGTCAAGATCGGGGCGCGCTTCCTGATATCTGTCTACGTACTCCGCTAGGCGCTGAGCCCACTCCTGTGTGAGCTGTTCTTGGGCACGTGCCAGATCGGCTACTGCCGAGGGATCGGAGGCTGCCGCGCGAACCCATTCTGCAAGCGTCCGAGCGTCGTTGTCGTGGGCATTGAGGGCCAGGACTTGTTCGTCCTGCGTGCCCCTACGGAAGAGCTGCACGACCCTTGGGCGGATAGCCATGGCTCCACCTGTGAGCATGGACGCAACGATCGTTCCCGCTGCGCCGGTTGCCACCGAGACAAGTTCGGGATCGAGCATGTCTTTGGTTCCCCCTGGATGGATGGTCGTCGTGATTTTGGAGGCTACCGTTGCTGCAGCGGGCACGCGCCGTTTATGGACAGTCCACGGCTGCCGTACGGAGGATGGATGACGGCTAGCCCCAACCATCGAGGGTGACTTGCTGCCCATCAGCTAGGTATTGACGAAGGGCGCTGGCCGTGGTGTCCACGAACTCCTCGGGGATTGCGTCGGTGTCGACCCAGCGGACCTGGGCATGCTTGCGCGGCTCACGGTTCTCAGGTTCCCCGGTCCAGTCGTGGACAGTGAAGACGACGGTGAGGAAGCCATTGGGTGCTTCGACGCCCCAGGCGCCGTGGATGATGTGGACGACCTTGAGGGCCTCCGGCTTCACGGTCAAGCCGGTCTCTTCGTACAGCTCGCGCACCGCAGTCTCGGTGATGGGTTCCCCAGGTTCGCTCTTGCCGACGGGGAGGTCCCACATGCCCTGGGCGAACTTGGCGTTCTGGCTGCGCTGGAGGAGGACGACGCGGTTAGCGGCCTTGTCGTGGACGATGACGGCGGCGACCAGCAGGGTCATGGATTCGAGGGCGGGCGGCAGGGCTTTGGACTGGTCGTCGGTTGTCCGCTGAGCCACGGCTTGTGTCCCTTCGTCGACCGGATGGTGGCAGCTTAGGCCAGCGCTTCTCGTGCGCGACGGGCGAGTTCGGCGGCTCCGGGCACTTTGCGGCGCTGGTAGATGGAGAGGGTGGAGCGGAGCGAGGTGATGGCCTTGCGGGTGCGGTCGGAGGTCATGCCCTCCATCAGGGTCAGGGCCTGGGACCAGGCAGCGACGGCCTCGTCGGCTCGGGCTTGGGCGGCAAGGCTGTCGCCCAGGTCGGCATAGGTCAGGGCGTGGACGCGCTTGTACTTCTCGGGGTCCCAGCGCACCAGGGCGTCGCGGTGTTGTTGCTCGGTGCCGATGTGGTCGGCGAGGTCGGTCAGGGTGCGGGCGGTGTGGCTGGCGACGGTGCCGGCTGCCGGACCACTGACGCGGGAGTAGCTCGGCTGGGGGCCATCGTCACGCAACAGAGCGTCATCGGCGGCGAGCAAAGCGCGGGCCGCCGCGGGCCTCTCGCCCACGGCGGCATAGGCGCGGGCGTGGGTGATGTGCAGCAGCGCCTCGGTCTGGCCGTCGACGTGGCCCAGCCCGCGGTTGAGAGCTCCTTCGACGAGGTTGACGCAGTGGTGGGGCCGCTTGAGGCTGAGGGCCTGGTGGGCGAGGGCGCGCATCATCCAGGCGGCGTGGCCGTGGGGATCGGCTTGGCAGGCGAGCTGGTAGCCCACCTGGTAGTAGCGCTGGGCGGCACCCTCCTGGCCCAGATCGTGGTGCTTCCACCCTGCGAGGTAGGCGAGTTCGGCGACGGCGCCGAAGGCGGCCCGGCGTAAGGCTTCGCTGGGGAAGCGTCCGCGCAGCATGGGGGCAGCTGTGTCGGCGAGGTACGCGGTGACGGTGGTCAGGCCGTGCCCGCCGCCGAGGCGCTCGTCGGCGGCGCTGAAAGCCGCGGTGATCTGCCGTACGACGTCCACGTCCTCCGCGCCGACCAGGGAGGTGCCGGTGCGGGCGCGGAGCATGCGGGCGGTGGCTTCGTGGTCGTAACCGAGCGGCATGGCGACCCCGGCGGTGGTGAAGGCCGCGATGGCGAGGAAGCGGCGGCGCTCGACGTCGGCGCGGCCCAGGTCGGTGACCGCGAGGACGGGGTCGGATTCCGCTGGCTCTTCGTCATCACCGGCCTGGAGGCCGATCTCGGTCTGGGTGACCGTGCGCCCCGCTCGGCGGGACAGGGCCTCGGCCAGGTACTGGCCTACCCGGCCAGAAGGGGTGCGGGTGCCGTTCACCCAGTGCGAGATGGCCGACTTGTTGGTCTGGAGGATCTCGCCGTTCTCGGCGGCGATACGTCGCACGTCTCGGGCGAGGGCATCGTAGGTGCAGCCGGACGCGTCGATGAGGTCGCGCAGATGGGAGTTGGGTTCTCTCTGCGCCGCCACGATCGCCTCCGCCCTGGAGCTGTAAACCGCGTATACCGCTTCGACTGCCTTCCACCGTACCCACTGAGCGTGACCACGGGTTCACTTATCAGCAGCCGCCCGGAAGGGCGCGACCGTGATCCAGGCTCCCCCTTGGTCCGGGCGGCAACCCGAAGTTCCGTACGCCCATACCAGGCTCGGGCGTTCCTGTGCCCGAACCTGGCCGATCAGAGACGGAGACACGGTGACCACCATCGACACCACGGCCATCACGGTCGAGCTGTCCGAGGCGTTCGACCCGCGCTGGAGCCGCCTACCCGGCATCCAGGTCGACGGCCGGCGCATCACGATCGACCCGGCCGAGTACTTCTTCCGCTTCGGGGCCAACTCCTGGCTCGTCGCCGACTGGGAGCTGGTCAAGTCCCAGCTCCTGGACGTGGACGAGACGACCGAGAGCGCGGTCGAGCAGCTCGCGCTCGACTTCATCAAGAGCCACGGTGAGTCCACCTCCGACGCGGCCCGCGTCCTGGCCACCGCGTACGAGGTGTACGCGTACCTCTTCCGCGAGGAGCACCTGGCCGGCCTCGGCCTGCCGCAGATCACCGCCGACCATCTGCGGATGCTCCGCGAGGCGGCCACGCTCATGGCGCTCAACAAGGTCGAGTTGGACGGGCACATCTCCAACGTCGGCCCGTGCTGGTTCTTCCCCGCCGCCACCTCCGTCGTCTTCGACCTGAGCGACGAGATGGGCGGCATGCTCGACGAGGTCTACCACGGCGGCTGGTTCAACGAGCACCGCCGGATCGAGTCCATCAAGGCCCACGCGGCGCTCGGCGGCCGGCTCGTGCACGGCTGCCAGTCGGTGCCGGACCAGTCCGGTGGCGTGGTCGCGCCCTACGGTGCCTCGATGGCGAACTTCCGTCACGACCTCGCCGCGTTCAAGGCGGGCTGGATCGAGCAGGTCTACGCCCACCGCGTGAACCCCGCCGCGTAACACACCCGATCAGGCTCCGGGGCGGGCCGGCATCCCTCGCCCGCCCCGGACGCCACCACCCCTCCCCGGAGCCCCACGTGACCACGAACCCCAGCGCCGAACTCCTCGACAACCTGCTCATCGTGGCCGGCCAGACCACCGCCGTACGGGAGGAGGTACGCGTGTGGTCCATGTCCGGCGTCGAGCGCGTGACCTTCCCCGATGGTGCCACCGCCATCTTCAAGTACGCCAAGAAGCCCTTCGACAGCGAGGACCAGGCCCTCCGCCTGGCCCACACCCTCGGCGTACCCGTCCCCCAGGTCCACGCCTCGGCCGTCCTGGGCGGCTGGCTCGGCATGCTCATGGAGGACCTCGGACCGTCCGTCCGCGAGGCCGACGACCTCGACGGCGTCGCCGCGGCCGTGGTGCTGCACGGCGCCCGTACGGCTCCTCCCTTGCCCGTCCTCGACCAGGACCGGCTGCGCACGCTCCCGGCCCGGGCGCTGGAGCATCTCGAACGGCTGCGCAAGGCCGACCGGTGGCAGGACGCCGACGACGTCGAGGACGCGCTCGACCGAATCGCCAAGGCCGCCGAGGCCCGCTCGGCTGGAGCGACGCTGGAACCGTTCGGCTGGGTGCACTCCGAGTTCCACCCCACCAGCCTCCACATCGGCGAGCGCGGCTGGCGGCTGCTCGACTTCGCCCGCGCCTTCACCGGTCCCGGCCTGCTCGACCTCGCTAGCTGGCACGGCACCATCGAGCCCCCGCGCCCCGTGCGCCTGCGCGTCTTCCTGGAGCAGTACGTCACTGCCGGCGGCACCCCCGACGCCCTCGCCCCGCGCGGCGGGCTCACCTCCGAGAACTGGGCCCTGGGCTGGCACCGCATGTGGGCCGTCGAGTGGTTCATGGAGCAGTCCATCCGCTGGATCAACGACCCGGCCACCGACCCCGCCTACATCAAGGCCGTCCATCGCCACCTCACCGACGTCCTCCACCTCCTGGAGATCTGACGTGCTCGCCCAGGCATCCCCATGGCACGTCCACGCCCTCCAACGCACCGCCGCAGGACTCGCCGAACCTCTGGCCGTACCTGCCCGGATGGAGTGGACGACGAGACCCGGCCAAGGTCCCGGCGCCGACGCCCTCGGCCCCGACCTGCGCGGCAAGCGACTCCTGGAACTCGGCTGCGGCCCTGGCCACAACGCCGCCCACCTCGCCACCCGCCATGGCTCCCGTGTCACCGGCGTCGACCTGGTCGGCCTCCAGGTCCGCCGCGCCCGCTCCCACTACGGACGGCTGAACAACCTCACCTTCGTCGCCGGCCACGCCCTGCACTACCTGCACGCCACCGACGAGCAGTTCGACGCGATCTACTCCGTCTTCGGGGCCATCGGCCTCGTCGCCCCTGAGCTCCTGCTGCCGGCCATCGCCCAGCGCCTCACGCCCGGACGAGTGCTCGCCTTCTCCGTCCCCCACCCGCAGCGCGGCGGCCGAAGCCCCTCCGGCGACGACCGGCCCCGCCGCGACCACGTCACCCTCCCCGACCGCACCCGGCTCCCCATCGCACGCTGGGAGTTCTCCACGGACCGCTGGGAGAAGCACCTCAGCCGAGCGGGCTTCTGGCTTACCTCGGCCCAGGAGTTCCACGACCCTCGCATGGGCCACTGGCCCACCACCCTGCTGATCCGCGCTCGCAAGCTCTGACCAGCCATTCGCCCCGGCGTCCCTTGGAGGAACCGATGCGCTCGCCCTACCTGCTCCTCGACATCGACGGCGTCCTCATACCCTTCCCGGACGCAGACGGCTCGACCCCGGCCATCCACGCCCGCCACGATGTCGTCCCCACAGGCCGCAGCGCCGACAACCCGGTCACCGTCTGGCTCAACCTCGACCACGGCCGCCTACTCATGGACGTGATCCGCACCGGCCTGGTCACCCCCGTCTGGTGCACCAGCTGGCGGCAGGACGCCACCACCCTCATCGGGCCCCTTCTCGACCTCCCGGCGCTGCCGTACGTCGACCTGCCGCGTCCCCAGATCACTACGAGCCACCCCAATGGCTACCTGTGGAAGCGCGACCACGTCGATGCCTGGCTCGGCGACGTCCCCGCCGTCTGGATCGACGACGACTTCACCGACCTCGACCACGCCTGGGCGGCGGAGCGCACCGCCTATGGAACGGCGACCCTCCTCGTTCAGCCCGACCCACACCTCGGGCTGCAGCCCGAGCACCTGACCGAGGTGACGAAGTGGGTCGCGCAGTTGCCCATAACCGAGCCGCCTGACGACTGATGCCCTCGCTGCCATGGGCAGCGAGGGCATCAGGTTCGCCGTTCAGAAACTAAACGGAAGGCATCGTTTCCTCAGGAAACGAGTCGGGTGTTCCCCGAGGGAACACCTCCGCTGTTCCTTCGGGGAACATGTCGACCCGCGTGCCGGACGGATCACGTTCGAGAAGTACGCGAAGAAGTGGGAGGAGTCGCTCATCGCCAGCGAGGCGGGTGAGCGCATCACCGACAACGCGCTGCGGCTGCACCTCGTCCCGGCGCTCGGCTCCCGCGCCATGGCGGCGATACGCCGCAACGACATCCAGGTGCCGTTCAAGAACCTGTCCGAACTGCTCGGCCCCGGCAGCGTGCGGAACGTCTACGACGTCCTTGTGCGCGTCATGACCGCAGCCGTCGAGGACAAGGTCATCGCGTCCAGCCCATGCCGCCGGATCACCCTCCCGCCCACGTCGGACGAGGAGGTCACCCCGCCCACGGTCGCCCAGGTCGAGGCCATGGCCCGGGTGACGCCGCCGTACATCCGCGCGGCGATCGTCACGCTCGCCGGGTCAGGCTTGCGCATAGGCGAGTTGCTCGGCCTCAAGGTGTCGGACGTCGACTTCAAGGCCGGCACCATCCCCGTCGAGCGGCAGCGGCTCCATTCGGGAAAGATCGGCCCGCCGAAGACCGCGAAGTCCAGACGTACGGTCCCGGTCGGCGAGGTCGTCACCGACGCCCTCCTCGCGCACCTCGCCGCACGCCCCTCCAAGGAGTGGCTGTTCACAATGGAGGAGGGGGGAGCCGCTCAACTACCGGCGCTGGAAGACCGAATGGAACTGCGCCCGCAGGGCGCTCCAGGCGGAGGAGAGCAAGGCGGCCGAGCGCGAGGGCCGCAAGCCCGCCGAGCTGCCGCACATGGCGACCCACGACCTGCGGCACTTCGACGCCTCCGCGCTCATCGCCGGCGGTGCGAGTGTCAAGCAGGTGCAGCTGGTCCTCGGCCACGCGTCCGCCGCCATCACGCTGCGGATCTACGCGCACTGTGGCCTGGGGAAGAAGGCCGCACCCGGGCCGTCATGGACGCCGTGCTCGGCGGCCTGCGGACCGGGTGCGGACTCGGAGACACTGCAACCAAGGAAATCGCAGGTCAGAGGGCATGATTGAAAATCAAGCCTTCTTGGTCTCCCAGAAGATCTTGTCGATCTGGGCGATGTAGTCCAGCGCCTTCTGGCCCGTCGCCGGGTCGGTGGACGCCTTGGCGGCCGAGAGGGCCTTCAGGGCGTCGTTGACCAGCTGGTGCAGCTCCGGGTACTTCTCGAAGTGCGGGGCCTTGAAGTAGTCGCTCCAGAGCACGGAGACGTGGTGCTTCGCGAGCTCCGCGCGCTGCTCCTTGATGACGGTGGCGCGTGCCTGGAAGTGGGGGTCGTCGTTACCGGCCATCTTCTCCTGGACGGCCTTCACCGACTCCGCCTCGATGCGGGCCTGGGCAGGGTCGTACACGCCGCAGGGCAGGTCGCAGTGGGCGCTGACCTTGACCTTGGGGGCAAACAGGCGGGAAAGCATGGAGCATTCCTTCCTCGTGATCGTCTTCTCAGGTGCGACATTACTCCCTGCAGAAGGCGATTTCTCGGGTGCCCCCTAGGGCTTAGGACAAAAGTCCAGGGTCAGACTGAGACTGGTGGAGGAACGGACCGGGGAGGTGCCGGGGATGCCGGAGCTGTCGCAGGAGACCGATCGGGGGCGGGCGGTGGCGCCGTTCGGGCTGGCCGAGGTGACCGGCCCGTCCATGGTGCCCACGCTCCATCACGGGGACCGGCTGCTGGTGCAGTACGGGGCCGCGGTCAGGCCGGGGGACGTCGTCGTCCTGCGTCATCCGTTCCAGCAGGACCTGCTCGTCGTCAAGCGTGCCGTGGAGCGGCGCGAGGGCGGCTGGTGGGTGCTCGGGGACAATCCGTACGCGGGCGGGGACAGCACCGACTACGGGGTCGTACCGGACGAGCTGGTGCTGGGTACGGCGCGCTTCAGGTACCGGCCGCTCCCGGCCGGTCAGCGTTCGCCGCTGACGCTGGTGCGCTGGGCGCTCTCGGCCGCCAGGCCGCTGCTGGCCGACCGGTCGGCCTCCAGGCGCTTGCGGGCCCGGTAGGCGGCCACGTTCGCACGGGTCGCGCAGCGGTCGGAGCAGTAGCGCCGGGACCGGTTGGTGGAGGTGTCGAGGTAGGCGTTGCGGCACGGGGCGGCTTCGCACAGGCCGAGGCGGTCGACGCCGTACTCCGTCAGGTGGAAGGCGAGTCCCATCGCCGCGATGGCCGCGTAGCCGGCGGTGGCGTTGGAGGGGTGGTCGGCCAGATGCATGTGCCACAGCGGGCGGCCGTCCTCGTCGCGGTGGTCGTGGCCGGAGATCTGCGGCGACACCGGGAACTCCAGCAGCAGTGAGTTCAGCAGGTCCACGGCCAGGGTCTCGTCGCCCTTGTCGGCCGCCTCGAAGACCGCGCGCAGCCGGGCCCGCACCGAGCGGAAGCGGGTGACATCGGCGTCGGTGGCGCGGCGGGCCGCCGACGAGTTGTCACCGAAGAGGTCGCGGACGGCCTCGACCGAGGTCAGCGCGTCCTTGCCCCGGGCCGGTTCCTCGGTGTTGACGAGACGGACGGCGTAATCCGAGTAATAGGCCAGTTCCACTTGTAGTCCTTACGGGGGCGCTTCTTGGTCGTGTCTGCGGTCGGGTAACAGCCGGTCGTGTGTCCAGGGTATTACGCGAACCGGGGAGTCCGGCATGGTCGACGGCGCGGTCGGACGCCGGGGCGCGGCCGGGCCTGCGTACGAGGGGTGGGGCGCCGCTTTCCGGGCCGGTGGCGGTTGGTGCGACGCCGCGGAGTGGGGTTCCGGAAAGCAGTAAGCGGTTTGTCGCGCGTCGAAATCCGCCGCAGTGGCGCCACGGCCTTTCCGCTTCTTATACGCGAGAAGTCGAACTCTTCTGTTTCGGCGTGCTCGGCCGTGCGAGTGGTTAGTTCGATGAGCGGTTTTTGGGAATGAATGCCCGGGTAGCTAGGCGGCGACATATTGTCCCAAATATGGAGGAAGTCGTGTTTGCACGCAGGGCCCTGGCCATCGCGATCGCTACCCCCGTCCTGCTCGCCACGATCGGAATGACGGGTGCAGCCGCGTTCGCTTCGGAAAAGTCCCCCCTTGTGCAATCGGTCGCCCGGCCCAAGCCCGGCCATGGCCGCACGCACGGTGAGGCGGCTGCAAAAAATGCCGAAGAAGAAGAGGAGGACGAAGGCATCCTCAGCACCCTCACCGGTGAACTCGCGGGTCGTTTTTGAGGTTGTTTCGCAGGAAGGGGCGGTACGGAATATCCGTACCGCCCCTCACCGGTGTGCGGTCACAGGACCTTCGACAGGAACGACTGGGTCCGTTCGTGCCGCGGGTTCGTCAGGACGTCGCGGGGGTGGCCCGACTCGACCACCACACCCTCGTCCATGAACACCAGGCTGTCGCCCACCTCGCGGGCGAAGCCCATCTCGTGGGTGACGACGACCATCGTCATGCCGGACTCGGCGAGATCCCGCATGACGTCCAGGACGTCACCGACCAGCTCCGGGTCCAGGGCCGAGGTCGGCTCGTCGAACAGCATCAGCTTCGGCTCCATCGCCAGGGCCCGGGCGATGGCCACCCGCTGCTGCTGGCCGCCGGACAGCTGGGAGGGGTAGTGCCCGGCCCGGTCGGCGAGGCCCACGCGCTGCAGCAGTTGCATGGCCTGCTCCCGGGCCTGCGTCCTGCTCACGCCCTTGACCTGCACCGGCGCCTCCATGACGTTGTCCAGCGCCGTCATGTGCGGGAACAGGTTGAAGCGCTGGAAGACCATGCCGATGTCCCGGCGCTTGCGCGCGACCTCGCTGTCCTTCAGCTCGTACAGCTTGTCGCCCTTCTGCTGGTAGCCGACCAGCTCGCCGTCGACGTACAGCCGGCCGGCGTTGATCTTCTCCAGGTGGTTGATGCACCGCAGGAAGGTCGACTTGCCGGAACCGGAGGGGCCGATCAGGCAGAACACCTCGCCCGGCTTGACCTCCAGGTCGATGCCCTTGAGCACCTCGACGTGGCCGAAGGACTTGTGGACGCCCTGGGCCCTGACCATCGGGACCGTGCCCGTGGGCGGGGTGTCCTGTGTCTTGCTCAGCTTGTCGCTCATGCCGCGCCCACCGCTCCCCTCGGACGGCCCAGCGAGAACATGTTCGCCTTCACCTTCTGCCACGGCGTCGGCGGCAGCTGGCGGCTGGAACCGCGGGCGTAGTAGCGCTCGATGTAGTACTGGCCCACGCTCAGCACCGAGGTCATGATCAGGTACCAGGCCGCGGCGAGGAAGTACATCTCCACCGGGGCGCCGGAGTTCTGGCCGATGTCCTGGGCGTAGCGGAACAGCTCGGGATACTGGACGGCCGCGACCAGCGACGTCGTCTTCAGCATGTTGATCACTTCGTTGCCCGTCGGTGGCACGATCACCCGCATCGCCTGCGGGATGACCACCCGGCGCAGCGTCTTGCCGTGGCTCATGCCGAGCGCGTGGGCCGCCTCGGTCTGGCCCTCGTCCACCGCGAGCAGGCCCGCACGGCAGATCTCGGCCATGTACGCCGCCTCGTTCAGACCCAGGCCGAGCAGCGCCGTCAGCAGCGGCGTCATGAAGTTCGACCAGTAGTCCTTGTAGAACGGCATCAGGTTGATGTACTCGAAGACCAGGCCCAGGTTGAACCACAGGAACAGCTGGACCAGGACCGGGGTGCCGCGGAAGAACCAGATGTAGAACCAGGCGATCGACGAGGTCACCGGGTTCTTCGACAGCCGCATGATCGCGAGGAGGACGCCGCCGGCGATGCCGATCAGCATCGACAGGACCGTCAGCAGAAGGGTCTTGTAGACACCGGTCATGATCCGGTGGTCGAAGAAGTAGTCCGGCACCGCGTGCCAGTTGATCTTGCCTTGGCCGAACGCGTAGACGATCGCGACGAGGATCGCGATGGCGACGACGGCGGAAACGTACCGTCCGTAGTGCCGGACCGGGATGGCCTTGATGGCCTCCGGGCCGGCCGGGGGAGTGGTGTCCTCCCCGTGGCCCTCTCCGGCCGTCTTCTCGATGTCAGTCACGGGTGTTGCCTCTCAGTGGCCGCTTCTGCCTCGTCTGCTTCCGCGGGTCACTTGCCGCCGTTGATCACGGACTCCTTGACGGCGCCGTCCTGGGCGCCCCACTTCTGGAGGATCTTCGCGTACTCGCCGTTCTTGATGATCGCGTTCATCGCGGCCTGCAGCGCGTCGCGCAGCTGCGTGTCCTTCTTGGCCACCGCGACGCCGTACGGGGCCGCCTCGACCTGCTGGCCGACGATCTGGAAGTCCTTGCCGCCGCCGGAGTTCTTCACCGCGTACGCGGCGACCGGGAAGTCGGAGGAGGCCGCGTCCACACCGCCGGAGCGCAGCCGGGTCTGGGACTGCTGGTCGTCGTCGAACGGCTCGATGGTGAGCTTCTTGCCGCTCGGACACTTCTTGGCCTCCTGCTTGGCCAGGTCCTGCGAGACGGTGCTGCGCTCGACGGCGATCTTCTTGCCGCACAGGTCCGACCAGCCGTTGATGCCCTGGGTGTCGCCCTTGCGGGTGTAGATCGAGACACCGGCGGTGAGGTAGTCGACGAAGTCGACGCCCTCGCCGACCTTCTTGCCCGTGTCCGGGTCGATGCCCTGCTGACGGTTCTTGCTGTCCGTCATCGCCGACATCGCTATGTTGTAGCGGCCGGAGCGCAGACCGGTGAGCAGACTGTCGAAGGTGCCGTCCTGGAACTCGAGTGTCACGCCGAGCTGCTTGCCCAGGGCCGCCGCGAGGTCCGGGTCCAGACCCACGGCGTTGCCGGAGGAGTCCTTGAACTCCATCGGGGCGTACTTGATGTCCGAGCCGACCTCGATCTTGCCCTTGTTCCTGATGTCCCCGGGGAGCTTGTCGGCCAGCGGAGCGCCGGTGGAGCCGGAGTCCTTGCTCTTGTCCTTGGTCTGGTCACCACAGCCGGTGAGCAGCAGGGCGCCCGCGACCGCGATCGCCCCGACCGCGGCCAGACGGGAGCGTGCGGCGGTCGTACGACGGGTGGAGCTTGCGGTCATCGTGGTTCCTCCGGCGGATGGGAAGAGGTGCCGATGGGTCGACGAGAACACACACCTTCTGGTGTCGCGACCTCGTGGGTTTACCGCATCTTGCCATTCGGACTACGCCGTTCAGGGGGCTGACTATGTCAAAATCGGATAACGGGTGACCCCCCGAACCGCCTCAGGTCGGTACATCCCTGGTTCAACAGCACCGAACCATCTGCGGTAATCCAGCCATCTGGCCGGAAAATCTTCGGCGCGTCTCACGATGTGGTCAGCGTGCGCGCCTGCGTACGACGTCTTCGCGCGCTTGGCGTGGTTGTCAGCCGCGCGTCACCTCGCGGCGGCTTTCCGGTTCCGAGATGTGACCTTGCGCCTATTGGACTCGTCGCGGGCGCCGTCCGTCCGGTAAGAAGGTTCTTTACACCCCTCATCCGGGGCTCAGGGCGCGTGTGCGGCGCGCCCGTCGCGTATGTGCTCGTACGTATCAGCAATCGGGCCGTACGCGGTGCCCGCCCACCCCTCACCAGGAGTGGTCGACCCTCAAACCATGCATACCTAAGGGGTAAAACAAAGTGGCAGCGGAGATCGTCAATCCTCGCAGCGACAGCAAAACGGATCAGGACGGCGGGGCCGAGCCCCTCGATTCCTTCGATCCGGCGTTCGCGCTGCACCGCGGCGGCAAGATGGCCGTGCAGGCCACCGTGCCGGTCCGCGACAAGGACGACCTTTCCCTCGCGTACACGCCCGGTGTCGCGCGCGTGTGCACCGCGATCGCGGAACAGCCGGAGCTCGTCAACGACTACACGTGGAAGTCCTCGGTGGTCGCCGTCGTGACCGACGGTACGGCCGTGCTCGGACTCGGGGACATCGGTCCCCAGGCCTCCCTCCCGGTGATGGAGGGCAAGGCGATCCTGTTCAAGCAGTTCGGCGGCGTCGACGCGGTGCCGATCGCGCTCGACTGCACCGACGTGGACGACATCGTCGAGACCGTCGTCCGGCTCGCCCCGTCCTTCGGCGGAGTGAACCTCGAGGACATCTCGGCGCCGCGGTGCTTCGAGATCGAACGCCGGCTGCAGGAGCGCCTCGACATCCCGGTCTTCCACGACGACCAGCACGGTACGGCCGTCGTGACGCTCGCGGCGCTGCGGAACGCGGCGCGGCTGAGCGGCCGTGAGATCGGGCAGCTGCGGGCCGTCATCTCGGGCGCCGGCGCGGCCGGTGTCGCCATCGCCAAGATGCTGGTCGAGGCCGGCATCGGGGACGTGGCGGTGGCGGACCGCAAGGGCGTCGTGTCGGCCGACCGGGAGGACCTGACCCCGGTCAAGCGCGAGCTGGCCGGTTTCACCAACAAGGCGGGCGTCACCGGCTCGCTGGAGGACGCCCTCGCGGGCGCCGACGTGTTCATCGGTGTCTCCGGCGGTACGGTCCCGGAGGAGGCCGTGGCCTCCATGGCGGAGGGCGCCTTCGTGTTCGCGATGGCCAACCCGAACCCCGAGGTGCATCCGGACGTCGCGCACAAGTACGCGGCGGTCGTCGCGACCGGGCGGTCGGACTTCCCGAACCAGATCAACAACGTGCTGGCGTTCCCGGGCATCTTCGCCGGCGCCCTGCAGGTGCGGGCCACCCGGATCACCGAGGGGATGAAGATCGCTGCGGCGGAGGCGCTGGCCGCGGTGGTGGGGGACGACCTCGCCGCCGACTACGTGATTCCGTCTCCGTTCGACGAGCGGGTCGCTCCGGCGGTTACGGCGGCGGTTGCGGCTGCTGCTCGTGCCGAGGGAGTTGCTCGTCGCTGAGGTTGCGTGCAATGGCCCCGTCCGTTTGGGCGGGGCCGTTTTCTTTTGGGCTGCGCTGGACGGGTGCCGGTGCGCAAGAGGGCATGTGTCACAGGGCCTCGCGGTTCCGTCGGCTGATCGGTCCCCCTATCGTCGGCAGCATGTTCGCTGTCTACGCCGCCCGAATCGACCGCGACCAGCCGCTCAGCGGCCTGGAGTCGGGGGAGCGTCCTGCCCCCGAGGCCCGGCCCGGCTGGAGCACCGTCACCGTGCGGGCCGCCTCCCTCAACCATCACGACCTCTGGTCCCTGCGGGGCGTCGGCCTCCCGGAGGACCGGCTGCCGATGATCCTCGGCTGCGATGCCGCCGGCATCGACGAGGACGGCAACGAGGTCGTCCTGCACTCCGTCATCGGCCAGACCGGCCACGGCGTCGGCCCGAACGAGCCGCGCTCCATCCTCACCGAGCGCTACCAGGGCACCTTCGCCGAACAGGTCGCCGTGCCGACCTGGAACGTCCTGCCCAAGCCCAAGGAGCTGTCCTTCGCCGAGGCCGCGTGTCTGCCGACAGCCTGGCTGACGGCGTACCGGATGCTGTTCACCAACGCCGGGGTACGGCCCGGCGACTCGGTTCTCGTGCAGGGCGCGGGGGGTGGTGTCGCCACGGCCGCGATCGTGCTCGGCAAGGCGGCCGGGCTGCGTGTCTTCGCCACCAGCCGGGACGAGGCCAAGCGGAAGCGAGCCCTGGAACTGGGGGCCGTGGAGGCCGTGGAGCCCGGGGCGCGGCTGCCGCAGCGGGTGGACGCCGTCATCGAGACCGTGGGCGCCGCCACCTGGTCCCACTCGGTGAAGTCCCTGCGGCCCGGCGGCACGATCGTCATCTCCGGTGCCACCAGCGGGGACCGGCCCTCGCATGCCGAGCTGACCCGGATCTTCTTCCTGGAGCTGAAGGTCGTCGGTTCCACCATGGGCACCAAGGAGGAGCTGGAGGACCTGCTCTCCTTCTGCGCCGCGACCGGCGTACGGCCCGTCATCGACGAGGAACTGCCGCTGGACCGGGCCCGTGAGGGCTTCGAACGGCTCGCTTCCGGCGAGCAGTTCGGGAAGATCGTCCTCACCAACTCCTGAGGTCTCCCGCTTCGGGGAGAACGGACGCCGGGCGGGTCCGGGGGGCTGGGCCCGCCCCTCCTGCGCGGGGCAATCAGAGCGCGGTCACGGACCGCCGGCGCACCGGGGTCCGTGCCTCCCGTCAGGGGTTCGGTGACCGCAGGAGTGCGCCGATGTGGGCCGCCGCCGTCGACAGGTGGCGGCGGGCGTCGCGGAGCTGGGTCTGGCTGACGCCGTGGTCGCGGGCCGCGTCGCGGATGTCGTCGCGGAAGCGGTCGAGGAGGCGGTCCAGGTCGCGGACCGGGTCGCCGGTGAGGTCCTCGCGCGCCCAGGAGGGTTCGTACTCGGCCGGGAAGTCCTCGGCGGGCGGGACATAGTGCAGGTCAGCGGCTGTGGCGGCGGACGTGGGCACCGGCTCCTCGGGGCTGCGGGAGGAGCTCCAGTTCTTGCCGAAGTCGCCCAGCTCCCTGGCCAGTTCGGACAGTCCCTCGCGTACGCCCGTCGGCCAGTCGCCCTGCGTGAAGTGGTCCTGGACGCGATCCTGGACCCGGCGCGCGATGCGCTGCATCTCCTGCTGCGCCTGGGCCCGCGCCCGCGCCTGCGCCTCCTGGGCCTGGTGGCGGGCGCGCTGCGCCTCCTCGCGGGCCCGGCGGCTCTCGTCCTTGGCGCGGCGGGCCTGCTCCTTCCACTCCTGCTTGACGCGGCGCATCTCCTCTTGGGCGGCCCGCCAGGACTCCTTGTCGGTGAGGTCGCCGTCTTCCCCGGAGGGGCCCGCCGCGCCCGTCTTCGCGCTCCGGTGAGCCTCGGACGCCGCCGCGCGCATCTCGCGGCGCAGGTCGCCGGCCGCGCCGCGCACGTCGGCCCTTATCTCGGCGGCCAGTTCGGCGACCGACTCGCGGATCTCCAACTCAAGGTCGGCCAACTCGCCGCTGCGGCCGGCCAGTTCGGCGCGGCCGGCGTCCGTGATGGCGTACACCTTGCGGCCGCCCTCCGTGGTGTGCCTGACCAGGCCCTCCGCCTCCAGCTTGGCCAGCCGGGGGTAGACCGTGCCCGCCGAGGGGGCGTACAGGCCCTGGAAGCGTTCCTCCAGGAGCCTGATCACCTCGTAGCCGTGGCGGGGGGCCTCGTCGAGCAGCTTGAGCAGATACAGGCGCAGGCGCCCGTGGGCGAAGACGGGGGGCATGTCAGAGCACCTTCTTGTCGGTCGTGCCGTCGGCCGGGGCGGTGGTTCCTCCGGCGCCCTGGCCGGAGACGGCATTGTCCCCCGGGCTGTCCGCCTCGTCCTCGCGCGGCGGGCGGCGCAGCAGGGCGATCGAGCCGGAGACCGTGGTGGCCCGGAGCCTGCCCGTGCCCGCCCCCAGGCGCCCCGTGATCTTGTGGGCGCCCCACTGGCCGTGGACCCGCAGCCCGTCGAAGGCGTTGGAGATGGTGCCGCTCGCGGTGTTCGCCTCCACCTCGGTGTCCGCCGGATGCGGCAGGCGGATGGCGATCTCGCCGGAGACGCTGGTGAGGTTGACCTCCGTGGGGCCGTCCGGGTCCAGGTCGACGATCATGGAGCCGCTGACGGAGTCCGCGCGGACGGAACGGCCGGAGCCCTCGACCACCGTCAGGTCCCCCGAGACCGAGTTGAACCGCAGGTCGCCGGTGACCGCCTGGGCTTCCAGGTTCCCCGACACGGTGTCCGCGCGGACCGGGCCCGAGACGCCGACCAGGGTCGTGTCGCCGGTCACGCCCTTCACCACGGCGGGGCCGCGGATGCCCGAGACGACCGCGCCGGCGCCGACCACGCCCACCTCGACCCGGGTGTCGGCGGGAACCGCCAGGGAGACGACGGCGCTGCGCCGCCAGCCCTTGCGGTCGAGCCACTTGAGGAAGCCCTTCCAGGGCAGGTCCTCATAGGCCACCGTGAGGGTGTCGCCCCGCTGGGTGACCACGAGGGGCGGGCCCTCGACCTCCGAGACTTCCAGGCGGGCGGAACCCTCGTCCGTGCCCACCACGTTCACCGTTCCGCTGACGATGCGGACCTGGAGGTCGCTCACGCGGGTGTCGAAGGTCAGCTTCTGCGGCTCGGTGACGGACCACTCGGGCATGGGGGCCTCCTCGGGCGCGGCGGGGCGCAGGCCAGGCGCAGTCGTGACACGCCATATCGCGTCTTCTTGCATTCACGATATATCGTGGTCACGGAAAGTCAAGACACCCGATCCAGGGCATGCCGACGCCCCGCAGCGCATGTGCGGTACGGGGCTTGCGGGGCGTTCGCCGAGCTCAGGTGAGAGGTCGCGGGACCTACTCGTCGTCGTCCTCGTCGTCCAGGCGGGCCAGCCAGGTCGCGAGGCGTTCCACCGGCACCTCGAAGTCGGGGTTCAGATCGACGAACGTGCGCAGCTGCTCGGCGAGCCACTCGAAGGTGACCTCTTCCTCGCCGCGCCGCTTCTCCAGTTCTTCGATGCCTCGGTCGGTGAAGTACATGGATGCCGCTCCGTCGTTCAATGCAGGGGTAGGCCCGCTCCCGGGCGGGAAGAACCCTCAACCTGTGAGAGGTGGAAGATGCCGCATTTCCGCCTGAGGAGCGTGGCGAGAACAGGAAAATAATAGGCAGCCGTCCGGCTTCGGCGGGCGGGCGGTGCCGACGGGGCGAGGGGGACGGGGGAGCATGACGGACGCGGAGTCGAGGAATGCGGAGTCGACGCGGGTAGCACGGATCCAGCTGCCGGACGGGACGCCGGTGTGGGCCCGGATATCAGGGGCCGGGGAACTGTCCGCGCCGCCGGGGGAACTGCCGTCGGGGGGACTGTCGTACACGGACACCGGGTTCGCCGAGCGGGTGGAGGCGAGCGTCGAGAGCCTCCAGTCGCTGATCACCGGTGTCGCACGGTCGCTGTCCGGTCCGCTGCGGGCGGTGCGGCCGGACGAGGTGAGCGTCGAGTTCGGCATCGAGCTGACCGCCAAGGCCGGGAAGGTGGTGGGCCTGCTCGCGGACGGCGAGGCCAAGGCCGCCCTCACGGTCACCCTGACCTGGAACGGGGACGGCCCGCCGGACACGGACACACCGCCGACCCCGTCCGGGGACTCCCGTACCCCCGGCGATGCGCCTTCGGCCTCCGCCGCCCAGGGCTCCCGCACCGGCGCGTCGACGGGCGTTCGGGGGCACGGAGGTGTCGGGGGCGGCGGCGTCGGGGGCGCGGAATGACGGAGCGGTACGACGGGGGCGCACCGGACGGCTCCGATGCTGCCCGGCTTGCCCTCCGTGAACTCGTTCTCGCGGCGACGGTGCGCATTCATCGCTCGGGTGCCGGGTATGCCCCCGACGAGCCCGGCGGCTTTCTCGGCAGCGGTTTCTTCGTGGCGCCGAACTGGGTTCTGACCTGCGCGCACGTGGTTCACGCGGAAGAGGGGGGCGAGGTCACCGTGGTGTACCGGACCAGCCCCTACGAGGACCCGTGCGCCGTGCCGGGGGAGGTGGCGGCGACCCTGCCGGAGCAGGCCGGCCGACTCGTCCCGGGGAGCTGGCCCGCCCCGGACCTCGCGCTGGTCCGGCTCCGCGAGCCCGCCGGCCACACGTGCGTGTACGTCTCCGAGCGTCCCAACCCGCACTTCGGCGGGAACCGGGTGTACTACGCGGGCTGGACGGGGGCCCGTGGCCGGCTGGAGATCCTGGACGGGTACCTCTCCGTCCAGGGCACGATCAGCGCGTGGTCGCCGGAGGAGCAGGTGCGGCTCGGGCAGAACGACCTGCCGCCCGGTGTCTCGGGCGGGCCGGTGATCGACCCCGTGCGCGGTGAGGTCGTCGGTGTCCTGAAGTCACGCGCGGACCAGGGGGCGGGGGGCACGTCCATCGGGGTCGAGCAGTTACGCACCCTCCGGGCACCTACGGGAGCAGCGGGGAGCGGACGCGACGCAGACCCGGCGAGCGGTCCGAACGCCGCCCAGGGTCCCCGTCCGAGCGGCTCCCTCCCGAACGCCGCCCACGTGAGCGGTCCCGATCCGAGCGGCTCCCTCGGGACCGACGCCCACGTCGGCGGCCTCCAGCCCGGCGGCCTCCAGCCCGGCGGCCTGCAGCCCGGTGCTCTCAGCCCCGGTGGCCTCAACCCGAAGGGACCCCCCACGGGGGGCGTCCACCCGGGCGACCTCTATCAAGCCGTCTTCCACGCCCACGACCGCTATCACCGTGACCGCCAGCAGCCCTCCGACTCGCCGGCCCCCACCTGGGCCGACATCCAGGGCGAACTCGGCGCACGCCCCGGCCGCGCGCTCAGCCCGCACGAGCGCGGCGAACTGCTCGGCCGGCTGGCCGATCTGCCGCCCCCGGCCAGTACCCGCGGCCTGCTCGACATCCTCGGCTCCCTGCCGGGCTTCCGGCTCCCGTCCCTGGTGCCCGCCCCGCGCGGCTGGCGGGACGGCCTGGGCGTGCTCTACGAGCACGCGCGGCAGGACGGGGCGCGCAGGCTCGTCATCGACTACGCGATGGGCGTCCTGGCCGCCGACCGCGACCGGACGCCCAGCGTGCGCGCCGCCGAACGGGCCCTGTGGGACTGGGTGCGGCACGCGTCGACGGGACTCGACAGCGGCTACCGCACCGAACTGGCCCGCCGCCGCACCGAGTTGCTGGGCCGGGTGCATCCGGTGCGTCCCGGCCACGAGCGGGCCGACGACGACACCGGCCAGGTGCCGGCGGAACGCCCCGCCCCGCACCCGTCTCCGTCGCCGCCCGGCCCGTCCGTGCTGCTGGTGGTGCTGCGCCGAGGCTGGGAGCCCGACCACTGCGACTGGTCGGTCTCGGTGGCGGACGCGGACGGCGGGACGCGACTGCTGCACGAGACCCAGCGCACCCCGCTGACCGGCCTCGGCTCCCAGGTGGCCGCCCCGCTCACCGAGGCCTTCCGGCAGTGTGACGAGCCCGGGCGGCCCGCCACCCTGCACGTGGCCCTGCCCCATCTGCTGCTGGGCACGGCGGTGGACGACTGGCGGTTGCGGCCCGACGGCGTCCCGCTGGGCGTCGAACGGCCGGTGCTCGTGCGCTGCTCGGACCGTGACCAGCTGCCCGACGAGACGGCGGAGGGCCCCGGCGCCTGGCCGGCGGCGGCCTGGGAGTCGTACGACGACGAGGACGACGAGCGGCGCGACCGCTGGCGCCGGCTGCACGTCCGTCAGGCGCGGGCCGAGGTGCTGGACTGCGACGACGGCGTGCGCAGGCCCGTACCGGACACGGCGGCGCTGCGCGGCCTCGCGCCGCACGACGTCCCCGTGCTGTGCCGCCTGGGCGACCTGCGGTACGAGAGCGACCCCGCCTCGCTCGGCCGGATCCTGCGCGCCGGGTTCGGGGTGGCGGTGTGGCGCCGCTGGCGGCGGGAACCCGAGTCCGTGTGCGGAGAGTTCCACCGGGGCGCCAAGACCGTCGTCGACGACGGCCACGGCGTGGCCCTCCTGCCCGAGGTGGTGCACGGGCTGCGCAGGCAGGTGCACGCGGGGCTCACCGAGGCCTACTGGGCGCATGGCATAGCGCTGTTGTACGACGATCCGCACAGCCCCCTGCCCGGCACCGGAGATCTGCTGGAGGCGCCGTGACGCGGGGCTCGCGTTCCCTCTGGATCCTCTTACCAGGCGTCCTGAGGGTCGATACCGTGATGCACGTGCGACGGCTGCCGTGGCGGACGAGTGACGACGAGGACCGGACATGACCGAATCCAGTGAGTGGCTCATCTACCGGGGCGCCGGGGAACCGCACGACGGGATGAGCCGGCTGCCTCCACCGCCGCCCTGGCGGGACTTCGCCGGCCGGGACGCGGGCGGCGACGGCTCGCAGGACCGCAGGCTCGGCGCGCACCGGCATCTGGCCGAACTGCACCGGCCCGGCGCGGAAGAGCTGGAGATGATCAACGCGGCGCTCTACCTGCGCCGCCCGTTGCTCGTGACCGGCAGCCCCGGCGCGGGCAAGAGCACGCTGGCCCATTCGGTGGCGTACGAGCTGGGCCTCGGCGAGGTGCTGCGCTGGTCCATCGTCAGCCGGACCACGCTCCAGGACGGGCTGTACCACTACGACGCCATCGCCCGGCTGCAGGACGTCCAGATCGCCGCGCAGGGGGGTTACGGTACGGCGTCGGGCAGTCCCGGAGCCGTGGAGGCCATCGGCAGTTACATCCGGCTCGGGCCGCTCGGTACGGCCCTGTTGCCCTCGGACACCCCGCGGGTGCTGCTCATCGACGAACTCGACAAGAGCGACATCGACCTGCCCAACGACCTGCTGAACGTGCTGGAGGAGGGCGAGTTCGAGATACCCGAGCTGCAGCGCATCGCCGACCGGCTGCCCGACGGAGAGGCCGAGGTGCTCACCGCCGACGGCACCAAGGTGCGCGTGCGCGACGGCCGGGTGCGCTGCCACGCCTTCCCGTTCGTCGTCCTCACCAGCAACGGGGAGCGGGACTTCCCGGCCCCGCTGATGCGCCGGTGCATTCATCTGGAGCTGGGCCGGCCCGACCACAACCGGCTCGCCACCTTCGTCCGCGCCCACCTCGGTGACGAGGCCGCGCGGGCGGGCGACGACCTGATCGCCCGCTTTCTGGAGCGCTCACGCAGCGAACTCCTCGCCGCCGACCAACTGTTGAACGCGATCCACCTGACCGACGCCGCCGCCCCGCCGAGCCGCGAGCGGCTCGCCGACCTGCTCATCCAGCGACTCGACCGTTCGAGGTGAGGCGTTGATGCCCGACGCAGCGGCACGACACGGCCCGCTCCCCCCGGACCCGGCCGGCGGATCCGGCCCGCCCGACCCTCCTGACCCCCGCGACCCGTCTGCCCCCGGCCCCGACCCCGGCCGTGCCGAACCGGCCGGCGGCGACCCCCTGGCCGAACTCGTGCGCCGACTGCGGGAGATCGGGCTGGAGCCCGATGCCGAGGGGCTGAGCGACGCGTTGTGGCTGGCGTCCTGGGCCGGGGCGGACGACGAGGGCGAGGACGAGGCGACGGCCGGCGGGGCCGGGGCCTCGCTGCCCGGGGCGCAGAGCGCGGGCTCGGACACGCACGGGCAGGGCGGGAGCGACCCCGAGCGGCCGGTCCTGCCGCCCACTCCGTGGCAGGGGCCGCAGACGATCGACGCCGGGCCCGACCGGCGTGTGACGCTGTATCCGCTGCCCCGCAACGGCACCCCGAGCGCTCGTGGGGACGGGCGGATCACGGCGCTGCCGGTCGGCGTGCCCGCCGCCCCGGTGCTGCCCGCCCCTCTCGAACTCCAGCGTGCCCTACGGCCGTTGCAGACCTACCGCAGCGCCGCGCCGGCCCTGCGCACGGTGCTGGACGAGACGGCCACGGCCGAGCTGAGCGCTCGCGCGGGCGGTCTGATCCTGCCCGTCCGGCGCGCCGTGACCCGCGGGGACGCCCGGCTCCAGCTGGTGCTGGACGCCGCGCCCTCGATGCGGGTGTGGGACCGGCTGTTCACCGAACTCCACCAGGTGTTCGCCCAGTTGGGCGCCTTCGGTGACGTCCAGGTCAGCCATCTGCACGCCGGCCCGGACGGCGAGCCGGCGGTCAGCCGCAGCCCGGACGCCCAGGAGGCCCCGCTGCACGGCCCGGACCGGCTGAGCGACCCCACAGGGCGTCGGATCACCCTGCTGGTCAGCGACTGCGCGGGCCCGCTGTGGCGCAGTGGCCACGCGCACCGGCTGCTGCACCACCTGGCCCGGCTCGCCCCCGTCGCGGTGCTCCAGCCGCTCCCGCAGCGCCTGTGGAACCGCACCCGGCTGCCCGTGACGTACGGCGAACTGACCCGTGGCGACACCCTGGGCGGCACCACACTGCGGGTGCGCACCCCCGACGGTGTCCTGGTGGCCGCGCCGCCGGGTGTGCTGCCCGTACCGGTGCTGCCGCCGGAGCCGGTGGCCCTCGGGGCGTGGGCGCGGCTGCTGTCCGGGGCCGGTACCGGACCGGTGCCGGGAGCGGTGGGCTGGGTGCGCGCGGACCAGCCGCCCGCGCCGGAGCGGCGCCGTACCCGCAGGCCGACGTCGGTGGAGCGGGTCAGCAGGTTCCGTTCCGCGGCCTCCCCGACCGCCGGCCGGCTCGCCGTGTATCTGGCCGCCGCCCCGCTGTGCCTGCCCGTGATGCAGCTGGTGCAGCGCACCATGCTGCCCGGCTCCGGCCCCTCCGAACTCGCGGAGGTGCTGCTCGGCGGCCTCGTCCAGCGCGCCGGGGAGGACTACGGGCACGGTGACGCCCAGTGGTACGAGATGGACCCCGACGTGCGTGAGGCGCTGCTGTCGACGCTCGGCCGGGACGAGGCGGTGCTGGTCCTCAAGCACTGTTCCGAGTACATAGAGCAGCGCTTCGGCAAGGGCGGCGCCAACTTCCCGGCCCTGGCCCTCGCCCAGCTCGGCGGCGGGGACACGGCCGCGGCCGACCGGGAGTCCGCCGCGGCCCGCGCGCGTGCCTACGCGCCCGCGCCCGGCTACCCCGCAGAGAACGGCGACAACGGCGAGGCGACGCTGGTCCCGCAGCCCTTCGCCGAGGTAGCGGCCCGGGTACTGGAGCGCTTCATGCCGCTGCCGGAACAGTTCCGTCTCTACGGCACCCGGGGCAACGGCGTCCCGCCCGGGGAGCGGCCCACGCACCCGGCGGTGGTCCGGGCCCGCGACCTGCTCGCGCGGTTCGACACCGAGGGCATGGTGCAGGACGCGATCGACGCCGTACAGCTGCTGCGCGGCGCCACCGAGCACGAACGGCCGGCCGGGGCCGATCCCGGGCTGTGGGCGGAGTACGCCTACGCCACGCTGCGGCTGTGGGAGGTGCAGGGCGGGGCGGAGCTGCTGCGGGAGGCGGAGAGCGCCGCCGAGCGGGCGGTGGCGCACCCGCACGCGCTGCGGGAGAGGGCGGCGCTGGCCCGGGTGCTGCGCGCGGCGGCCACCGACCGCAGGCGCCGCGGCGACCAGCACGGCGCCCTGGACCTGCTCAGCCGCGCCGACCGGGAGTACGCGGTGGCCTGTGCCGCGCCCGGGCTGGACCCGCAGGAGGCCCTGGGGCTGACCCTGGAGCGGGTGGGCGCGCTGGAGACGCAGTGGCGCCTGGGCGGTGACAGCGCGCTGCTGCAGGGCGCGGTCGGCATGCTGGAGGCGTTCGCCGACATCTGGCCGGACCGCCGGCACCGCCCGCCCGAACTGCCGCTCGCCCACGGCCGGCTCCTGCTGCGCCTGGCGGACGCCACGACAGATCCGGAGCAGGCCCGCGGCTACGCCGAGCAGGCCTCCCGGTCCCTGCGCGACGCGCTGGCGGCCGAGGCTCAGGACGCGACCCCGGGCGGCGCCGACCGGGCACGGGAGAGCGTCCGCATCCGCCTTGACCTGGTCGACGCCCTGCTGCGGGCGGGCGGGGACCTGGCCGAGGCACAGGACCGCCTCGACGAGGCCCTGGCCGGCACCACCCGGCGCAGCCTGCGCTCCCTGCTCCACGTGCGGGCCGGACGGGTCCGGGTCGCCCGGTACGCCGACTCGGGCGACCTGCGTGAACTGCGGGAAGCCGCCGGATCGTTCGCGCTGGCGGCCGCGGACACGCCGCGGGACGCGACGGGCTACTCCGACGTCCTCGCCGAGTGGGGCGAGGCGTTGCTGCGCCGTGCCGGGGCGGAGAGCCCGGCCCGGGCCTGGGAGCCGCTGTCCCAGGCGATCCGCGTGCTGCGGGACTGCCGTACGGAGACGCCCACGGGCAGCCCGCACACGGCCTACCGGCTGCTGATGCTGGGCCGGGCGCTGATCCTGCGCTACCGGCTGCGCGGCGACCGGGTCGACCTGCGGGAGGCGGAGCACCTCTTCGGTCTGGCGGCGGCGGAGGCGGACGATCCGCTGCTCGCCGCGCGCTGCCGGATTCAGCTGGGGCAGGCGCAGTACGAGGCCTACCGGAGCCTGGGCCGGCCCACCCGCCTGGACGACGCGGTGGACGCCTTCCGGTCGGCGGCCGAGTCGGCGCGGGAGGCCGAGGAGGAGGCCGAAACCGAGCGCAGGCGACTGGACGCGGTGGAGCTGGGTGCGCAAGCGCACCACTGGCGGGGTATGTCCTACGAGGCGGCCGCCCGCCCCCGCGCGGCCCGCGAGGCCTACCGGGCGGCCCGCGCGGAGTGGTCGCGGCTGCCCGACGGCAGCCTCGGCACGGGCGGCCCGACGGCGGCGGACACGGCGCTCCGGCTGGCCGAACTGGAATGAGTACACGGGCAGGGGAGACAGGGGAGAGGGGCACGGGGATGAGCGCACGGGACGAGTCACCCGCACCGGAGAACGCCGGGCCGCTGCCGGATCTGGAGGCGCTGGACCTGGAGGAGCTGCGCACCGTCGAGCACCCCGTGCTCAAGGAGGTGCTGGCGGGCCTGCGGGAGCGGGCACAGCGCCCGAGCGAGATGCTCTGGGGCTTCAACAACTGCCTCTGATCGGTCAACCAGGAAGAGAAAGAGACAACTTCAATCGCGCGGGGTTTGCGCACGGCCACTTGCCGGGAATGCGCGTCCATACGCTCGTATCGCAGTCGGCGGGGCGTACGGCATGGGGGTGCTGGAGTGTCCGGAAACACCGCCGCTCGACCGCCCGGCGCATCCCCGCGTCCCTTCCGGCAGTTCATCGTGAAGCTACACGGCCGCTGCAACCTCGCCTGCCGCTACTGCTACCTGTACGAGGGCCCCGACCACACCTGGCGCACCCGCCCGGCCGCCGCCCCCGCCGAGGTCCTTCAGCGCACCGCCGACCGCATCGCCCGGCACGCCCGCGGCCACGCCCTGACCACCCTCTCCCTCGTCCTGCACGGCGGCGAACCCCTGCTGGCCGGCGCGGACACCCTCGCCCGCTTCACCGACGACGTCCGCGCCCGCGTCCCGGCCGGCTGCACCGTCCAGGCCACCGTCCAGACGAACGCCACCCTGCTGACCCACGAGCGGGCGGCCGTCCTCGCCCGGCACGGCATCCGCATCGGCATCAGCCTCGACGGCGGCACCGCCGCGCACAACACCCGCCGCGTCGACCACGCCGGACGGCCCTCCTGGCCCGCAGCGGCACGCGGTGCCCGCCTGGTCGCCGAGCACTTCCCCACGGCGTACGCCGGTCTCCTCACCGTCGTCGACCCCACGACCGACCCGGTCGACCTGTACGAGTCGCTGCTCGGCCTCCGTCCGCCCGCGCTGGACCTGCTGCTGCCGCACGGGAACTGGTCGGCGCCGCCGCCGCACTGGGGCGCCGCCCACTACGGCGCATGGCTGTGCCGGCTCTTCGACCGCTGGTGGTCGGCCGGGCACCGGGAGACGCGGGTGCGGCTCTTCGAGGAGTGCCTGGCGCTGCTGCTCGGACTGCCGGCCGCCACCGAGTCGCTCGGGCTCCAGCCCTTCGACGCCGTCGTGGTCGAAACCGACGGGTCGATCGAGCAGGTCGACTCGCTGAAGTCGGCCTACGAGGGGGCCGCCGAGACCGGTCTGGACGTCTTCCGGCACGACTTCGACCAGGCCCTGCGCCACCCCGGCGTCGCGGCCCGGCAGGCCGGCCTGGCGGGCCTGTGCGACCGGTGCCGGGCCTGCCCGCTGGTCACGGTGTGCGGGGGCGGACACTACGCCCACCGGTACCGGGCCCCACAGGGCTTTTGCAACCCGTCCGTGTACTGCGCGGACCTGCAGCTCTTCATCCAGCACGTGGCCGGACGGCTGGCCGCGGACACCGAGGGCACCCGCCCCGCGGTCCCGGCCTCTCTCGAAGGGGGCACCCCGTGATACTTCCGGCGGTCCCGGACCGGGCACTTGCCGAACTCGGCCGCACCGAGGGCGGTCCCGGCACCCTCGCGCTCCTCGTCCGCGACCAGGACACCCGGCGCCTGCTCATGCTGCGCGCCGTGCTCGACGCCGCCGAGGCGGCCGGCCCCGCCGTCTGCCCCGGTGCGGCCAAGGACCGGCTGCGGGAGGACTGGGCGCTGCTGACGGCGGCGGACCGGGCCGCCGGCGGCGGCGCGCACTCCCCGGCCCGGGCGCGGCTCACCCATCCGCTGACGGGCCCCTGGGCGACGCGCTGCCTGACCGGGCTGAGCCCCCGCGACGGCCGGCTCACACCGCACGGCCGCGGCGAACTCCTTCGCGACCTGGCCCACTTCAGCGCGGTCGCCGTGGCCGCGGCGGCCCGCGCCGGCCTGTCGTTCACCACCACCCTCACCGCGCGCGACGGCGTGCTGACCCTCCCCTCCCTCGGCGCCCTGCACACCGCCGAGCGGGCGGACGTACGGGTCGAGGTCCGCTGCGCCGACGGCCGGCTGACACTCCGCCAACCCGGCGCGCCGCACGTCGCCGTGCACCTGGAGCAGGGCACCGGCGCCTGGTCCGCGACCCCCGCATGGACACCGGCGTACGCCCTGCCCGGCCTGGTGCCCGGCGCCGGCCCCCTGCCCCTGGACGACCTCGACCCCTACCGGGTCCCGCCCCGCGGGGCGGGCCAGTACGCGCTGAGCGGCCCCGCGGCCCCGGACGACGCCGAACACAAGCGATGGCTGCAGACCTGGTCCGGCACCGCCGCCGTGCTGCGCACCGGGGGCGAGCAGCGGCTCACCGAGGCGCTCACCCTGCTGCGCTGCCTGGTCCCCCTGGAGCAGCCGCCCGGCGCCGACGGCCGCGGCAGCTGCAGCGCGACCCGGCGCGAGGCGTTCGGCGCGCTCCTCAGCAGCGCGCCCGCGACCCCGCTGGCCTTCGCCGCCACCCTCGTGCACGAACTGCAGCACACCAAACTCGCCGCGCTCAGCGAGATGACGGAACTGCACCGGGCCGGCCCCGAGGCCCGCTACTTCGCGCCCTGGCGCCCCGACCCGCGACCGTACGACGGTCTGCTCCAGGGCGCCTACTCCCATCTGGCGCTGGCCGACTTCTTCCAGCGCCGGGCGCTGACGGACCCGGTCCGGCGGGAGTCCGCGTGGGCGGAACACGCCCGCTACCACGCCCAGGTCGGCGCGGCCCTGCCCGCGCTCGTCGGCTCACCCGACCTGACACCGGTGGGCCGCCGCTTCGTCGACGGCATGGTCGCCGTCCACGAACGGCTCGCCGAGCGTCCGGCACCCCGGGGCTACACGGCGCGCGCACAGGCGTACATCAAAGCCGTACGGACCCTGTGGACACAGCGTCAACCTCCGGCACCCCCGCTCACGAATCGATGAAATGCCGACTTCCCGCTCTCGGCTGCGGGAAGATCGTCGGGCCGAGGCGTGCGCCGCTGCAGTCGCCGGACTCCCCAGGGCCGCGCCGAGGTTCTACGATTTCAGGACTACGTGCTGGAGGCCGCTGCATGTCTGAAGCTCGTACGCCGGTCCGTTCCACCGGGAAGGGGGCCGCGCGGCAGACCGTCACGATCAGCTTCGCCGGGTTCAACCGGCCCTGGGCGGCGTGGATCGGAGACCGGCTGGAGCGGCGCGGTCTGCGGGTGGTCTACCTGCGCTGGGACGCCCCGCCGGACCAGTCCCTGGCCGGCCTGCTGCGCGACCTCACCCTGGCCGAGGGCCGTACCCTGATCCTGGTCAGCGAGTGGTACTTCCAGCTCGGCCCGCGCACCCACGAGGAGTGGAACGCGGCCCTGCGCGAGGTCGTCGCCCCCGACCCGTCCCGGTTCGCCGCGGTGTCCGTCACCAACGCCTCGGTGCCCTCCGCCACCGCCGCCCTGGCCCCGGTCGACCTCACCAACATGGGTGCCGACGAGGCCGAACGGCGCCTGCTGGACCGGCTGGACGTGCCGCTCGACACCCCCGTGACCGCGGACGTCACCCGCCCGGCCCCGCGCTTTCCCGCCTCGATGCCCGACGTCTGGGGCGGCGTACCGCGCCGCAACACCCGCTTCACCGGCCGCGAACCGCTCCTGAACGACGCCTACCACCTCCTCCAGGGCAGCGAGCCCGGAGCCGGCGTCCTCACGCTGCACGGCATGTCCGGGGTGGGCAAGACCCAGCTGGCCGCCGAGTACGCCTACCGCTTCGGCTCCGAGTACGACGTCGTGTGGTGGGTCGGCTCCGAGAAACGGGTCACCTACCGCCGCCTGCTCGCCGAACTGGCCCCCAAACTCGGCCTGTCCACCGGCCCCGAGTACGGCGAACGGCTGCGCGCCGTCCGGGACGCGCTGCGCCGCGGCGACCCCCACTCCCGCTGGCTGCTGATCCTCGACGGCGCCGACGAGCCCGAGCAGATCTGGGACCTGGTCCCGACCGGCCCGGGCCATGTGATCATCACCTCCCGCAACCCCGAGTGGGGCGAGCACAACAGCAAACTGCTCGAAGTGCCCGTCTACGGCCGCGACGAGTCGGTGGCCTTCATCCGGCGCCGCGCGCCCCGGCTGACCGAAGCGGACGCGGACCAGCTGGCGGAGGCCCTGGAGGACCTGCCGCTGCTGCTGGACCAGACGGCGGGCTGGCTCAACGACTCCGACCTGTCCGTCGACGAGTACATCGCCCTCCTGGAGGGCGGCATCGACCAGGACGTGGTCAAGGTGTCGGCGGACTTCCCGCTCGCTTTCCAGACCGCGTGGTCGATACTGCTGAACAAACTCCGCGAGACGGTCCCCGAGTCGGTCGACCTGCTGCGCCTGTGCACCTTCTTCGCCCCCGGGTTCATCCCCGTCCGGCTGCTGAAGGAGATGTCCCACGACGACCTGCCCGAACAGATCGCCGGACTGCTGGACGACCCGCTGCTGTGGAACAAGGCGATCAACCAGCTCCGCCAGTACTCGGTCGTGCGCCTGGAGTCGCACGAGACGGCCCTGGACGAGACCGCCTCCGCGGGCGAGTCGGTCTATCTGCACCGCATGGTCCACCAGATCGTGCACAAGGACATGCCCGAGCAGGACCGGCGCGAGTTCATCGAGGTCGTCCGCCGGGCCCTGGCCGAGGCGGATCCCGGCCGCCCCACGGACACCCGCAACTGGGACGCGTACGCGGAGATCGTGCCGCACCTGAAGTACGCCGACGTGCTGCAGAGCAAGGACCGCAAGGTGCAGGCGCTGGTACTGAACTGCCTGCGGTACATGCTCTTCGCGGGTGAGTACACCGCCGGCGTCAAACTCGGTGCGCGCGCCCTGCGCGCCTGGCGCCGTCTGCTCGGCGAGTCGCACCCCCGTGTGTGGGAGCTGACGTACCACTACGCCAACCTGATGCGTTCCGCCGGCCGTTTCCAGGAGACCGAGGCCATCGACCGGGCGGCGATGGTGCAACTCCGCGAGGACCGCGGCGAGCATGACCTCGACCATCTGCGCATGGCCGGCGGACTCGCCGCCGACCTGCGGGAACTCGCCCAGTACGAGGACGCTCTCGAACTGGACCAGTGGCTCTACCCGACCTACCGCGACCTCTTCGGCGAGCAGGACTCGCGCACCCTCAACGCCCTGAACAACCTCGGCTACACCATGCGGCTGCTGGGCCGCTACGAGGAGGCCAGGAGCATCGACCTGAAGACGCTGGAGGCCCGCCGCCTGCTGCTCAAGGGCCGGCATCCCTGGACCCTGTTCTCCGAGGCGTCCTACGCGATCGACATGCGTCTGCTGGGCCGGTACTCCGAGGCCGATTCCGCCCAGACGAAGAACGTGCACGAATACCACCGCGTCATGGGCCAGGACCACCAGAACACCCTGCGCGCCGAGCACAACCTGGCCCTGTGCAAACTGCGCGGCGGCGACCGTGCCACCGCGGGTGAACTGCTCACCCACGTCCTGGAGGGCTACGAGCGCAAACTGGGCGACACCCATGTGCACACCCTGGCCGCCGCCGTCAGCCAGAGCTGCTTCGCCCGCGAGCACGGCGACATCGACCAGGCCCGTGAGGCCAGCGAGTCCATCATCGCCCGCTACGAGATGCTGCTGACCGAAGGCCACCCCTTCCTCATCGGAGCCCGCGCCAACCACGCCCTGGTCCTGCGCAGCGTCGGCGAGCGGGAGCACGCGCACGCGCTCATCGAGGAGGCGCTGGCCGGCATGACCGCGGCCCTCGGCGAGAGCCACCCGTACACCCTCGGCTGCGCCATCAACGCCTCGGCCCTGCGCAACCTCGTCGGCGAGCCCGAGTCCGCCGCCGAACTCAGCAGGGTCACCAGCATCAGGGCCACCGAGACCGTGGGCCGCACCCACCCCCTCACCCTCTCCGCCCGCATCGCCCACGCGGCCGACCTGCGCGCCCTGAGAGACCGTCAACAGGCCGAGAAGGTCGAGCAGGAGGCCCTCTCCGACCTGGTCGCCACCCTCGGCCCCCAGCACGTCCACACCCTCTCGGCCCGCTCCCGCAACCGCCCCTACTGGGACTTCGAACCCCAGGCGAACTAAAGGCGCCCCGTAGAGAAGCCGTGGAGAAGCGCGCCCCAAAGGGGCGCGGGGAACCGCGCGACAAGCCCCGACGAGCCGGCACTCGCAAACGCTCGCAACCACCCCTACGAACAGGCGAAGGGCCCGGTACCGAGTAAGAACTCGGCACCGGGCCCATGCGTGCGGCAGAACCGCCGGAGGCCTACGCCTCGAACACCTCACGCACCAGCTGCTCCTGCTCGGCCTGGTGCCGCTTCGCGGAGCCCACCGCCGGGGACGAGGAGTGCGGACGCGAGATGCGCCGCAGCCGCTCGCCGTGCGGGACGTCCGCGCCGACCGCCAGGTCCAGGTGGTCGATCAGGTTGAGCGCGATGAACGGCCAGGCACCCTGGTTCGCCGGCTCCTCCTGCGCCCACAGGTACTTCTCGGCGTTCGGGTACTTCTTGATCTCCGCCTGCAGCTCGGCACCCGGCAGCGGGTACAGCCGCTCGAGGCGGATGATCGCCGTGTCCGTGGCACCGCGCTTGACCCGCTCGGCCTCCAGGTCGTAGTAGACCTTGCCCGCGCAGAAGACGACCTTGCGGACCGCGGCCGGGTCGGCCGTCGAGTCGCCGATGACGGGGCGGAACTGGCCCGACGTGAACTCCTCCGTCTTCGACGCGGCGGCCTTGAGGCGCAGCATCGACTTCGGGGTGAAGACCACCAGCGGCTTGTGGTGCGGGTTGTGCACCTGCCACCGCAGGAGGTGGAAGTAGTTCGACGGGAGGGTCGGCATCGCGACCGTCATGTTGTTCTGGGCGCACAGCTGGAGGAACCGCTCGACACGGGCCGAGGAGTGGTCCGGGCCCTGGCCCTCGTAGCCGTGGGGGAGCAGGAGCGTGACGCCGGACATCTGGCCCCACTTCTGCTCCGCCGCCGAGATGTACTCGTCGACCACCGTCTGCGCGCCGTTGACGAAGTCGCCGAACTGCGCCTCCCACATCACGAGCGCGTCGGGCCGGGCCAGCGAGTAGCCGTACTCGAAGCCCATGACCGCGTACTCGGACAGGAGGGAGTTGTAGACGTTGTAGCGCGCCTGGTCCTCGGCGAGGTACTGGAGCGGGGTGTACTCCTCGCCCGTCTCGCGGTCGATGAGCACCGCGTGGCGCTGGCCGAAGGTGCCCCGCTGGGAGTCCTGGCCGGACAGGCGGACCGGGGTGCCCTCCAGCAGCAGGGAGCCGACGGCCAGGGTCTCGCCCATGCCCCAGTCGATCGTGCCGTCCTCGACCATCGTCGTCCGGCGCTGCAGCTGCGGCAGCAGACGCGGGTGCACGGTGAAGTGGTCGGGGATGTTGACCTGGGACTCGGCGATGCGCTTGACGACCTCCGAGGAGATCGCGGTCGGAACCGCGACCGGGAAGCCGTCCTGCGGCGCCTGGGTGTCCGCGGCGGCCGGCTGGGAGGTGGCCTCGCGGACCTCCGTGAAGACCTTCTCCAGCTGGCCCTGGTAGTCCTGCAGGGCCTGCTCGGCCTCTTCCAGGGTGATGTCGCCGCGACCGATCAGGGACTCGGTGTAGAGCTTGCGCACCGAGCGCTTCTTGTCGATCAGGTCGTACATCAGCGGCTGGGTGAAGGCCGGGTTGTCCGACTCGTTGTGACCGCGGCGGCGGTAGCAGATGAGGTCGATCACGACGTCCTTGTTGAACGCCTGGCGGAACTCGAACGCCAGTCGGGCAACGCGGACGACGGCCTCGGGGTCGTCGCCGTTCACGTGGAAGATCGGGGCCTCGATCATGCGGGCCACGTCCGTCGCGTACATGGAGGAACGCGAGGACTCGGGGGCCGCGGTGAAGCCGACCTGGTTGTTGATGACGATGTGGACCGTGCCGCCGGTGCGGTAGCCGCGCAGCTGCGACATGTTCAGGGTCTCGGCCACCACGCCCTGGCCCGCGAAGGCCGCGTCGCCGTGGATCGCCACCGGCAGGACCGTGAAGTCGGTGCCGCCCTTGTTGATGATGTCCTGCTTGGCGCGGGCGATGCCCTCGATCACCGGGTCCACCGTCTCCAGGTGGGACGGGTTCGCGGCCAGCGAGACGGTGATCTGCTCGCCGTCCAGGCCGGTGAAGGTGCCCTGGGCGCCCAGGTGGTACTTCACGTCGCCGGAGCCGTGCATCGACTTCGGGTCGAGGTTGCCCTCGAACTCGCGGAAGATCTGCGCGTACGACTTGCCGACGATGTTGGCCAGCACGTTCAGCCGGCCGCGGTGGGCCATGCCGATGACGACCTCGTCCAGGCGGGACTCGGCCGCGGAGTCGATGACCGCGTCGAGCAGCGGGATGACGGACTCGCCGCCCTCCAGCGAGAAGCGCTTCTGGCCGACGTACTTGGTCTGCAGGAAGGTCTCGAAGGCCTCCGCCGCGTTCAGCCGGCGCAGGATGCGCAGCTGCTCCTCGCGCTCCGGCTTGGAGTGGCCGCGCTCGACCCGGTCCTGGATCCACTTGCGCTGCTTGGGGTCCTGGATGTGCATGAACTCGATGCCGGTGGTGCGGCAGTACGAGTCGCGCAGCACGCCGAGGATGTCGCGCAGCTTCATCATCGACTTGCCGGCGAAGCCGCCGACGGCGAACTCGCGCTCCAGGTCCCACAGGGTGAGGCCGTGCTCGACGATGTCCAGGTCGGGGTGCTTGCGCTGGCGGTACTCCAGCGGGTCGGTGTCGGCCATCACGTGACCGCGGACCCGGTAGGAGTGGATAAGCTCGAAGACGCGGGCGGCCTTGGTGACGTCGTCGTCGTGGCTGGCGTCGATGTCCCTGAGCCAGCGGACCGGCTCGTAGGGGATGCGCAGCGCCTCGAAGATGTCGTCGTAGAAGCCGTTCTCGCCGAGCAGCAGGTTCGCGACCTGGCGGAGGAACTCGCCGGAGGCGGCGCCCTGGATCACCCGGTGGTCGTAGGTCGACGTGAGCGTCATGACCTTCGAGATGCCGAGCTTGTTCAGGGTGTCCTGGCTGGTGCCCTGGAACTCTGCCGGGTAGTCCATGGAGCCGACGCCCATGATGACCGACTGCCCGGGCATCAGACGCGGCACGGAGTGGACGGTGCCGAGACCGCCGGGGTTGGTCAGGGAGACCGTGACACCGGTGAAGTCGTCCATCGTCAGCTTGCCGTCACGGGCGCGGCGGACGATGTCCTCGTAGGCCTGCCAGAACTCGAAGAAGTTCAGCGTCTCGGCCTTCTTGATGGCGGCCACGACGAGCTGGCGGTCCCCGTTGGGCTTGACCAGGTCGATGGCCAGGCCCAGGTTGACGTGCGCCGGCTTGATGAGGGTCGGCTTGCCGTCCTTCTCGCCGAACGCGTGGTTCATCGACGGCATGGCCTTGATGGCCTGCACCATCGCGTACCCGATCAGGTGCGTGAAGGAGATCTTCCCGCCGCGGGCGCGCTTGAGGTGGTTGTTGATGACGATGCGGTTGTCGAACAGCAGCTTCACCGGGACCGCGCGGACCGAGGTGGCGGTCGGCAGCTCCAGCGAGGCGTTCATGTTCTTCGCGACGGCGGCGGCCGGGCCGCGCAGCGTGACCAGCTCCGGGCCCTCGGCGGCGGGGGCGGCCTTCGCCTTGGGCTGGGCCGGCGCCTGTGCGGGCGTCGCCGGCCTGGCCGGGGCGGGGGCCGCGGCCTTGGCCGCGGGAGCGGGGGCCGGTGCCGGGGTGGCCGGCTTCGGGGCCACGGGGGCCGGGGCGGGCGCGGCCGGGGCCGGCGCGCTCTGGGCCTGCGGAGCCGTGGTGGTCTCTGCGGCCCCCGCGGCCGCAGTACCCGCCGGAGCCGAGGCGGCAGGCGCCCCCGGCTTGTAGTCGGCGAAGAAGTCCCACCAGGCGCGGTCTACCGAATTCGGGTCCTGGAGGTACTGCTGATAGATCTCGTCGACGAGCCACTCGTTCGGACCGAACGCGGCAGCGGGGTTCTTCCCGGCTTGGTCGTCGGTCGAGATGCTCGGGTTACTGGGGGACTGTGGCGACACGGCGGCAACCGCCCTCTTCCGCTTCACAAGGTGATGGACAGCGGGAATAAAGGCTACGCCTCCAAGACCGTGAAGGTCAGGTCGGGCCGGTTCATCGTCGTGTAAGTCACATCGAAAATCTTGTTTCAGGGCTTGATATGGCGGGAAACAAGCGTGGTTCCGCATGTGGGCGGGGGTGTGCGGGATCGCCGGGAGCGGCCCGGCGTCACGGCGGCACGGACCTGGCCCGGATCACACGTGTCCAGCTGCACGGCGACGGCCGCGACCTCGTGGATCTTGTGCTTCCGGATCGGACTTTACGTCAACTTGAGGCGGAAGTCAGTCCCGGGAGAGTGATGATGATCCGGCAGCCCCGCTCGGATTCGGCCACACCGATCCGGCCGCCGTGCAGATCCACCGCCCAGCGGGCGATCGCCAGACCGAGGCCCGTACCGCCGTCGCTGCCCGGCCCGTGCGGCCGGGTCACCGCGCCCCGGTTGAACCGCTCGAACACCTTGTGCCACTCCGAGCGGGGGATCCCGGGGCCCTCGTCCAGGACCTCCAGCTCCAGCGACTCCGGCTGCGGCCCGCGCCGCGCCTTCACCGTCACCCGGCCGTGCGGCGGGCTGTGCTTGACCGCGTTGTCGATCAGGTTGGCGACGACCTGGTGGATGCGCTCGGGATCCGCGTGCGCGGTCAGCTCCGGCGGGGAGACGTCCAGGTGCAGATGGACGTCGGTGCGGGTGTGGCTGCCGGAGCCGGAGGCGATGCCGGCGCGCGCCGAGGCCACCATGTTGGCCTCCTTCAGCACGCCCGACAGGTACGGCCACACCTCGAAACGGCGCATCTTCAGCGGGACGACGCCGTTGTCGAGCCGGGACAGGTCCAGCAGGGTCTCCACCAGCCGGCCGAGCCGCTCGGTCTGTTTCAGGGCCGTCCGCATGGTCTCGGGGTCGGCCTCGGTGACGCCGTCGACGATGTTCTCCAGCACGGCCCGCAGCCCGGCGATGGGGGTGCGCAGCTCGTGCGAGACGTTCGCGACCAGCTCTTTTCGCTGGCTGTCCTGGGCCTCCAGCTCGTCCGCCATGACGTTGATCGTCCGGGCCAGGTCGCCCAGCTCGTCCCGGCGGCCCTCGCTCACCCGGCGGGTGTAGTCACCCTCGGAGATCGACCGCGCCACCGTGTTCATCTCGTCCAGCGGCATGGTGAGCGAATGCGCCACGAACTGCGTGATCAGCAGTGTGGCGATCATCGAGAAGACCGTGATGAAACGCAGCTCGGTCTTGGTGTGCACCGCGACGATCGACAGTCCGGTGGTGATCAGCACCGATATGACGACGAGTGCACCCAGCTTGGTCTTGATCGAGAACGGGCGTACGCCGCCCCAGGGATCCTCCCCGGGGCTCCTCCGCGCGGCCTGCCGCCCGTCGCCGCTCACGGTGTCGGCGTCTCCAGCGCGTATCCCACGCCGTGCACGGTGCGGATGCGCTCGGCGCCGATCTTCCGGCGCAGCGCCTTGATGTGGCTGTCGACCGTACGGGTGCCGGAGGCGTCCGCCCAGTCCCACACCTCGGCCAGCAGCTGCTCCCGGGAGAGCACCGCGCGCGGGGTGTTCGCCAGGCACACCAGCAGGTCGAACTCGGTGGGCGTCAGGTGGACGTCCTCGGACTTCACCCGCACCCGGCGCTGCGCGTGGTCGATCTCCAGCTCGCCGAGGCGCAGGATCCCGCTGCGCGGCGTCGCGGCGGCCAGGGCCGCCCGCTCCACCCGCCGCAGCAGCACGTGCACCCGCGCGGCCAGCTCCCGCATCGAGAACGGCTTGGTCATGTAGTCGTCCGCACCGACCCCGAGACCGACCAGCATGTCCGTCTCGTCGTCCCGCGCGGTCAGCATCAGCACCGGCACCGGGCGCTGCGCCTGCACCCGCCGACAGACCTCGAGGCCGTCGAAGCCCGGCAGCATGATGTCGAGGATCAGCAGATCGGGCTGCCAGGCCTCGGCCGTGTCGACGGCCGCCGGACCGTCCGACGCGGTTTGCACGAGAAATCCCTCGGCGCGGAGCCGGGCCGCGATGGCGTCGACGATCGTGGGGTCGTCTTCGACGACCAGCACCCGGCGCTGTGCGCCCGGGGTGGTCGTCGCCGCGCCGCTCTGGGAGGTGTGTGTCTGCTCCATCGCCCGCCCCTGCTTGTTGCTTTCCGGAACCAGTGGGGTGATCCCATGTCTGCGATTGACGCTTGAATGATCCGCGTCAGGGCAGCACATTACGGGGATCCGTCGTGCTGTCGCTATCCAGGTCGTACGCCGAGGTGTACGGCGTCCGGAACGCCCCGGGCAACGGGGACCTCTTCGGTACGCACCTGCCGGAACCCGGCATTCCGCAAGGTTCCTTCAAATTCCGGAGAGGGCTCGGCGGACCACACGGCCAGCACTCCACCGGGTTCCAACACCCGTAGGCAGGCGGCCAGTCCGGCCGGTGAGTAGAGGCTGTGGTTGTCGTCCGTGACGGTCCAGCCGGGACCGTTGTCGACGTCCAGGCAGAGGGCGTCGAACGTGTCCGATGTCTCATGGACGAACGCCACGAGATCCTCCTGCACGATCTCGGTGCGCGGATCGCCGAGCGCCCCGGCGGAAACCTCTGCCAGCGGCCCGTCCCGGTGCCAGTCGACGACGGCGGACTCCCGCTCGACCACGGTGATCCGCCCCCACCGGGGGTCCGCCGCCGCATGTGCGAGTGAGAATCCCACGCCCAGCCCGCCGATCAGCACGCTCGGCTCCGGCCGCCCGTCCAGCGCGCCGTACGCGGCGTCCACCAGCAGCCGCTCCGAGCGGCCGTCGGAGGTGTCCATCAGGAAACAGCCGTTGGCGATGATCTGCAGCAGCGTTCCGTGCCGGCGCAGCACCACCTCGCCGTACGGGCCGTCGCGCCGGTCGAGGACCACGGGAGAGTCGTACACGCCAGCAGTCATGCCCCCATCCTGCTCGAACGCGCCCAGTCCTTCACGGGAATTGCGGATGACACGCGCGCGCTGTGGACAACGGGCCGGGCGCGGACGCATCCGGCACGTGAGAGGTTGCTGTGAATCCGCTCTCGCGTGGCGTCGGTCATAGACAGCGACCCGCGCAACGCGAAGGGTGGGGCGCGAAGGAAGGAGCGCCACACTGTGGAACCGATCGCGACGGGCCCTGCGTCGGCCGCGTCCGCGCCCTTTCCGGGCGCTCCGCTCACCGACGCCGGTGGCGTCGTCCCGGCACCCGCGCTCGCGGACCTGCTGGACGGCATGCCGCGCCAGCGGCACGCCACGGCCCCCGTCCGGAACCCCGCCCCCGCCGCCCCGCGCCCGGCCAGGAGGGTCCCGCGGCTGTGGCGCCTGCTGCCCACGCCCGCCGGAACCCCGTTCACCTTCTCCTACGGTGTCGTCCTGGCCGTCACCTCGGTGGTCGCCGCCCTGGCCGACCCGGGCCTGGTGCACTCCCTCTACCAGGGCTCCAGCACGGACGTCGCCCATCTGGTGCGCACCCCCGTGCTGGTGCTGCTGGCGAGCGCCCTGTGGATCGCGGGCGGCGTCCTGTCGCCGTACGCGCTCGCGTTCGTGCTGGTGCTCACCGCGCTCGAACGGCGCATAGGCGGCGCGCGGGCGGCCTGTGTCTTCCTTGCCGGGCACGTCCTGGCCACCCTCGCGACCGAGGTCCCGGTGGGCCTGGCCGTCCTGTTCGGCGACCTTCCCGCCACCTCGCTGCACCGGCTCGACTACGGCATCAGCTTCGGCGTCGCCGCCAGCACGGGCGCCCTGGCCGGCCTCCTGAGCCCCTGGCTGCGCTGGCCCCTCCTGGCCCTGGCGACCACCGCCCTCGTCGACGACCTGATCGCGTTCCTGGACCCGATGACGAACTGGGGCCATCTCATCGCCCTCGCCATCGGCATCAGCGGCTGGCCGCTCGTGCGGCGCTGGCGCGTCCCGGCGGTCTCGCCGGTTTCCCTGTGACCACCGGACAGACCCGCATGCCGGACCGTCTCCCGGCCTTCCTGGGGCGCGGCAACTGATCGCTCACAGCGAACAAACACGGGGAACACCAGTCAGCCCCCAGCAGTTGAGTCGGCATAGCTCAACTTGACTGCCGAAGGGGAGATCATGGCTACTGAGTCCACGGCGTTCACGCTCGTCCTGCCCGTGCTGCCGCTCGACGACGAGGTCGTGCTGCCCGGCATGGTGGTTCCGCTGGACCTGAGCGACGCCGAGGTGCGGGCCGCGATGGAGGCCGCACAGGCCGCCGCTCGGTCGGAACCGGGCAAGCCCAGGGTGCTGCTGGTGCCCCGCATCGACGGCACGTACGCGAAGACCGGTGTGCTGGGCACGGTCGAGCAGGTCGGCCGACTGGCCGACGGTGACCCGGGGGCTCTGATCCGCGGCCGCAGCCGCGTGCGGATCGGCGCCGGCACCACCGGTCCCGGCGCGGCCCTGTGGGTCGAGGGCGCCCGCGTCGACGAGGGCGTCCCCGACCCGCTGCCGGGTCAGGTCGCGGACCTCGTCAAGGAGTACAAGGCGCTCGCCACCGCCTGGCTGAAGAAGCGCGGCGCCTGGCAGGTCGTGGACCGCGTCCAGGCCATCGACGACGTCTCCGCGCTCTCCGACAACTCCGGCTACTCGCCGTTCCTCACCATCGAACAGAAGGTCGAACTGCTGGAGACCGCCGACCCGGTGGCCCGGCTCAAGCTCGCCACGCAGCAGCTCCGCGACCACCTCGCCGAGCAGGACGTGGCCGAGACCATCGCCAAGGACGTCCAGGAGGGCGTCGACAAGCAGCAGCGCGAGTTCCTGCTGCGCCGCCAGCTGGAGGCCGTCCGCAAGGAACTGCGCGAGCTGAACGGCGACAAGGACAGCGAGGAGTCCGACGACTACCGCGCCCGCGTCGAGGCCGCCGACCTGCCGGAGAAGGTCCGCGAGGCCGCCCTGAAGGAGGTCGACAAACTGGAGCGGGCCTCCGACCAGTCGCCCGAGGGCTCCTGGATCCGGACCTGGCTGGACACGGTCCTCGAACTCCCGTGGAACTCCCGCACCGAGGACACGTACGACATCCAGGGCGCCAAGGCGATCCTGGACGCCGAGCACGCCGGTCTGCGGGACGTGAAGGAGCGCATCACCGAGTACCTCGCGGTACGCAAGCGGCGCGGTGAGCGCGGACTCGGCGTGATCGGCGGCCGGCGCGGCGGTGCCGTCCTGGCCCTGGTCGGACCCCCCGGCGTCGGAAAGACGAGCCTGGGGGAGAGCGTGGCCCACGCCATGGGCCGCAAGTTCGTCCGCGTGGCCCTCGGCGGTGTCCGCGACGAGGCCGAGATCCGCGGCCACCGCCGTACGTACGTCGGCGCGCTGCCCGGCCGGATCGTACGGGCCGTCAAGGAGGCCGGATCCATGAACCCGGTGGTCCTGCTGGACGAGATCGACAAGGTGGGCTCCGACTTCCGCGGCGACCCGGCCGCGGCCCTGCTCGAAGTCCTGGACCCGGCGCAGAACCACACCTTCCGGGACCACTACCTGGAGGTCGAACTCGACCTGTCGGACGTGGTCTTCCTGGCCACCGCCAACGTCCTGGAGGCCATCCCGGAGGCGCTCGCCGACCGTATGGAGATCGTCCGCCTGGACGGCTACACCGAGGACGAGAAGGTCGTCATCGCCCGTGACCACCTGCTTCCGCGCCAGCTGGAGCGGGCGGGACTCGGCGAGGACGAGGTCACCCTGGACGAGAGCGCCCTGCGCAAGCTGGCCGGCGAGTACACGCGCGAGGCGGGTGTGCGCACCCTGGAGCGCTCGATCGCACGCCTGCTCCGCAAGGTCGCGGCCCAGCACGAACTGGGCGAGCGGCAACTGCCGTTCACCGTCCGGGACGAGGACCTGCGCGGTCTGATCGGGCGTCCGCACCACGTGCGCGAGTCCGCCCAGGACCCGGCCGAGCGCCGTACGTCCGTCCCGGGTGTGGCGACCGGCCTCGCGGTCACCGGCGCCGGCGGTGACGTCCTCTTCGTGGAGGCGTCCCTCGCCGACCCGGAGACGGGCGCGGCCGGCCTGACCCTGACCGGTCAGCTCGGTGACGTGATGAAGGAGTCCGCGCAGATCGCGCTGAGCTTCCTGCGCAGCCACGGCGCCGAACTGGAGCTCCCGGTCGGCGACTTGAAGGACCGGGGCGTACACATCCACTTCCCGGCGGGCGCGGTCCCGAAGGACGGCCCGAGCGCCGGCATCACGATGACCACGGCCCTCGCGTCGCTGCTCTCCGGGCGGCTGGTCCGCACGGACGTGGCGATGACGGGCGAGGTCTCACTGACGGGCCGCGTCCTGCCCATCGGCGGCGTGAAGCAGAAGCTGCTCGCCGCCCAGCGTGCCGGGGTGACCACCGTGATCATCCCCAAGCGCAACGAGCCCGACCTGGACGACGTCCCGGCCGAGGTACTGGACGGGCTCGACGTCCACACCGTGACCGACGTCCGCCAGGTCCTGGAGCTGGCGCTCGCGCCCGCGACGAACGGCGCGGCGCCGGAGGTTCCCGTGGCGGCGTGACGGACGCTGCGGGATGAGCGGAGGCCCGGTCCCCTGGAAACCAGAGGGAGGCCCGGGCCTTCGCCATGCGCGCGTACATGGACGGGCTGACTCAACCGGCGGCCCCGGCGAGCGACTGCTCCGCCCAGACCGTCTTGCCGACCCGGTCGTGCCGGGTGCCCCAGCGGTCGGCCAGCTGGGCGACCAGCAGCAGGCCCCGGCCGCCCTCGTCGAAGATTCGGGCGCGCCGCATGTGCGGGGTGGTGCCGCTGGAGTCGTACACCTCGCAGATCAGGGTCGAGTCCTGGTGGATCAGCCGGAGCCGGACGGGCGGGCGGCCGTACCGCATGGCGTTGGTGACCAGCTCGCTGACCATCAGCTCGGTGGGGAAGGTGGCTTCGTCCAGGCCCCACGCGGACAGCTGGTCGCAGGCCAGGCGGCGGGCCCGCGAGACGTCCGTGGGGTCGTTCGCCAGCTGCCAGGCGGCGACGCGGTCCTCGCGCAGGACCCGGGTGCGGGCGACCAGCAGGGCGACGTCGTCGTCGGGGCGGTGGCTCAGCAGCTCGGTGAGCACGCGGTCGCAGACGGCGTCCAGCGTGGTCGCGGGCCGGCCGAGCGCGGCGAACATCTTGTCCAGCGCCTCGTCGATGTCGTGCTCCCGGGCCTCGAAGAGCCCGTTGGTGTAGAGCGCGAGCAGGCTCCCCTCGGGCAGTTCGGTCTCGATCGCCTCGAAGGGCAGCCCGCCGAGCCCGAGCGGTGGCCCCGCGGGCACGTCGAGGAAGCGCACGGCGCCGTCCGGCGTGACCACGGCGGGCGGCGGATGGCCGGCCCGGGCCAGGGTGCACCGGCGCGAGACGGGGTCGTAGACGGCGTACAGACAGGTGGTGCCGATGCCGCCGGCGGTCTCGGCGGCCGGGTCCGCGCTGCCCTCGTCGGCGGCGAGCCGCAGCACCAGGTCGTCGAGGTGGGTGAGGAGTTCGTCGGCCGGCAGGTCGACGTCCGCCAGCGTGCGCACCGCCGTACGCAGCCGGCCCATGGTGGCCGAGGCGCGGATGCCGTGGCCCACCACGTCGCCCACGACGAGCGCCACCCGCGCCCCGGACAGCGGGATCACGTCGAACCAGTCGCCGCCCACGCCGGCCCGGGTCGCGGTGGGCAGATAGCGGGCGGCGATCTCCAGGGCCGCCTGGGCGGGCAGCGTGTGCGGGAGCAGGCTCCGCTGGAGGGCCATGGTGGTGGTGCGGGCCCGCGAGGAGGCGTGGGCCTGCCGGATGCCGGCGGCCGCCTTGGCCGTGAACTCCTGGGCCAGCCGCAGCTCCCCCGGGCCGAACGGCCCCCGGCCGGGGCGCCGGCCGAAGAGCGCCACGCCGAGCGCCCCGCCCTGGGCGAGCAGCGGCACCGCCAGCAGCGAGCGCGCCCCGGACGCGCGCAGCCACGCCGCGCCCGGGTCCACCGCCGCCCACTCGGCGACGACCGGATCCGCCGTGTCGTACAGCAGCGGCCGGCTCGCCGCGAGGCACTGGGCCGGAGGGGAGTCCACCGGGCAGACGACCGCCTCGCCCGGGCCGGCGCCGTAGGCGGTTCCGTGGCCGTCCGGGACGGCGCGCAGCGCGGCGCGGCGCAGCACCACCAGGCCGGGCCGCCCGGGCTCGTCGTCCGCGTCGCGGGGCGAGTCCAGCAGGTCGACCGCCATGACATCGGCGAGCCGGGGAACCGTGACCTCGCCGAGTTCCTGGGCGGCACGGGCCTGGTCCGCCACCGGGCCGACGCGCGGCCCGCTCTCGTGCGCCGCCTGTGGCGGGCCGGCGGCGTCCTGGTCGGGCGCCTGCGTGGACAGGCAGACGGCGCGCACCCGGCCCCCGGCGTCCTTCAGCGGGGTGAGCACGGCGCCGGCGGCGAGTTCCGGGCCGAGTGCGGCCGTGGCCTGCTGCGGCCGGCCGGACTCCAGCGCGAGCCGCATCGACCGGTCGGCCTCCTCGCTCGCGGCGCCGGGCGCGATGTGCGGCAGGCGCAGTCCGCGCATCGCGGCCTCGGGCAGGGCGAGGGCGTGCTCCATCCGGCGGTTGGCGCGCACGAGCCGCAGGTCGGCGTCGAAGATCGCCAGTGGGAAGGGGGACTGCAGGAACGTCCACTCCTCCAGTGGTTCGCCCCGGGGCGGCTGCGGCCGGGCCGTCACGGCGCTCACCACGAGCCAGTCGGTGACCCCGCCCTTCGAGGTCCGGCGGTGGGCGAGCACGCCCAGCTCCAGTCGCCGGCCGTCGCGGTGGCGCAGCGGGACGGTGCCGTTCCAGCGTTCGCGTCCGGCCAGGATCCGGCGGGCCGCCGAGCCGTCGGCGGCGAGCAGCGCGGTGGCGGGCCGTCCGACGACGGCCCGCGAGTCGTAGCCGAGCAGCCGCCGTGCGCCTTCGCTCCAGCCCGTGAGGATGCCCCGCTCATCGATGGTGGCCGTGGCCGTGTACGTCGACTGTCGCTCCATCGCCGCTCATCTCGCCCTAGCTCGGCAGGCCCTTGCTGACCAGAATGATCCCGGGCGGCGGTGAGCACCAACGCGGCGAAGACGGTGGCCGCCCGCGAGGCCGGCCACCGCACAGACCGGCTCAGCGGGCACCGGCCGTTGGCCGGCGCCCGCACCGGGTCCAGGGCACTGTCGCCGCGCTTGCCCGGGGGTGCTGCCGGGCCCCCGGCCCGGCGGGTGTGGTGCTAGCCGTTGGCCAGGGCCTGCACCCGGTCCAGGGCTCCGTTGAACTTGTCGTGGTCGCCGACCGTCGGGCCGGAGGACGTGTACTGCCACATCGTGTAGTACGACCAGCCGGCCGGCAGCGTCCCCGGGTCCGAGGCGTAGCGGGCGATCCACAGCGGGTTGTTCGCGGCGAAGCCGCCGTAGTTGCCGGTGCACTGGGCCCACCAGCTGGTGGCCGTGTAGATCACGGGGTAGCGACTGGTGAGCGACTTGTACCTGGTGATGAAGTCGGCGATCCAGCTGACCATCTGGCTCGTGGTCTTGCCGTAGCAGGCGGCGCCGTAGGGGTTCCACTCGATGTCGAGCGCGCCGGGCAGGGTCCTGCCGTCGCGCGACCAGCCGCCGCCGTGGCCGACGAAGTAGCTCGCCTGGGTGGCGCCGCTGGTGGTGTCCGGGGTCGCGAAGTGATACGCGCCGCGGATCATGCCCACGTTGTACGAGCCGTTGTACTGCTGGGCGAAGTACGGGTTCGTGTAGTACGTGCCCTCGGTCGCCTTGCTGTACGCCCAGCGCACCCCGCTGCTCCACAGGGTCGACCAGGCGACGTTTCCCTGGTAGGCGGAGACGTCCACGCCCTCGGTCTGGGTGACGTCACCCGAGGTGGGGGTGCCGTTTCGGCCGTCGTGGGCGAGGACGCCCATGCCCATGTGGGCAAAGCCGCGGCCGGGCGCGGTCGCGGCGTGGGCGGAGGTGAGGGGCAGGGTGAGGGAGAGGGCCGCGAGCAGGGCCGTGACGAGGACGGCGAGGGGGCGCGGGGGGCGGGGGGAGCGGTCGGAGCCGGGTCTGTGCACGGGCATGACGTGCCTCCGGGATGGGGGGTGGGGGGAAACGAGGCGGTGACCGTGAACCGAGTGCCGCACTGGCGTGGGCATGCCATTGATTGCCTGATAAAGAAGCTACGCACGTAGATGACGGCGTGGAAGGGGGTCCGGGCGCCGCCGTTGGTCTACGCCTGCGAAATACTTACAGAGCTGCGGCAATGACGATTTTTGGCAGAAACTTTCAGGACCAGGAAACCGAGCAGGGGTGCTGACGTGCATGAGGACCGAAACGGCGACGCACATCGCGGCGCCCACGAGGTGACGCCCAGCGGCGCCGACCAGGAGTTCCTGGCACTGGAACGGGAGCTGACCGTGCTGCTGCGGCGAGCGCGGGCCAACCAGGGCGAGATGGCCCGCGAGGTCCATCCCGACCTGGAGTCCTCCGCATACGGCCTGCTCATCCGCCTGGACGAGCTCGGCGGCCAGCGGGCCACGGAACTCGCCGCCTACATCGGCGTCGGCAAGGCCACCATGTCCCGCCAGCTGCGTGCCCTGGAGGAGCTGGGTCTGATCGCCCGCGAACCCGATCCCGCCGACGGCCGCGCCTGGCTCGTCACCCTGACCGACGAGGGGCGCGGCCGGGTCGGCAAGGTCCGCGAGGCGCGCCGCGCCCGGTACGTCAGCCAGCTCGCCCACTGGAACCGCCGCGAGGTCGCGGAACTCGCCCGGCTGCTGCACCAGTTGAACGGCGTCATGGAGAAGTAGGCACACAGGGGGGAAGCGGGCGCATGCGGTGCGCGCCTCACAGCTCCGCGTACACCACCGTCGCGTCGTCGTGCGTCTTGCTCCGTCCCAGGAACGCCCGCTCCTCCCGGTCCGCCGCCTCCAGTTCCCGCACCCGGTCCACCAGCGACCGGGCGCCCTCCTTCGCGACCACGTCGAACAGGGTCGCCCAGTCGCCCTCGTGGAACTTCTCCGTCCAGCGGGTCGCGCCGTCCGTCAGCGCGGCCAGGGCGCGGACCTCGCGGCGGGGCAGGGTGCCGGCGACCGCGCGCGCCGCCACCGACGGGTCGGCGGCGGCCGTGAAGAAACCGCCCTCCTTGTTGCGCAGGGTGGCGTCCACCAGGGCGTCGGTGACGAGCCGGGAGCGCGGGATCCGGGCCAGACGGTCGTCCAGGACCGGGCTGACCGCCCCGTCGGGCCCCTGCAGCAGCAGCACCGCGTCGGACAGCACCAGGTACTCGACCGTGTCGGCGGACCAGCGGGCCAGCGCGACGGTTGCCTGGGGGGTACGCGGGTGAGAAAGCTCACAGGTGTCCGCGTGGTCCTCGGCGGTGCGGCCGATCGCCCGGGAGAGAACCTCCGGGAGTGTCAGATCTCCGCGCGAAACGGTCAGTTCGATCAGTGCGCCACCGAGCCGCGCGGTGAACCAGGGGACGGAATGCAGACACCCCGTCCCGCCTCTCGGCGGAGTCACCCCGTCGAGGACGATCACGCAACCTCCCTGTCCGGAGGCGGGTAGTCCGGCACCGGCGAAGTCCTCGTTGGGGCGGTTCGCGTCGCCGGGTTCCGAAACGAGATCAGTTCGCATCCAGCCAGTCTGCACGAGCCCTTCACAGGATGTGCCAAAGGCTGGCAACGGCCGTTGAATTGACACGACCCCGCAGGTCAGCCGCCTGTTTTGGGCGGGAATGAGCGGCTCCGGGAAGGCGTGGCGGCGAATACTGCCAAAGCCTGCGGCGCGCGTCCAACCGGCGTGCCGCGCAGGGGCACCACACGCGCCACACGAACTTGCCCGCCAACTCCCCTCCGATGTTCACTCCTTCGGGTGGCGGGTCAGGTGATGCGCGACCACCGCCTACCGGCGCTGGGAGGGTCGGGAACCGTACGAACCGGGTGTACGCACCACTTGGCACCGAAATGACGGGGCGCCACCCGGTGCCCTGGGTAGACGAGTTCAGGATTGCGAGCACCGGTGCAGAAAACGCGGCCTCGGCGCACAGGCAGGCAGACGGACCCCACGGGGACCGCCCAGCAGACCCCCGCGGGCACCGGCCGCCCCACCCATGTGCGCACCCGGCTCATCGTCGCCGTCGCCGTGGTGGCCGCCGCCGTCGCGGGAGCCGGCACGCCCTCCGTGCTCACCGCCTCCCAGGACGTCAGCGACTCCCAGGACCTGGTGACGCTGGCCGCCCGCACCCAGGACGCCCTCGCTCTCGCGAACTCCCTCGCCGACGAGCGCGACGAGGTCACCTCCTACATCGCGGCGGGCCGCCCCAAGTCCAAGGCCCCGTCCGAGGACCGCAGCGCCCGCGTCGACCGGCAGGTCGAGGACCTGCGCGCCGACACCGACACCCCGGCGAGCCTGCGCGGCGACCTCGACGGCATCGACACCGTCCGCCGGGCCGCCCTCACCGGCAAGAGCTCGGCCCTCCAGGCCCACCAGGCGTACTCGCAGACCATCACCGCGCTGCACCGGCTCGCCGAGCAGCTGGCCGAGCGGACGCCCCCGCGGGCCGGCTCCGGCGCCCACGCGCTCGCGGACCTGGACACCGCCGTCCAGCAGTCCGCCGCCGCCCGCGGCCTGCTGCTGGCCGCGCTGAACGTGCCGTCCGGCACCCGTACGGTGATCAACCCGGTCACCGGCCTGCCCACCACGACCTCCACCACTTCCGCGGCCGACCGGAAGCAGCGCGACCAGCTGGCCGCCGCCGCCCAGCAGGCCCGGCTGCGCGCCGACGCCGCCCTCGCCGGCTTCCGCGAGACCGCCCCGAAGGCGGCCGTCGACTCCTACGACTCCACGGTCACCGGTTCCGACGTCAACTCGGCCGAGAAGTACCTGGCCACGCTCACCGACCAGCCGACGCTGGCCGACAGCGAGCTGACCACCAGCACCAAGAAGCTGGACGCGGCCCTGTCCGCCCGCGTCGACCTGATGCGCGGCGCGGAGTCGGCCCTCTACGACCACCGCACCAAGGACCTGGCGCAACTCCGCGACGACGACGTCACCGCCCTGGAGATCCGCATCGCCGTCCTCGGCGCGCTGATGCTGGTCGCGATCGGCATCGCCACGGCCATGGCCCGCACCCTCACCCGGCCCCTGTCGGTGCTGCGCCGCGGTTCGGCCCGCCTCGCGGAATCGGACGACCCGACCGCCCAGGAGCCGATCACCTTCACCGGCCGCAACGACGAGTTCGCCCAGGTCGTCCGCTCGGTCAACGCCCTGCACGCACACGCGGTGGCCCTGCGCGAGCAGACCGTCGCCGCGGGCGAGCGGGTCGCCACCCTGGAGACCGACCGCAAGCACCTGGTCGGCCAGCGCCAGAAGATGGCCGACGCCCGCGAGGAACTCCGCGCCGAACTCGCCGACGCCGTGGCCCGGCTGGAGCGGCTGCGCACCAGCATCGGCGGCACGTTCGTGAACCTCTCGCTGCGCACCCTCGGCCTGGTGGAACGCCAGCTCGCGGTGATCGAGGGCCTGGAGGACCGCGAACAGGACCCGGACCGCCTCGCGACCCTCTTCAAGCTGGACCACTTCGCCACGGTCATGCGCCGTCACAGCGAGAACCTGCTGGTCCTCGCCGGCGCCGAGCACGTCCAGCAGCACCACGGCCCGGTTCCGCTGGTCGACGTGGTCCGGGCGGGCGTCAGCGAGATCGAACGCTACGAACGCGTCCGCATCGCCGCCCTCCCCCCGCACGCCCACGTGGCGGGCTTCGCGGCCGACGACCTCTCCCACCTCCTGGCCGAACTGATGGAGAACGCCACGTCGTCCTCCCCGCCGGAGGTGCCGGTGGAGATCTCCGGGTGGCTCCTGGAGAGCGGCGAGGTGATGCTCTCGGTCCAGGACGAGGGCATCGGCATGGCGCCCGAGCGCCTCGACCGCCTCAACTCCCGTCTGACCGATTTCGACCCCGAGTCCCCCTACGACAGCGAGGGCGACGCCGGCCTGGGCCTCGGCCTGTACGTCGTCGCCCGCCTCGCCCACCGGCACGGGGCGCGTGTGCAGCTGCGCGAGCAGAAGCAGGGCGGCATCGCGGCGGTCGTGGTCCTGCCGGCCACCCTCCTCACCGAGGCCCCACCGACCGCCCTGCCCCCGCAGACCTCGTCCCCGAGCACCACGGGCACCTTCTCCCTCCCCGGCGCCGACGCCGAGGTCAACTCCAACGTCCTCCCCGCCCGCCCCAAGGACCGCGACCCCCTGGTCGCCCTGGCGGAACGGGCGGTCCGCGGCGCGACTGCCTCCGGCGGTTCGGCGGAGGGCGGTGTGTCTGCCTCGGGTGGTCCGGCGGAGGACGGCGTACTCGCTTCCGGTGGGTCGGCGGGGGAGGGTGTGTCTGCTTCCGGTGGTTCGGTGGCGGGGCATGTGTCCGCCTCCGGCGGGTCGGCGCAGGGCGCGTCTGCTTCCGGCGGTTTCGCGGAGGGCGGTGTGTCTGCCCCGGGTGGTTCGGCGGAGGGCGGTGTGTCTGCCTCGGGTGGTCCGGCGGAGGACGGCGTACTCGCTTCCGGTGGGTCGGCGGGGGAGGGTGTGTCTGCTTCC
>NZ_JBVJVY010000020.1:146566-150428 GCF_055603265.1 Streptomyces sp. NPDC037288
CCGGTGGTTCGGTGGCGGGGCATGTGTCCGCCTCCGGCGGGTCGGCGCAGGGCGCGTCTGCTTCCGGCGGTTTCGCGGAGGGGGACGTGTCTGCTTCCGGTGGGTCGGCGGAGGGCGGTGTGTCTGCCTCGGGTGGTTCGGCGGAGGAAGGCGTACTCGCTTCCGGTGGGTCGGCGGGGGAGGGTGCGGCTGCCTCGGGTGGTTCGGTGGAGGACGGCGTACTCGCTTCCGGTGGGTCGGCGGGGGAGGGTGCGGCTGCCTCGGGTGGTTCGGTGGAGGACGGCGTACTCGCTTCCGGTGTTTCCGGGGGTACGGCCGAAGAAGGTGCCTCAGGGGGACTGGGGGCGGGATCCGAGGAGGCCGAGGGAGCCTTCGGCGGTTCGGCCCAGGACGCGGTGCGGGTGGCCTTCGGCGAGCGCCTCGAGACCACGGCACGTGAGTCCCACGCCGGACGCGGCGAGGACGCGGTGCAGGCGGTCCATGAGCAGGCCGACGCGGGTGCGCAGAACACGGAGACCCGCCCGAAGGCCCCGGCGGAGACGTACGCCGAGACGACGATGGAACTGCTCCTCCCGGACCTCACGACGGAGCCCACGGCCGACCGAGCCGATGCGCCGCACGCACTGTTCACGGACCCGCCGGCCGCCGACGGCGGACGCGCCCCGCAGGGGCCACCGGCACCCGACGACGAGAGCCGCACGGGTGGTGCGGACGGGGGCGAAGACCCCGCCGACGGCGAAGCCGAGGCGGTCACCGCCAAGGGCCTCCCCAAGCGCACCCCCAAGATCGCCGTACCGGCCCAGGCCCCGCGCCGCCGGACCGGAACCGTAGACGCCGAAGCCCTCCGCAGGAGGCTCGGCGGCTTCCGCAGCGGGGCCCAGGCCGGCTACCGCGCCGTAGAAGCAGAAGTCGCACACGCCGAAGAAGCCACAGAAGCCACGGGGGGCACAGCCGAGGAGGCAAGCAGTTGACCGCGCCCAGTACGTACGGACTGAGCAGTGAAGCCCGCAACCTGCACTGGCTGCTGACCAACCTGGTCGAGGAGGTCCCCGGCATCCAGTCGGTCGCCGTGGTCTCCTCCGACGGCCTGCTGCTCCTCTCGTCCGACCCCGGTCACACCGAGCAGTCCCGTCGGGCCCGCCCGGCGAAGGGCCCCCGCGGCTCCTCCGCCGACCTCGCCACCATCGTCTCCGGTATCGGCAGCCTCACCGTCGGCGCCGCGAAGCTGATGGCGTTCGGCGGGGTCAGGCACACGATGATCGCGATGGAGGAGGGCAGCCTGTTCGTGATGTCGATCAGCGACGGCTCACTGCTCGGTGTGCACGGCAGCGCCGAGTGCGACATGAGCGTGGTGGCGTACCACATGGCGCTGTTCGTCGGCCGCGCCGGCCACGTCCTGACCCCGGAACTCCGTTCGGAGCTACGGCAGTCACTGGAGTCCCAGTCGACCGGGAGCGCCCGATGAGCGGCACATCGAATCTCCCCGTGCGCGGCGGCGACCGCAAACCCGCCCGCGTGCGCCCCTACTCGCTCACCGGCGGCCGTACCCGTTTCGGTCACGTCCTCCTCGTGGAGACGTTCGTGGCCGCGCTGGAGGCCCCCGAGGAGCGCAGGGAACTGACGAATGGTTCCCTCACCACCCGGGTCATGCCGGAGACGCGGGCCATCGTCGAACTCTGCCGCCGTATGCGCACGGTGGCAGAGATCGCCGCGCTGCTGCAAATGCCGCTCGGCGTGGTCCGCGTGCTCCTGAGCGACCTCGCGGACCAGGGAAAGATCCGTGTGTACGGCACCGGAACCGGTCACGGCACCGGCCGCCCGGACCGCGCGCTGCTGGAAAGGGTGCTGAGTGGACTCCGCCGTCTCTGACGCCACCGGCGTCGCCCCCCTCGTCACCGAGCCCGACGAGGACCTGAAGTCCTGGCAGACGGACCGCACCCGCGCCCCGATCGCCACGAAGATAGTCGTGGCGGGAGGCTTCGGGGTCGGCAAGACCACCCTGGTCACCTCCGTCTCGGAGATCATGCCCCTGCAGACCGAGGCGCTGATGACCGAGGCCAGCGAGGAGACCGACGACCTCACCGCCACACCCGGCAAGCTCACCACCACCGTGGCCATGGACTTCGGCCGCATCACGCTCGACGACGACCTGGTGCTCTACCTGTTCGGCACGCCGGGCCAGCAGCGGTTCTGGTTCATGTGGGACGACCTGGTGCGCGGCGCGATCGGCGCGGTCGTCCTCGCGGACACGAGGCGGCTCAAGGACTGCTTCCCCGCGCTGGACTACTTCGAGAGCTGCGGGATGCCGTACGTCGTGGCGGTCAACCACTTCGACGGCAGCGAGCGCTTCGAACCGGAGGACGTGCGAGAGGCGTTGACGATCCCCGCGCACATCCCTGTAATGATCATGGATGCGCGGCGCAGAATCTCGGTGATCGAGACCCTCCTGTCCCTCGTCGCCCACGCGCTGGACGAAACCCCCGAGTAGGAGAACAGCCCCCGTATGCGGAAGATACTCGTCGTCGGAGCCGGTCAGTCCGGTCTCCAGCTCGCCCTCGGCCTGCAGTCGCACGGCTACGAGGTCACCCTGATGTCGAACCGGACCGCGGACGAGATCCGCACCGGCCGGGTCATGTCGACGCAGTGCATGTTCGACACGGCCCTGCAGCACGAGCGCGATCTCCAGCTGAACTTCTGGGAGTCCCAGGCCCCGAGGATCGAAGGGCTCGGCGTCTCGGTCGCGGCCCCCGGCTCGCACGACCCGGGGCCCACGCAGCGGGCGATCGACTGGGTGGGCAGGCTGGACGGGTACGCGCAGTCGGTCGACCAGCGGGTGAAGATGGCCGGCTGGATGGAGACCTTCGCGCAGCGCGGCGGCCAGCTGGTCATCCACGGCGCTGCGGTCGGCGACCTCGACTACTTCTCCCGTACGTACGACCTCGTCCTGGTCTCGGCCGGCAAGGGCGAGCTGGTCCAGATGTTCGGCCGCGACGCCTCGCGCTCCCCGTACAGCGAGCCGCAGCGGGCGCTGGCGGTGGCGTACGTCCACGGGCTGGGCCCGCGCCCCGAGCACCCGGACTTCCACGCCGTCCGCTGCAACCTCGTCCCCGGCGTCGGCGAGCTGTTCATCATGCCGACGTTCACCACCTCCGGACCGGCCGACATCCTGTTCTGGGAGGGCATACCCGGCGGCCCGCTCGACGTCTTCAACGGCGTCAAGGACCCGGCCGAGCACCTCTCCCTGACCCTGGAACTCATGGAGAAGTTCACTCCGTGGGAGTACGCACGGGCCACCGAGGTCGAACTGACCGACGCGGGCGGCACGCTGGCCGGCCGCTACGCCCCGACCGTCCGCAACCCCATCGGCCGGCTGCCCGGCGGCGGCCTGGTCCTGGGCGTCGCGGACGTCGTCGTGGCCAACGACCCGATCACCGGCCAGGGATCCAACTCCGCCTCCAAGTGCGCCGCCGCGTACCTCGCCTCGATCCTGGAGCACGGGGACAAGCCGTTCGACGAGGAGTGGATGCAGGCCGCGTTCGACCGGTACTGGGCCACCGCGCAGCACGTCACCAAGTGGACGAACGCGATGCTCATGCCGCCGCCGGAGCACATACTGAACCTGATCGGGGCGGCGGGTCAGCTGCAGCCGGTGGCCGACCGTTTCGCCAACGCGTTCAACGACCCGGCCGACTTCGAGAACTTCTTCTACGAGCCGGAGAAGACGGCCGCCTACCTGGCCTCGGTCGCAGGAGCGTGACGGGTCTCTGATGGGCCTTGTCGGGCCGTGGGGAAGACTACGGTCCGTAGCCGCCAGCAGGTGAGCACTCCAGGTCTCCGAATCATTGCGAGTTCTGAGGTCAGA